>DAOTVT010000084.1:0-5343 GCA_034436295.1 Anaerolineae bacterium | reverse complement strand
CAATCCACGCGAATGGGGAACGGAGCGTAGCCCTTACGCTAAGCATGCGCGGCCCGTATGTCCAACCTCACCTTACCCCTCCCACACCCTCCCCTTTCCTCTCCGCGCGCGGAGAGGAAAGGGGAGGCCTGGGGGGGGGATAGGTGAGGTCGAGCCCACGAGTGCAAAGACCCCAAGGGTCTCCGAGACCCTTGGGGTCTATTCTCTTCTCCATTCGTGTGGATTCGTGTTATTCGTGGATGGCGGTCTAGAACCGCGAATCACGCCAATCCATGCGGATGGGGAACGGAGCGTAGCGCCCGGCGCTACGGAAGGCCGGCCTACGAACTTGTCAAGCCACGGGCGCGCAGGGCGGGGTCGCATACCTGCCCCACCTGCGACGCACCTCCGAGGTGCGTCGCAGGTGGACTGAATTCTTCTCCATTCGTGTGCATTCGTGTTATTCGTGGATACCGGTGCGGGGCCGGGGTCAGCGGCTCTTGTCCCACAGGAGTTTGAGCGTGTTCAGCGCAAGCCCGTATCGGCGGTCCAGCACGCGGGGATCGGTGCTCTCTGGCTCGTTGAACAGGGGAACGAACGGGACGGTGATGCCCTGGGTGCGCAGGTAGCCGTCGGGCTTGCCGCCCGTGAGGCGCCCCCAATCGTCCTCGCCGTAGGTGCGCTCCATCTCGGAACGCGGCACCGAATGGGTAAGGATGCCGCTCTTGCGTTTCTCGTCGTAGCGCGCCAGGTTGCGCCGCCACGACTCCTCAAAGGAGACAAGGAAGTACAGGATCGCGCCCTGTTGGAGCACGCGGGGATCCAATCGCGCCAGGGCGCGCTCGTAGCCGTATGTTCTGCCCCGCGAGAACTCTATCAGCGTCGTGTGCCCTGGCTTGGGGCCGGCGCGGAGCCTGGCCTGCAACTCGCGGTTCAGGTCGTCCATCAGCACGTCCCAGACCTCGTCCGACGCGACGACGTAGCCGAACTCGGCCGGCCGCGACAGCCGCCGCGGCTTGCCCTGCTTCTCCAGTTCGTCATCCTCCACGAAATGCTGCCAGAGGAAGACGAAGTCGTCCAGGACGTCAAAGTTCCCGATGGCGTAGCGGTACGCCCGCACGGCATCGGGCACCTTGGACATGTAGTCTATGAACTCGGACTTGCCGCTGGCTGGACGTCCGAGCACCAGCAGGTACGGGAATACATCCGCGGTTGTGTCGGCCATGTCCCGCTCCTGGAGACGATGTAATTAGCCCTGGTTGTTCTTGTCCTTCGCGGCAGGCTCGTCCGTGCTTTCCGTCTTCTTCGGCTCGCCAGCGGATGCTTCGCGGAACCCGCGGATGGCCCTTCCCATTGCCGATCCGATCTCTGGCAAGCGCCCCACGCCAAAGATGATGATCACGATCACCAGGATCAGGATCAATTCGGGAACGCCAAGTTGTGGCATACAGACCTCCCATCCAAGTAGTGCACAGCGCGCAGATTATAGCACGCTGCGGCGCACAAGTGCAAAAACCCAGCGGCGGCGACTCGGTTCCAAAGTGCGCAGGTCGCGCCATGGGCATCGGTGCGACGCACTTCCGAAAGAGCGTCGCGTCTTGGTTACCAACACAAGACGTAGCCGAATCGGCGGCGCGCCCGCGCGATTTGCTTCGCCCGTCGCCCATACTATAATGAGGCCGAACCTGATGCTGTCGGAACCTGAAGCCCGTTTCGGGCGTTCTTCAAGCAGGCTTCCCAAGAGAGAAGATTCACGATGCACAGACACCCTGTTCACCCACCCGCCACGACACGCGCGCGGCCCAGCGCGATGTACCGCGCCGCCAGGGCCTTCGCCATCGCGTCGGCGGTGGCCGTGGCGCTGTTCTTCGCGGCCCTCGCCGTCGGCGTTGTGCTCTACGCCCGCGTCGCGCGCAACCTGCCGCCGCCCGAAGAACTGCGGGCGCGCTCGGCCACGTTCCTGAGCACCAAAATCTACGACCGCAACGGCGGCCTCTTGTACGAAATCTTTGACCCCTACGGGGGCAAGCGCACGGTGGTGCCCCTCAGCCAGATTTCCCCTTACGTCCGCAACGCGACGATTGCGACCGAGGACGCCAACTTCTACCGCCACCCTGGGTTTGACCCGCTGTCGGTGCTGCGCGCGCTCTGGTACGACGTTACCGAGCGCCGCATCGTGTCGGGCGGCAGCACCATCACGCAGCAGTTGGTCAAGACGCTGTTCCTGACCCCAGAGGTGAGCCTCAAGCGCAAGATCACCGAGGCCGTGCTCGCCGCCGAAATCACCCGCCGCTACAGCAAGGACGAGATTCTGGAGATTTACCTGAACGAGATCAACTACGGCAACCTGGCGTATGGCATAGAGGCGGCGGCCGAGACGTATTTTGGGAAGACCGCGGCGGCGCTAGACCTGGCGGAATCGGCGTTCCTGGCTGGCCTGCCCCAGGCCCCCGCGCTCTACGACCCGTATGCCCACTTTGACGCCGCCAAGAAGCGCCAGCGCGTCGTCCTGCAACTCATGGTGGAGCAGGGCTACATCACCAGCGCCCAGGCCGAGGCTGCCGCCCAGCAGGCGCTGAACCTGGTGCCGCCCCGATTCGGCTCGGAAGCGCCGCACTTCGTCGCCTACGTGCGCGAGATTCTGGAGCAGAAGTACGGCACCGAGGTGCTGTACCGAGGCGGCTTCCAGGTCTATACGACGCTGGATCCGCAGATGCAGGCCATCGCCCAGCGCGCCGTGAGCGAGCACATCGCCCAGGTGCGCGACACCTACCACGCCACCAACGGCGCGCTGGTGGCCCTGGACGTGCACACCGGCGAAATCCTCGCCATGGTGGGCAGCGCCGACTTCAACGACAAGACCATAGACGGCCAGGTGAACGTGGCCCTGCGCCTTCGGCAGCCCGGCTCGTCCATCAAGCCCATCACCTACCTCACGGCGTTTGAGATGGGGTGGACGCCCGCGACGGTGATCCTGGACATGGAGACCGAGTTCCCGGACGGCGCCAACCCGCCCTACAAGCCGCACAATTACGACAACAAGGAGCACGGCCCCGTTACCGTCCGCACGGCGCTGGCCAATTCCTACAACATCCCCGCCGTCAAGGCCCTCCAGTTCGTGGGGCTGAAGAACATGCTGGAGACCGCGCACCGACTGGGGATCACGTCGCTGAATCGGCCCGACTACGGCCTGTCGCTGACGCTGGGCGGCGGCGACGTTACCCTGCTGGAGATGGTGGGGGCGTACCAGGCGTTGGCCAACGGCGGCGTGCGCCTTCCCCCCACGCCCATCCGCCGCATCGTGGACAGCCAGGGGCACGTGATTGAATCCCTGAATCCCAATCGTGGGGAGCAGGTCGTGTCGCCCCAGCACGCCTATCTCATCACGAGCATCCTGTCGGACAACAAGGCGCGGCTGCCCGCCTTCGGTCCTGGGAACCTGCTGGAAATCGGGCGGCCCGCCGCGGTGAAAACCGGCACCACCGACGACTACCGCGACGGCTGGACGATTGGGTACACGCCCGACCTGGCCGTGGGCGTGTGGGTGGGCAACAGCGACAACACGCCCATGAAGCGCCTGCCTGGGGTGCGGGCGGCCGGCCCGATTTGGAATCGCTTCATGAAGGAGGCGCTGCAGGGCGTGCCCCCGAAGGAATTCGTCCGCCCGCCAGGGATTGTTACGGCGGAGATTTGCACCGTGTCGGGCTCGGCGCCCAGCGAGGTGTGCCCGGCGCGCGGCACGGAGGTCTTCGTCGCCGGCACGCAACCCACCGACCCCAGCAAGGACGTCCATCAGTTGGTGCGCATCTGCACCGTGAGCGGGCAGCGCGCCACCGAGTTCTGTCCGGCCAACGTGGTGGAGGAGCGCTACTTTGAGGTCTGGCCCGAGGAGTTCCGCCCGTGGGTGGAGAAGAACAACATTCCCCAGCCGCCGGCGGCCACCTGCTCCGTGCACACCTTCGCGCCCATCGCCGTCATAGAGCGCCCCGAGCCGAACGCGCAGGTGGCCGGACTCGTGCAGGTCATCGGCACGGCGCGCATGGGCGACTTCTCCCACTACGTGGTGGAGTACGGCGTGGGGAGCAGTCCGCTGGGCTGGGGGCCCGTCAGCGCGCCCGTCGGCAGCATGGTGGATCGCGGCCTGCTGACCCAGTGGGACACGCGCGAGTTGGCCAATGGCCTCTACACCCTGCGCCTGGTTGTGTACGACCATCGGGGCAATTCCGTGGAAAGTCGCGTGCTGGTGGAGGTGGCGAACCCCACGCCTACGCCGACCCGCACGCCCACCGTTACGCCGACGCCCACGCGCACGCCCAGCGCCACGCCGACCCGCACGCGCACGCCTGCGCCCACGCCCAGCCCAACGCCCACGCCGACGGCCTCTCCCGAGGCCAGCCCAACGCCCACGCCCTTGCCGTCGCCCAGCCCGACGTGGACGCCAGAACCGTCGCCGACGCCCGAGCCGACGGCGGAGGGCGGGCCGTAGGCGCGGCGGCGTAGCGGGCAGACCGCATCCGTCCCGTTGCAGCGCACCGAAGATCGGAGGTCAGGGTGAAGCGACGAAACCAGGGGTTGGGGAACGTGGAGTCTCCGGGGCTTTTCCGGTGGGAGGGGCATCCGTGGGGAGCGCCCGGCCCCGAAGAGGGGTGGGTCGTGGTAGAAGCGCCCCTGGAAATCGCCGTGGGCGACACCCTGGTGGCGGTGCTCATGCATACGCCGGGGCTGGAGAAGGAACTGGCGGTGGGGTACTGCCTGGGCGAGGGCATCGTGTCCGGCGCGGAAGACATCGCGTCGGTGTCCACCGACGGGGGCGATGTCCCCAAGAGGGTCAGCGTGCGCCTGCGCCCGGGCGCCGGCCTGGACGCCGAGAAACTCGCCAAGCCGCGCTTCGTTCGGTCGGGGTGCGCGGCCAACGCCCCCGGCGACTGGGCCTGCACCGTCCCGCCTCTGGGCGCGGGCGTTGAGGTTGCGGATGCTGCCCTGCGTGGCGCGCCCAAACTGCTGGCCGCCGCGCAGGAATCGTACCGGGTGGCCGGCGGCATTCACGCGGCGGGGGTATTCACGGCCTCGGGCGAGGCGGTGGTCGTGTGCGAGGACATCGGCCGGCACAATGCGGTGGACAAGGCCCTGGGCGCGTGCGTACTCCGCGGCATTCCTCTGGGCGACAAGTTTCTCCTCGGGACGGGGCGGGCCAGTTACGAGTTTGTTACCAAGTCCGCGCGCCTCGGCGTGAGCCTGGTCGCGTCGTTTTCCTCGCCTACTTCGCTCTCGGTACAGTTGGCCGACGTTCTCAACCAGACCCTGGTGGGCTACCTGCGCCCGCATCGGTTTGTCGTGTACACGCATCCGTGGCGGATACGGCGG
>DAOTVT010000083.1:0-22262 GCA_034436295.1 Anaerolineae bacterium | reverse complement strand
GGACGGCGACCAGGCCGCCCGTGGCGAAGCGGGTCTTCCTGCCGGCGGTGTTCCGCGGCCCGCGCTAGCCCCGCTTGCGCAGGTACCGCTGGAGCAAGAGATAGCCCAGGGCCGTGCTCAAGGCGAGGCCACCCGCCGCGAACCACAGGGCCACTTTGAACCCCGCGTCGTACATCGCGCCGCCCAGCGCGGGGCCGATGCCATACGCCACGCCCCACGTGAGGGCCAGAAGCCCCATGTAGCGCCCGCGCATCTCGGCCGGCGAAAGGTCGGCGGTGAAGGCGTTGGCCGTGGGTGAGACCACTATCTCGCCCAGGGTGTAGATGACCGAGCACACGATGAACCCGGGGAACGCCGACACCAACCCGATGGCTCCCACGCCCACACCGTACAGGGCCGCGCCGAGCGCCAGGGTCGGCAGCCGCGGCCAGCGCGCGATGGCGCGGGTGATGGCCATCTGGAGCGCCACCACCATCGCCGCGTTGGTGGTCATGACCCACCCGAAGTAGCGCTCGCCCAGCCCCAGCGATTCCTTCATGTGCACCGGCAAGTTCGTCGTTACCTGGGCGTAGGCCACTGCGGTCAAAAGCCCCAGCACGCAGAAGAGCATGAACGGCGCGTCGCGAAAGACCGGGCCGAATCCGCCCGATGGATTGTTGCTGGCGCGCGCTCGGGCGGCGTCGGTCAGGGTCTCGCGCACCAGGAACCACGTTACGACGAACACCGCCAGCGAGGCCGACGCGGCCAGGCCGAAGGAGAGCAGGTACGAGACGCTGGCCAGGAACCCGCCGATGGCCGGGCCGATGGCGTAGCCCAGGTTGGTAGCGACGCGCAGCATGCTGTAGGCTTCAGCCCGCTGGCTTGGCTGGGTCAAATCGGCGATCATGGCGTCTCGCGCGGGCTGGGACAGGGGACTTGTGAGGCCGATGGCGGCGGCCAGCAAGACGGCCTGCCCGTACGTGGAGGCCAACCCGATCAGGAGCAGCACAACGCTTGTGGACGCCAGGCTGACGAGCATGACCGACCGTCGCCCGAATCGGTCGGCGATGAACCCGCCCAGCAAGCCGGCAAGCAGGCCGGCAACGGCGTTGGCGGTGAGCACGAGCCCCACCTGTAGCAGGGGGATTCCAAACCGCTGTCGGAGGTAGAGGGTCAGAAACGGGAACACCAGCGCGCTTCCGAGGGAGTTGATGAACCCGCCCCCTACGAGCACCCACAACTGGGTGGGGAAGGAACGGTAGTACGCACGCGGCTGGGGCTGCATCAGGTTGCCCCTCGCGTGTGCGGGGTCGCCCAGGGCTGCGGCGCAGGCGGGTTCGCGCTCATAGTTCCACCCGGCGGAAGGCAAGCCAGGCCGCCACCCAACAGACCACGGCGATGACCAGCGCGCTGATGAAGCCGCCCCACGCCATCTGGGGCGCGCCGTTGCCCGCAGCCAGGGCCCGCCCCAGCAGGTCGCCCGGCAGATACGGGGCCAGTCGCGGGATCGCGCCGAGCAGGCTGATGAGCAGGTAGCCGCCGAAGCCCACAGCCGCCGACACCGCCAGGCTCTTCGTCAGGGTGCTGCCCAGGAACGTGATTGCCAGAAGCGCGGTGAGGTACACGCCGACCAGCGCTGCCATGACCGCGCAGCGGCCCAACGGCAGCGGGCCGAGCAGGAGCCACGTGTAGTACGCGTGGACCATCGCCGCCAGCGCCAGCGCGGCCCACGTTACGATCAGCAGCGCCAGCGCCTTGGACAGCAGGAACGCCCCGCGCGGCACGGGCTTGCTCAAGGTGAAGGCCACCGTCCCCTTGTCCCGCTCGCGGGAGACCGCGCCCATGGCGATGAGAATCAGCACGATGGCCCCGATTTGCGACATGTTCTTGACGAACTGCGCGTTGGCATCGGCCACCGTGGGCGGGGGCAACTGGATGACCATCCCCTGCGTGTCCAACGTGGCGAGGATGTCGGGCATGTAGCGCGCCGCCGCGGGCGACAGTATCCCAAAGACCACGAACACGACGCCGAGAACCACGGCGCGGTAGGTCCGCCAGTACTCCAGGAGTTCCTTCTTCAAGAGAGTCCCAAGCCGCATGGTCATGCACCTCCCGAGGCATGGCGTCCGCCGGGTTCGCGGCCCAGCACCCGCAGGAAGACATCTTCCAGGCTGGACATCCCCACTTCGTAGCGGAGGAGGATGGCGGGGCTGGACGCGATGATCGCGGGCAGTTGGCGGCGCGCAGTCTCCTCGTCGGTCGCGAACACGCGCAGGCAGTCGTTGGCGCGCTCCACGCGATCGGCCCAGGGCAGCGATTCCAGTCGGGCGTGCAGCGCGCGAATGTCGGATTCTTCGCCGGCCACCACCGCCGTGAACACCGGCACGGCATAGCGGCGGCGCAACTCCTCCTGATCGGCCACGGCAAGGAGCCGCCCGCGGTCTATGATGGCGACGGTATCGCACGTCCGCTCCACGTCGGCGAGGATATGCGTGGACATGAAGATGGTGATGCCGTCGTGGACGCGCAGCCGACGGATGAGCGCCAGCACCTCGTGCCGCCCGATGGGGTCCAGCGCCGAGGCAGGCTCGTCCAGAATGAGCACCGGCGGGGCGTTGACCAGCGCCTGGGCCAGGCCCAGCCGTTGCCGCATCCCCCGCGAGAACCCGCCCACCTTGCGGCCGGCCACGGGTTTCAGCCCCACCAGGTCCAGCAGTTCCTCCACGCGCGGCTTGAGGGCGCGGTCGGGGATGCCGAACAGTCGCCCGGCATAGGTGAGCAGTTCCCGCGCCGTCATCCAGCCGTAGAACACGGGGTCTTCGGGCAGGTAGCCGAACAGCGCCCGCGCCTGCACGCGCTCCACCTGCACCTCCTGGCCCGCGATCCAGGCCCGGCCACCGGTGGGGCGGAGCAAGCCGGTCAGCAGTTTGATGGTCGTCGTCTTGCCCGCGCCGTTCGGCCCCAGGAACCCGAACACCGAGCCGCTCTTCACCTCAAGGTTCAGGTTGTCCACGGCGACAACTTTGCCGAATCGGCGCGTGAGGCCCTCGCAGCGAATGGCGACGTCGGACATGGGCTACTCCTCGCGGCCTATCGCGAAGTACAGGATGGGGCCGACGAAACTGATGAGCATGACCAGCGCCCAGACCCACTTCTTGCCGCCGCGCACGGCGTCGCGCCGCGCCAGGTCCACGTACCCCAGCACCATCAGCCCCACCTGCAACGCGACCAGCGGGGCCAACACGAGAGCGAGATTCTCCATAGTGTGTGCCTCCTTGCTCTATACGCCCGTTTGCTCACACCGCCTGCGGTTCACCGTGGCGATCACTTCCAGCGCGTCAGGATCGCCTCGCGCTGGAACAGGTTGCTCCCCACGCGGATGACGAGAACATCCACCGCCGCCAGCACCACGCAGGCCAGGGCGAAGGTCTGCGTCGTGTACAGCACCTTGCCGAAGGTCTGCAACATGGCGAGGGCCACCACCGGCAGCACGATCAGCCCGCCGATCTGCTGAGCCACGCGGGTGTCGTTCACCCGCGAGGAGATCACGACGCCGATGGCCACGGACAGGATGCAGAACAGCGGTGCCATGACGAAGAACGCCAACCACCACATGGGCGACAGGAGCGCCCGCAAGAGCGCAGGCGTGGCCAGGAAGTAGGCCCCCGCGAGGAAAATGGCGAAGGCCGCCCATGTGGTCAGGAGCGCCGGCACCACCGCCGCCAGCGTCTTGCCCGCCAGGAGTTCGGTAACGCGGATGGGCGTCGCCAGCAGCGGCTCAAGGCTGCGCTGCTCCTTTTCGCCGATGATGCTGAAGGACGCAATCGTTACCGGGATGACCACCGGCATCATCAGGAACATCAGCACGAACTGGTTGAGCAACACGTACATCACCACTTCCTGCGGGGTGAGCCAGGGCAGCGCCGCGACGAATTGCGCGTACATGGCCAAGTCTTCGGGGTCCACCGGCTCGTTGCGCATGAAATACATCATGACCAGCGGCAGGATGGCCAGCAGGATGGGCGGAACCCCAATCGTGTAGAGGATGAGTTTGTTCTTGAGAATCTCGCGCCACTCTTTGCGGAATACGATGAGCGCCTTTTTCATTGCGCCTCCTCCCGTACCAGCGTCAGGTACACGTCCTCCAGCGAGTGCTTGACCTCGCTCACGTACTGCACTTTCGCGCCCGCGCGCACCAGGCGCTCCACGATGACGGGGTTCTGCGCGTCGGGGTCCGAGAGCGACACGAGAAGCCGATTGCCGTCCTGCTTGACGTGGGAGATGAACTCCAGGCCACGCAGGGCATCCACCAGCGCGGGCGTAACCTCCGCCAGTTGCACCACCGTCTGGCGGCCGAACAGGCCACGGCGCAGGCCGTCGGGCGTGTCCACGGCGATGAGGCGCTGGCGGATGACGCCGATGCGGTCGCTCAGCCGCTCGGCCTCGTCCAGGTTGTGCGTGCAGAGGAAGATGGTGCGGTTTTCGCTCTTCAGTTCCTCAATGAAATCGCGCACCGTCTTGGCCGACTCCGGATCCAGGGCGGCGGTCGGCTCGTCCAGGAACAGCAGGCGCGGCTCGTGAATCAGCGCGCGGGCGATGGCCACCTTCTGGCGCATGCCCTTGGAGAAGATGCCCACCGGCTCATCGCGCTTGTCCCACAGGCCCAACATCTGGAGATACTTGCGCACCTGGGCCTCCGGGTCCTGCACGTCGTACAGCCGTGCGAAGTACAGCAGGTTTTCCCGCGCGCTGAGTTTCTCGTAGAGGCCCGGCGTCTCGGTCAGGATGCCGCAGATGCGGCGAATCTGCTGGTTGTCGCGCCCCAGTTCGTAGCCGTTGATGCGGGCCGTGCCCGACGTGGGGCGAATCAGGCACGCCAACATGCGCACCGTGGTCGTTTTGCCCGCGCCGTTCGGGCCGAGCAAGCCGAACACCTCGCCCTCTCGGACCTCTATCGTCAGATCATCCACGGCCAGGTTGCCGTTGAACTTGCGAGTCAATCCATGGGTTTCAATCATCATCGGAAATCCTCCACTTGTGGCGCGGTTCAGGCCCCGGCGGCGCGCAGCACGCGATCTACCTCATCCAGCGCGACGCGCGACGACAGGTCCAGCGAGATCGGAGCCACCGACACCACATGATCCACCGCCAAAGCCCAAATGTCCGAATCGGGTTCCAGCGTATCCATGTACAACTGGACTTCGTAGTCCACATAGACCGGCCTGGACAGGTCAGGGTTCGCGGGCGGCACCGGATAGTAGTAGCGCTGGCGGGACACCCGGGTAACGCGCCAGGGCGTGTCGGCGCTGGCGTCCTCGGGCACGTCCACCTTCAGGGCGTCCACATCCGCCGGCATCCTCCGGGCCAGCAACAATCGCCCGAACAATTCGGCGAAGTGCTGCGCCGCCGCGAAATCCATCCCCTCCTCCGGATTGAAATGAAACCGCTTGTGCGTCTCGCGCGAGATGGCGAGGGCCGGGATGCCCATCGCCGCTGCCTCCAGCGCCGCGCCGACCGTGCCCGACGTCGTGATCTCCACGCCCAGGTTCTCGCCGTAGTTGATGCCCGAGATGACCAAGTCCACGGGCCTGTCGGCCAGCACCAGCGCCCCGTAGGCGACCGTCTGGGCGGGCGCGCCGGGGATGGCGTAGGCGCGGACGGGCTGCCCGTCTACGGTGAGGGGCGCCGGCTCCAGCAGCAGGGGGCCGTTACCAGGCGTGCCGCGTCCCGCGCCCGTCTGCTGCCCCGACGGCGCGGCCACCAGCACCTCGCCCAGCCGCAAGGCCGCCCGCACCGCCGCGCGCAGCCCAGGCGAGGCGATGCCGTCATCGTTGGTAACCAGGATCAGAGGCCGATTCGTGTTGTGTGCCATGAAAGCCCTCCTCGCGCGGATTATACGAGAATCGGCCTCTTTCTCCAACCGCGCGCCTGCGCCTGCGGCGCGAATCCGCTTGGAGGCGAATCTGCTAGAATGCGCAGACTGTGAGCGCAGTCGCGGGCCGCGATTGAGATTTGGATTCGGCTTCGTCTTGTGTCGGCGAGCCAGGTGCGACGCACTTCCGGAAGTACGTCGCACATGCGTGGCGGCTATGGAAAGCCGCCCTACGAACTACGCTCTGTTCCCCATTCGCGTGCATTCGCGCGATTCGCGGTTACACAGCGAGCGTAGGGCAGGTTTCCATACCTGCCCCCGCCTCCGGCGGCTATGGAAAGCCGCCCTACGAACTTCGTGTGCATTCGCGCGATTCGTGGTTACACAGCGAGGGTAGGGCAGGTTTCCATACCTGCCCCCGCCTCCGGCGGCTACGGAAAGCCGCCCTACGAACCTCGTGTGCATTCGCGTTATTCGTGGATAATGACCGCAGTCCTACTTCAGGCGGCGCAGGAGGTCCTCGGCTAGCGCGGCGAAGCGGCCCCTGGGCTGCACGTCCAGCACCCGCGTCAGGTGGTACGTGGCCCTGGCGCGGTCGCCCAGGGCATAGTACAAACTGCCGGCGTGGTACTGCACCGAGGGGCTGTCGCCGTCCAGCCGCAGGGCGGTCTCCAGGGCCTCGCGCGCGCCGACCAGGTCGTTGGACAGGAACAGCGCCCACCCCAGGGCGTCGTAGGCCGCGGGGTCATCGGGAAGGAGCGCGGTCGCTTTACGGGCGGCGGCCACCCCATTGCCCGCAACGCCAGCCAGGTGCTCGGTGTAGAACTGCGCCAGGACCAGCCAGAAGCGCCCGTCCTGCGGCGAAAGTTCCGTGGCCTTCGTGTACCACGCCTCGGCCTCCGTGAACAGATTCTCGGCGGCATAGGCGTCGGCCAGCGCGACGCAGGCCGCGGCGTTCTTGGGGTCCAGGTTGAGGAGCGTGGCGTAGTGCGCCCGCGCGGCGGCGTAATGCCCTGCGGCGCGCTCCACCTCGCCCAGGAAGTACCAGACGAGGGGATACGCGGGCCAGCGCGACGCGGCATCTCGTAGGAGACCTGCGGCGCCGGCGTCGTCGCCGTCCAGGTGCAGGCAATAGGCGTAGTACGTCTGCGCCACGGGCGAGTCGGGGGCCAAATCCCGCGCCCGCCCGAACAACGCCCGCGCGGCCCGATGTTCGCCCATGGACAGCAGTGCCACGCCGACGCGCAGGTAGAAGTCGGGCGAGCCGGGCGGGTCGCCTGCGCTGAGGGCCGCCGTCAGGGGGAATGCCGACTCCACGCCTCGGACGAGCGCCGCCGCATCTTCGGGCTTGTCGTCCAGCAGGAGCAGGATGCCCGCGCGCACGCGAGCCTTCTCGTCCCGTGGCGCCAGGCGCAAGGAGCGGCTGACGATGGGTTGCGCCTGCCGGAATTCCCCGCGCCGCCACAGATGCTCCGCGTAGCGGCCCAAGACCTGCGGGTCGCTCCAACCGGCCCGCACCGCCTCGGCCCAGAGGCAGCCGGCGCGGTAGGTGTCCTCCTCGGCCTCGGCCAGGCCAGCGAGCGCCCGCGCCCGCGTCCACGAACGCGCCGCCGCCTGCGCGAGGGATTCGCGCGCGCCGTCCCATTCTTCCAGCGCGTTCTGCGCGGCGCCCAGGCGCAGGAGAATCGTGGCGCGGCCGGGAAGCGCAGCGGCGGCCTGCTCATACGCCTGGCGCGCAAGGGTGTACTCGCCCGCGCGAAGGTGCCGATCTCCGGCTTGCACCTGGCGCGCCACGCCCACGAGCGGATCCTGGGCGGCGAAGGCCAGCGCCACGAGAATCAGCGCGACGAAACCGGCCCTCCACCCGATGCGCCCCTTCGCCATAGCGGGCCGACCTCCTCATCGGGCCGCGTGGCCGCCGGCGATGGACAGCAGCGCCTGCTCCAGCGCCGGGCCAAGCGACTCGGCCGCGAACTCGGCCTGGGCGCGCGCGCGCAGCGCGGCTCCGATGGCTTGCGCATCGGCCGACGCCGCGAGTTCGGCCAGTTGGCGGGCCAGCGCGTCGGAGTCTCCCACGGGCGCGTAGCGGCCCCAATCGCCCAGGTACTCGCGGCTCACGGGCGAGTCAAACGCCACCGTCGGCAGGCGCATGGCCATGTAGTTCAGGAGTTTGCCATGCCCCTCGGTGTCCGACACCTTCGGCGCTACCGCCATGTCTCCGATGGAGAGGTAGCGCGGGGCATCGTCATAGGAGACCTTTCCCGTGAACGTAACCCGGGCCGCCACGCCCATCTCTTCGGCCAGGCGTCGGTATGCGTCGGCCCGGGGATAGCCCATGATGACGAAATGCGCGGGCGGGGCGTCGGCAGGCCAGGCGGCGATGGCGCGGAGAAGGTGATGGGTGCCCTGGTGGCGGCCCAGCAGGCCCAGGTACACGATGACCTTGCGGTCGGCGGGGATGCCCAGCGCGACTTTCAGTTCGCCCCGTGCGGCGTCGGGGAAACGGTCCGGGTCAAAGAAGGCCGTATCCACGCGGTCGGGGAAGGCCACAACGCGCGAGCAGTCGCCATCGCTGCGGAGCGCGGCCTCGGCGTGCCGCGAACTGCACAGGATCAGGTCGGCGCGCCGATGAATCTGCCGTTCCAGGCCGCGCACCAGGCGGTAAGCGGGTCGGCCCGGCTTCAGCCAGCCGTAGCCCGCCAGTTCGCCGGCCAGGCTCCCCTGATAGTCAAAGGCCAGCGGCGCGCGCAGGCGGTTGGCGGCGGCCCGCCCGATGAGCGCCCCCTCGTGCAGGTAGCCGATGACCACGTCGGCGGGCCAGCGCCGCGCCTGGGCGAAGGCGTGCGCCAGAAGCGAGGCGTCCAGCAGGATTTTCGCCGGGCGCGGGCCGATTTGAGGCCCTCGCATGGCGGGCCAGCCCCGCGCGCGAGACGTCCGAATGCCGGGCACGTCGCGGCCTGTGGGGTAGGTCAACAGCCGGACCTCGTGCCCGCGCTCCTGCAGGGCCGCGATCTGCTGCAGGATGCGCACATGGCAGCCGTAGTCGGCGAAGAACGACGTGGGCGCCACCGCCAGGATGCGCAGGACACGCGACCGGTCCGCCATATTCCGCTACCCTCTGCCCGGACGCGATGATCGGGCGCTGTTCTGTTGCGGCGGGAGTTGCAGCCGACTCAATTCAGGCGCGCCCCTCTTTTGCCGTCTTCTCTCGCCACAGGCGCAGGCGGAATCGGAACAGTTCGCGGAACGCGCGGGTGATGACGCTCAACTTCGCGCCCGTCGGGCTTCCGGCCAGCCGAGGCAGATGGCTCACGGGGACCTCGGCGATGCGGTAGCCCGCGCGTTTGGCGCGCACCAGAAACTCTATGCTGAAGGTCGCGCCGCGCGAGTCCACGCGGATGTGGTCCAGGATTTCGCGGCGGAACAACTTGAAGGCGCAGTCAATGTCGCGCGCGGTGTAGCCGAACAGCATGGTGCACAGCGCAAACCAGCCGAAGGCGAACACCTTGCGCAGGAAGGGGTCCGCCCGCGGCGCCCGATAGCCCGCGATGATGTCGGCCTTGTCCGTCAGGGGCAACAACTTGCGGAGTTCCTCCACCTTGAACTGGCGGTCGGCGTCGGTGTAGAAGACCCACTCCTTGGTGGCGCTGGTGAAGCCGGTATGCACCGCCGCCCCGAACCCCTGGTTGACCGGATGGCGGACAAGGCGGACCTTCGGGTACTGCGCCTGCAACTCCAACACCCGCTCGGCTGTCCTATCCTTGCTGCCGTCGTCCACGATGATGATCTCGTAGTCGTCGGTGATGGACGCCAGGACCGGGTCCAGCGCCTGCACCATGGGGCCCACGTTTTCCTCTTCGTTGTAGGCCGGCATCGCCGCCGAGATGCTGATCACGATTCCACCTCCTGGTTCGCGGCGTGAGTCGCCGCAAGCCGCGATTTCTGCGCGTGGGACATGCGCCGCAAGGTCGCCTCTCGCTTCAGCGCGGACGATGGGTCGGCGGCGCGTTCCCAATAGACCAGCCGCACGGGGCGGCGCGCCCGCGTGTACCGCGCGCCGGTCCCCGCGTTGTGCGCCGCGACCCGCGCGTTCAGGTTCACCGTCCAGCCGGTGTAGTAGGTGCCATCGGCGCATTCCACGATGTACACGAAAGCCATATCAGCGCGTTGAGGGGCCTTTCTTGCCCTCGTCCTTGCGCGAGGGCGGCAGGCCCCCGCCCAGAATCGCCTGGCGCAGGAAACTGGTGCGCGGCGGCTCCGAGAGGCGCTGCTCGGCCCGATCCCACTCCTTGGCCGCGCGCTCTTTCATCCACGTGCGGCGCATCTCCAGCGCCTGGCGGAAGGACTCATCCAGGCCGTCCTCGTCGCCTTGCTCAATCTGGCGGCGGAGTTCGCCCAGCGCCCGCATGAACTCGTCAATCCAGCGCACGATGTTGGCCGAGTTGGCCTGGCAGGCGTGCCGATAGGCAGCGGAGTCGCCAGGCCCCAGGTAGGCTCCGGCCTCGTAGGCCGCGCCCGCCACCTTGCGCATCTCGCGCCAACTCGTGGCGCTCTGCGTCGCGCGCAGGAGTGCCGCCGCGATGACCAGGGGCAGGTGCTCACCGCCGGCAATCAAGCCATCGTGTTCCGCCGCGTCCAGGAAGAAGGGCTGCGCCCCGATGAGCCGCACCAGGTCGGTCATGAAGTCCAGCGCGATGGGCGCTGCCGTTGGCGACGGCGTGAGGCAGTACACGCCCCCGCTGAACAGGTCGGCGTCGGGTTCCAGGCCGGTCTTGCCCATCGGCAGGATGGGGTTGCCGCCCACGAAGTTGACATGCTCCGGCAACAGTTCCTGCGCCCAGGCCATCACCGGCGCTTTCACATTGGCCGTGTCGGTGATGACCACGCCGGTCTTGAGGTAGGGCGCGATGGGCTTGAACGTGTCGTGGATGGCCGGCAGGGGCAGCGCCAGAATGATGGCGTCGGCATCCTCCACGGCGGCGATGAGGTTCCATTCGGTCTTGTGGACCGCGCCTGCCTTGCCCGCGCTGCGCGAGATGCCCGGGTCCTTGTCGTGGCCGATGAGTTCGTATCCCGCATCGGCCTTGCGCAGTGCCAGGCCCAAGGAAGTCCCCACAACTCCCAATCCGATAATCGCAATCTTCGGTTTTGCCATATTTTCCTCCCCCAATCCCGTTCAACCCGCCCTGCGACGGGGCCGCGCCTCAAGCCGACTCGTCGGCCATGTGCAGGGCGATGATCCAGTCGTCCAGTCTGTTGCGCGGGGGCAAGGGCAGCGGCGCGTGGTGCCGACGGATGAGCGCCACAACGTCCGGCGAACTCCCCGCGCGTTCGGCCGCCTCCGCGCCAATCTCCGCGTGGCGGGCATACCCCCTGCGCGGGCCGGCTTCCGTCTGCGCGGCCCACAGCAGCACGTGCGCCACGCGCCGCCACAGGTTGGCGCGCACGAACGCCTTGCCCACATCGTGCAGGAGCGCGGCCTGCATGAGTTCCGCATCCTGCCAACCCTGGCGGCGCAGGCGGCTCAGCACGTCCACGGCGTGCTCCTGGTCGTAGAGCGACATTTGGCGGAACAGCGCCAACTGCCCCGGCGACAGGTGCGCCTCCGCCACGGCGAGAAACGCATTCGGGTCGCGCCTGCGGAACGCCCGAAAGAACTGCCTGGCACGGTAGAGAGGCCGCACGCTCACCATCCCGCGATCAACTTCCAGAGCAAGTCCACGGGCTGGCCCATGATGGCCCCCAGCAGGCTGCGGCCCGTTACCCAACCCACCGCCAGCACGGCCAGCAGCACCATCGGGCCGTAGGCTTCTATCTGCGACAGGGCGCGGGTTACCCGTTGCACTGCCGGCGACCGTATGCTGGTCAGGATGCCCATGAGCACGCTGAACCCATCCAGCGGCGGCAGCGGGATGAGATTGAACACGGTCAGGATCACGTTTACGAAGGCCCACGTGGCCAATATCGTCAGCAGGGCGGGGGGCACGGCTCGCCCGAAAATCCGGTACGGCAGCATCAGGACGAAGGCGGTCAGCAGGTTGGACAGCGGCCCCGCGACCGACACCAACGCCATGCCCGTGCGCGGCCCGTACTTCAGCCGATACGGATTCACCGGCGTGGGCTTGCCCCACCCGATGCCGAAGCCCGACAGCGAACTCATGACGATCATCACAGTCCCCAACGGATCCAGGTGCTTGACGGGGTTCAGCGTAACGCGCCCCAACAATCGGGCCGTCGGATCCCCCAGTTTATCGGCGCTCCAGGCGTGGGCGCATTCGTGCACGTCTATGGCCAGCACAACGCCGATGAGGATCAACAAGATGTCACGGAAATCCGCCATGTCGCGTCGTTCTCCTTTCCACAGCGCATTATAACACAACTCGCCAGGGAGGGCAGAATTGACGGCTGGGGTGGGGGCTGGTACCATACGGCGCGGGGGGAATGGCCCCCTGTCATCCCCATCCCCCTTCTTGCCCCGCAGGCGGCGCGAGGAGGGGGAGCGGGGGGCGCTGTTACAACGGGAAGCGAGGAGGCATCGGCTCCATGGACGTTCAGATGGGCGACATCGTGCGCCTGCGCAAGCCCCATCCGTGCGGGGGGTACGAGTGGCGCGTGATGCGCGTGGGCGCCGACATCGGGCTAAAGTGCCAGACGTGTGGGCGCGTGGTGATGCTCCCGCGCGGTGAGTTTGAGCGACGGCTCAAGGCGGTCGTGTCGCGCTGGCCCGACAACAGGCCCCAAGGCATGTAGGATTCCCATGAGGAGACCAGCGGTCATGCTGATTACACCCGAGGAAGCCCGAAAATGGTACGGCGAAGACGACTCGGCCCACGACTTTGACCACGTGCTGCGGGTGCACGCGCTTGCGCTGCGCATCGCCCGCGCGGAGGGGGCCGACGTGGAAATCGTGTCGGCGGCGGCCCTGCTCCACGATGTGGCCAGGGCCGAGGCGGATCGGCTTGGGGCGTGCCACGCCGAGATGGGCGCGCGCCAGGCCCGCGAAATCCTGCGGGGGCATCCGCCCGACAAGGTGGAGGCCATCGCCGTCGCCATCGCCAGCCACCGTTTCCGCAATTCCGCCGAACCGCCGACGCTGGAGGCCAAGGTGCTCTACGACGCCGACAAACTGGATGCCATCGGTGCCATTGGGGTGGCGCGGGCCTATGCCATCGCGGGCAAGTGGAACCAGCGCCTGTGGTCGCCCTGGGCCGAGGCGGCCCACCTGGATGCGGGCGCCAGGGATCTCCACAATGCCGACCACACCCCCGTGCGCGAGTTCCAGGTCAAACTGGCCAAATTGAGGGATTCGCTGTACACCGATACGGCCCGCGCCATCGCCGAGAGCCGCCATCGGTACATGGCCGAGTTCTTCGCACGCCTGGAACAGGAGGTCGCCGGTGAACTCTGAAAGCGAGCGGCGCACGTTGCGCATTGAGAGCCTGGCGCACCTGGGGGCCGGCATCGCCCGCGACGGCGGCAAGGTCGTCTTCGTCCCGTACACGGCCCCCGGCGATGTGGTGCGGGCGCGCGTGATGGAGGAGAAGTCGCGTTTTGCGCGGGCCGTCCTGGAAGAGGTGCTGGAGCCGTCGCCGCACCGCGTGGAACCGCTGTGCCCGTATTTTGGCGACTGCGGTGGGTGCCAGTGGCAGCACGTGGCCTACCCGACACAATTGCAGTACAAGGCGCGCATCGTGGCCGAGCAGTTGGAACATGTGGGCAAACTGCCGGGCGTTGCGGTGCGCGAGATTGCGGGCATGAGCGACCCCTGGGGCTATCGCAACTCCGCCCGCCTCACGGTGGGCTCCGATGGGACCCTGGGGTTCCAGCGGTTTGAAAGCCACGACGTGGTCGGCGTGGAGGACTGCCTGATTCTCCATCCGTCGCTGCGGGATTTGCTTCGCCTGCTTGACGTGGAGTTCCCCGAACTCATGGCCCTGACCCTTCGCGTGGGCACGCGCACAGGCGAGCGCATGGTCGTGCTGGAGACGGCGGGCGACGAGCCGCCGGAGATTGAGGTGGACATCCCAGTTTCGTGCGCCCTGGCGTTGGAGGACGGGCGCGTGGCCACGCTCATCGGCGACACGGCCATCCACGAGGACGTGGCCGGCCGACGCTACCGCATCTCGCCGACGAGTTTCTTCCAGGTGAACACCCGGGGAGCCGAGCGGCTGGTGGAGACCGTGGCCGAGGCGCTGCAACCGCAAGGATGGGAGCGGCTGCTGGATTTGTACTGCGGCGTGGGGTTGTTCGGGCTGGCGCTGGCGGGCCGCGTGGGGGAGGTGGTGGGCGTGGAGAGCGCGCCCTCGGCGGTGGCCGATGCGGTCGCCAACGCCGAGGGGCTGGACAACGTCGCCATCGTGGAGGGGCCGGCCGAGGAGGCGCTGCCTGCCTTGCCCGGCGCGTTTGACCTGGCGGTGGTGGACCCGCCTCGCGGCGGCATCCATCCCCTGGCCCTGCGCGCCCTGGTGGAGAAGCGCCCTCGCCGCATCGCCTACGTCTCGTGCGAGCCGAGCACGCTGGCGCGGGACTGCGCGGCGCTTGTGGGCGCGGGCTACCGCCTGCGTTGGGTGCAGCCGGTGGACATGTTCCCGCAGACGTACCACATTGAGGCAGTGGCGCTCCTGGAGTGAGGCGGCGCGCCGTCCGGGTGTTATACCCTTCGTGTGGATTCGTGTTATTCGTGGATGACCACGACTCGATGCTTGAGCGTCGGGCGACAAGGAACCGCGAATCCACGCGAAGAAACGCGAATTCGCCCCAGCCCGCAGGGCTTGGCCCATTCAACCCGATGCTTCAGCGTCGGGCGACGAGCAACCGCGAACCCACGCGAATGGACGCGAATTCGCCCCAGCCCGCAGGGCTTCGCCCCTTCAGCCCGATGCTTCAGCGTCGGGCGGACACGCGCGCCGTCCCTTGGGGTCTTGGCCTCACCTAACCCCTCCCACACCCTCCCCTTTCCTCTCCGCGCGCGGAGAGGAAAGGGGAGGGCCGGGGTGGGGATAGGTGAGGTAGGCGCACGGGCACACGCGCACACCGCAGGGCCAACCTTGCGCGGCAAGCGGAGGGCCGGGGCGAGGATGGGTGAGGTGCGCGCTTCATTGAAACGCACGAGCCCAACTTGCACTTTTCGCCCGCCGATGCTATAATAGGCGCAGTTGGGCGAGTAGCTCAGTCGGTCAGAGCGCACGGTTCACATCCGTGAGGTCGTAGGTTCGAGCCCTATCTCGCCCACCTTCGGTCGCGAGGCATGCCCCTTCGCGACTTTTTTCTACCCCGTTGCGGGAGGTGCGCCATCGGACACACACTCCAGGCCAGCCTTTGGGTCGCGGGCTCCGTCCTGATCTACCTGGCCGCCTCGCTTGTCCTGGACACCGCAGAGACCAGCCCCGACGAGCCTTCGCACGCCTACCTGCTGCGGGCGCGGCGGCTGGGGTTGGATCGGCTGGCGGCGCTGGTGTACTACGTGGGCCTACCCTACGGAGCCATGCTGGCGGGCGCTGCCGATTTTCCCATGCACCTCGGGCTGGCGGGCCTGGATTGGCCGGCATCGCTGGCCAGGGGCGCGGCGCTTGGGCTGATGCTGTTCGCGGGGGCGGGGGCCGTCGCCTGGTACGTTCGGCGCTGGAGCCCTCATGCACCGTCCAATCTCCGCGATCCTTCCCACCACGGCGATGCCTGGTTCCTGTCCCTCTGCCAGCAAGCGCATTGGGCCTTCTATCGGCTGCCCGGCATTCTGATCACGGGCGACTTCCTGCTCGGCACCTTCGTGGGCGCGACGCTGGCCCTGTTGGAGCGCGTGGGCGATCCGCGCTGGCGACGCCAGGCCACGGCCGGGGACACGGCCCTGGGCGCGTGGCTGGATGTGGCGCTCCTGGTCGGGATGTCGGCCTCGTTCTACTTCGTGCGCAATTTCTTCGTCCTGTGGGGTGTCCACACGCTGCTCATCTGGGCCATCCGGAAGATGCTCCGCTGACCGCCTGGGCCTGCGAGGGGAACAACAAAAGGGAGCGATGGGACTCGCTCCCTTGCGTGATGTTCGGGGAACGGGGCGGGTTCTATGCCAGGAGCAGGCTCAGGGCCACGAGCACGACCAGCATGACCAGCGCGATGATGCCCAGCCGCCGCAAATCCTTCAGCACGTAGTGATACTCCTGCTTGAAATCCACGGTCTGGCCGCGCTTGTAGGTGGTGGCGGCGGGGGCTTCCTGCTGGACGGGTGTCGCCGCTGCCTTCACCGGCCGCTCAAAGGATGTCTGTGGGACGCGCCGCTTCTGCGTCCGGCCTTTCTGCTGAAGTTTCCTCGTCTTTTTCGCCATGACATGTCCTCCGAAAGAATTATTGCACCAGCGCCGCAATCACAACGATGCGGTGCGTGTCTATCCGGTACGGGTAGCAGGTGATGAGCGTTAGAATCGGGTCGGGCGTCGGATCCATCACGTCCACCTGCGTTGGCTCAATGATGCGCTTCGCCACGACCTTGTAGCGGTACGGCTGCGAACCCGCGTACACGATGATCTCGTCCTCCAGTTCCAGTTTGTGCAGGTCGCGGAAGATCTCGCCGTAGATGTCGTCGTGGGCCGAGATGACGCAGTTGCCGCGTTCGCCCGGGTTGGCCGAGCCGATATGGTGGCCCGCGCCCTTCTTCAGTTGCTCCCACCCATCGCCTTCCACCACGCGCGCGTCCACGTTGATGGCCGGAATCACGATGCGCGTCGGCTGCTCAGGGCCTGGCGTGGGGATGGGCACCTGCACTTCGGGCGACACCAGGTGCTGATACTGCGCGGGCACCGGCTCGCGCCCCGGCACCGGCGGCTCGTGCCCGCCGGGGAGCACCCGAACCTCTATGAGCGCAGTGGACGTGGGCGTGGGCCGATTGGAGCCGCTGGCCTCCACCACCTCGCGATTCAACTCCTGCAGGTTGAGCAGCGAACCCGCCAGGATGACCACGAGGCCGACCAGCGCCAGCACCTCAAGCGCCAGGAGCAACTGCTCGCGCACGCGCTTCATGTCCAGGCGGCGGCCCGACGGTTCGGGTTTGGGCCGCTCCGCGGGGGCCATCTGCGGCGTCGCGGCGTAACCCTCGGCGCGCGGGGGCGGCGCGGGCGGCGGGACGGCGGGCGCTGCCGGCTCGGCAGGTTGCACCACGCGCCCCTCCGATGCCAGACGACGCAGCCGTTGCGCGCGCTCCTCCCGCTTCTTGAGGAGCAGCAGGCGCTCCAGTTCCTCTACGCTCAGTTCGTCAGCAGACCGTTTTCTACGAAACACGATCAGGCAATCCGTTCCACCTTCACATTGCGCTTGGCCAGTTCAGCGAAGAACGGTTCAGGCTCCAGGCAGCCTTCCGGCGCGAACACGCCCGCGGGCAACGTGCGCTGCGCCAGCATCACCGCGCCGATGGCCGCCGGTATGCCCGTGAGCCGTCCCATCTTGTCCACCGTCGTATAGGTGTAGCGCCGCTCCTGGCCGTCCTTGCGCCCGATGACGTCCACGCGCGCGCCCGAGAACGGCACACCGCCCGCGCGGAAGATGCCCTCAATGGCGTGGATGACCTTCGCCACGCGGTCAATCTTCCGGGGCGTGTTGATGAGCCGTAGCGCGTTGAACACGTCCACCAATTTGTTGTTCCAGTCCGGGGTCAGCGCCCCCTTCAGCGTAACCGTCTTCGCGCGGATGTAGCGCGGGATGGTGAGCGGTTCCGGGTGGCCGCAATGGAACACGCGGATGCGGCCCAGCGGCGCCGGGAACTCCACCACTTCCGCGCCGGACGACGCCGGGATGTTCTTCCAGTCGCCATCCATGTACGTGGGCACCTCGCCCGTTACCGCGTAGAAGACGTGCTTGATCACGGCCAGGCCCTGGGAATCGGCGGCCCCGCCTGCCCAGGCGACGTGGATGGCGTCCACCTCATCCAGTCGGGACGCTCCGTCGCGGGCCATCAGGTTCGTGATGCCGGGCGTCCACCCCAGGCCCGTGATGGCCGTAACCCCAACCCTGCGCGCCTCGGCGTCCAGGCCGAGCACCTCGGGGATGGGGCCGTAGTCATCGCAGATGTCCACATAGTTCACGCCAGCCTTGACGGCGGCGCGCGTCATCGGCGCGGCGAACTTGTAGAACGGGCCGATGCACCCCACCGCCGCGTCGGCGCCCCGCATCACCTCCACCAGCGAATCCTCCTTCGTGGCGTCCACGAAGCGGGCGGAAGCGCGCGGCCCCAGTTCTGCGGCCAACTTCTTCGCGGCGTCCAGCCGGTAGTCGGCGATGACGACCTCGGCGTCGCTGTGCGCCATGATGTCGCGCACGACGAAACTCCCCATGTCTCCGCAGCCACCCAGGACAACGATCTTCATGTCCAACCTCCTGTTGCGCTTGCGCTGAAAGCGTCTGCCCCCGACGCGGATGTGAAAGAACAAGGGTGAAACCTATCTTGACATTATACCCCGCGTTTGCGCCGCGTCAAACCCAGTCGGGTCGTGATGGCGCGGCTCAACGTGGCCCATTCGTCCACGCGCAGCGCCGAGATGAGCGCCGCGTACACGGCCAGCCCCACCGCGGCCCCCACCACCACCTGGGCCAGCCACGGGATGAACCCTTCGGCCCCCAGCAGGGCGGCGACCTGCCGCGCACTCCAGTGGACTGCAAGCGCCATGCCACCCGCCGCCACCAGCGACTTCAGCGCCGTCTCGCCGATGCGGCTGCGCCGGAGCGACGTTCGCAGCAGGAAGAGCATGATGAGCGCGTGGCCGGTCAGTTGGCACGAGTTGGCGATCACCAGGCCGATCATCCCTAGCGGGCGGATGAGCGACAGCGCCACGGCCAGGTAGATGCCGACGGCGGCGATGCCCACCAGCGCCGGCGTCAGCGTGTTCTTGCGGGCGTAGAAGGCGAAGATCAGCAACTGGTCAATCCCCGCGAAGGTGAGGCCGATGAGGTAGAACCGGAGGGCGTTGGCGACCTGCACCGTGTCGTGGGGGCCGAACTCGCCGTGCTGGAAGATGAGGGCCACCACCGGCCGCGCCAGCGCGAACAGCCCCAGCGTCGCGGGCACGAGCAGCACCAGCACCATGCGCAGGGATACGCCCAGCGTGCGCTCGTAGGCGGCGTCGTCCCCGGCGTAGTCCGACCGCGCCAGCGACGGCAGCGAGGCCAGCGAAATCGCCGCGGCCACCAACCCCAGCGGGAACTGCACCAGGTTCGTGGCGTACTGCATCCACGCGATGCTCTCGCCGGGGGTTCGGGATGCCAGGTTGCGGTCAATGGCGATGCCCACCTGGCTGACGACCAGCCCCAACACGATGGGCAGGTACAGTTTCAGAATGCGCCGCAGGCCCGGGTGGCGCAGGTTGAGCGAGAAGCGAAACCGCCCGTCGCGCAGCCCGGGCGCCAGCAGGCCGAACTGGAAGATGGCGCCGATGAGGATGCCCACCGCCAGGGCGTACACGTCCAGGTACGCGGCCAGGAACACGGCGGCGAGGATAAGCCCCACGTTGTAGATGGCCGCGCCGAACGCGGGGAACGCGAACCGCTGCAAACTGTACAGCAGGCCGATGGAGATGCCGGAGATGCCGAAGACGAGAACCGCCGGCAGCACCACGCGGATGAGCCGCGTCGTCATGGCGAGCACGGCGGGTTCAAACCCGCCGCCCAGGAGCCACGCCACCACCGGCGCGCCCAACTCCAGCAAAATGATGAGGCCGGTCAGCAGGACGGCGGCCAGGCTGAACAGCACGCTGGCCAGTTCCCACAGTTCCGCCTTGCGCTTCTCGGCGTAGTCGCTGAAGACGGGGACGAGCGCGGAACTGAGCATCCCGCCGATGAGGAGATCAAAGATCATGGTGGGGACTTGCGACGCGACTCGGAAGGCGCTCAGGTACGGCGACGCGCCGAAATAGTCCGCGATGACCATCTCGCGCACGAGGCCGAGCAGGCGGCTCACGATGTTGCCCGCGCCGATGATGCCCGCAGCGCCCGCGATGCTGGTTACCGTCTTTTGCGTTGACTCTACCGGCGGTGTGATCTCAGCCAAAGTGTGCCTTGCCCTCGCCCTCCGATGCCAGCGCATTGTACATGAGGTGCGGAGCGCGGGCAAAAGCGCATGTCGTACGCTAACCGCGAATAACACCAATCCACGCGAATACAAAACGCGCGATCCAATGTGCGACGCACTTCCGGAAGTGCGTCGCTCCTCGGCCCATGGCGGCGCAATGTCCCCACCCGTGCGTCGGCTCGCATTGCGCGCGGAGGGATTGCCGAGGGAGCGTCGCGCCGCTATAATACAATCGGGCGCGGGAACTTCCCTGCGGCAAGGGGCGTCAACAATTCGGGATTGGCAGCGCAAGGGGAGGTGCAGTCTGTGATGCGCAGAAGTGCGGCTGGATGGCTGTTGGTGGCCGCTCTGGCGATGGCACTGGCATTGCCGCCGGCGGGTGCTGGCGCGGCAAGCGGGGAATGGCAGGCGCAGTACTGGAGCAATCGGTATCTGTCGGGCCCGCCCGCGCTTGTCCGCACGGAGACGGCCGTGAGTTTTGACTGGGCGTTCGGCTCGCCGGGGGCGGGCATCCCGAAGGACAACTGGTCGGCGCGGTGGGTGTGGACGGGCGCGTTCGCCGCGGGGTGGTACCGGTTCAGGACATTCACCGACGACGGCGTGCGCGTCTGGGTGGATGACGCGCTGCTCATTGACCAGTGGTTTGACATGCCGGGCATGGCCAACGTGGCCGACGTGTACCTCTCGGCGGGCGCGCATCGGGTAAAGATGGAGTACTACGAGCACACCGGCTACGCGCGGGCATCCCTCACATGGTCTCGCTTCGCGGGCGAACCCACGTATCAGGGCTGGCGGGGCGAGTACTTCAACAACCGCAACCTGTCGGGGAATCCGAGTTTCGTCCGCGACGACCCGAAGGTGGACTTTGACTGGGGTTGGGAAAACGCCTATCCGGGCGTGGGCCTCGGGACGGACGATTTTTCCGTGCGCTGGACGCGCCGCATGCGATTTGACGCCGGCTCCTGGCGGTTCAAGGCCACCGTCAGCGACGGGATTCGCATCTACGTGGACGGACAGAAGGTGGTGGATGCGTGGCGAGAGCAGGACACGACCTTCGTCAGCGGCGATGTTTACCTGTCGGCCGGGGAGCATGAGGTCAGGGTGGAGTACTTTGAGGGCAAGGGGCGCGCCATCGTGCGGGTGGAGATGGAATACCTGTCGGCCCCCGTGCAGCCTTCGCCCACACCTGGCTATCTCCGCTGGAAGGGCGAATACTTCGCCAACCGCTGGCTGACCGGCGCGCCGACCCTCGTCCGCGACGACGCGGACATCCGCTTCAACTGGGGCCTCGGCTCCCCCGCGGCGGGCATCCCCGAGGACGAGTTCTCGGCGCGCTGGACGCGGACGTTGTCCTTCGCGGCGGGCGCGTACCGCTTCTATGCCCGCGCGGACGACGGCGTGCGCCTGTGGGTGGACGACCAACTTGTCATTGACCGCTGGCACGACCAGGCCGCCACGACCCACTATGGCGACATCGCGCTCGCCGACGGCGCGCACCGCCTACGCCTGGAATACTACGAGAACGCGGGCTTTGCCGAGGTTGCGCTGTGGTGGGAATCCGTCGCGTCGGCCCAGCAGTGGCACGCGGAATACTTCAACAACATCGCCCTCTCGGGCGCTCCCGCCAGGAGCGAGACGGTGCCGGAAATCCAGTTTGAGTGGGGCGACGGCAGCCCTGGCGCGGGCGTGTCCGCCGACCGATTCTCGGCGCGCTACACGCTGACGGCCCAGTTCGCCGCCGGCCTCTACGAGTTCCGCGTGCGCTCGGACGACGGCGTGCGGCTGTGGGTGGACGACCAACTGGCGCTAGATCGGTGGGTGGTGCGGTCGGCCACGGAAGATCGGGTGGCGCTGCAACTGTCCGAAGGCACTCATCGCATCCGGCTGGAGTACTTTGAGGATGTGGGGCTGGCCGAGTTGCGCCTGTCGTGGGAGAAACGCGACGACGCCACGAGTACCGCCTGGCTGGGCCAGTACTTCACCAACCCCTGGCTCATCGGCTACCCCGCGATAACCCGACCGGAGGCCGCCGTGGATTTCAACTGGGGGACGGGTTCGCCCGCGACCGGCATTCCGGCGGACAACTTCTCGGCGCGATGGACGCGGACGCTGGTACTCCCCACGCCGCGGACGCTGACCTTCTCGCTGCGCACCGATGACGGCGCGCGCCTGTGGGTGGACGGGCAACTGGTGCTGGATCGGTGGTACGACCAGGTGGCGACGACCACGCACCAGGTGCAGGTGGCGCTGGGGGCGGGTGTCCACCCGGTGGTGTTGGAGTACTACGAGCACGGGGGCCTGGCTGCCGTCGCGCTGACGTGGCAATGAGCGCGCGGCTACGAACTGTAACCGCGAATAACACGAATC
>DAOTVT010000082.1:0-11713 GCA_034436295.1 Anaerolineae bacterium | reverse complement strand
GCTCCTGCAGACCCAACTCTTCTTCAGCCTGGCCTTCACCCTCTTTGAGACTGTCTTCTCCCTCTTCGCCCGGGATCGGTTGGGGCTGGACGCCCGGACGACCAGTTTCGTCCTCACCTACGTGGGGTTGCTGGTGGTGCTGGTGCAGGGGGTGGGGATTCGCCTGCTGGTGCGGCGTTTCACCGACAAGCAACTGGTCTTCGGCGGGAGCATTCTGCTTGCCCTTTCCCTGCTGGCCTGGGCCTTGTCCCCGTCGCTGGGGGTGTTGCTGGTCGTGCTGGCCCCGCTGGCGCTGGCCTCCGGCGTCCTGAGAGTCGCCATCAACACCGCGCTGACCCGCTCCGTGTGGCCAGAGGAGGTGGGCGGGACGCTGGGGCTTTCGGCCTCGCTGAGCAGCCTGACCCGCGTCCTCGCCCCGACAGTCGGAGGCTTCCTGTTGGGCCAGGTGGGAGCGTTCGGACCCGGCGTGCTGGGGGCGATCTTGATGGCCTGGCTGGGCTACTACACCTGGAAGAAGGTACTGTTCGTGCCCGACCTGGCCTGCCCGCCGCCCAGGGTCTCTGACCGTTGACCGGGCAGCAGGCCGTGCCGAAACGCCTGCCGAAGAGGAGAGATGAGATGCGAAAAGCGATTACGACCGGTCCGGGGCAGGCCCAAGAGATGCGCGTCGGCCATCTCTGGACTAACCTCGTCCGCCTGCTGTACCAGGACTGGCTGCGCCGGCCCGTCGTTTGGCTGGTGGAGCGGCGGCTGCGCGCCCCCCTGGAGCGCGTCCATCCTACCTGGCGGGAGATTGAGCGTCAGCGTCGCCTCATCTACTCCGCCGTAGTGCACACCGTTGACCGGGTGATTGGGCAGCGGCTGCTCTCCCCGCACGTGGCAGCGGTCATCGCCCGCCTATGGAGCCGAGCGTTGAGGCCATCGCCTGGCCAGCGCTCTGCCGCCCGCCGCTTCCGCGAGGAGCATGGCAGCGACCCGCCGTGGTTCCTCGTCGTCAGCCCCACCCAGGCCTGCAATCTGCGCTGCGCCGGTTGTTACGCCGACTCCGGCCCCAGCGACGCCCATCTGGACTGGGCCACCCTAGACCGCGTCATGACCGATGCCGAACGACTGTGGAACGTCCCCCTGTTCGTCTTTTCCGGCGGCGAGCCGCTGACCTATCGCTCCGCGGGCCACGACCTCCTGGACATCGTTGAGCGGCACGCCGACTGTCTGTTCCTGATGTTCACCAACGGCACGTTGATTGACCGGGCGACGGCCCAGCGCCTGGCACGGCTGGGCAACCTCACCCCCGCCCTGTCGGTGGAAGGCATGCGCGCCCGCACCGACGAGCGACGCGGGCCCGGCACGTTTGACCGCGTCCTGCGCGCCATGGCCGACCTTCGCGAGGCCGGCGTGCCCTTCGGCGTCTCCGTTACCGCCACACGGGCCAACTGCGAGGAGATCCTCTCCGACGAGTTCCTGGACTTCTTCTTCCATCAGCAGGGCGCTTTCTACGAGTTCATCTTCCAGTACACGCCCATCGGCCGCGGCTGCCACCTGGACTGGTTACCGACCGCCGAGCAGGCAACCGCCTTCTGGCGCCGTTCCTGGGAGGTCATTCAGAAGAAGCACCTGTTCCTGCTGGACTTTTGGAATCACGGGCCGCTTGTTGAGGGATGCATCGCGGCGGGACGGGACAGGGGGTATCTCTACATTGACTGGAACGGCCATGTGATACCGTGCGTCTTCGCTCCCTACGCCGCCGCCGACCTCCGCCAGACCTACGCCCAGGGCGGCACCCTGAACGACATCTGGGCAGCGCCTTTCTTCGCCGCCATCCGCGCCTGGCAGCGTGAGCACGGCTACGGCAAGCGGGAACTCACGCCGGAGCACAACTGGCTTCGCCCGTGCCCCTTCCGCGACTACCACGCCCAGTTCCGCGAGTGGGTGGCCCGCTACGGCCCGCAACCTGCTGACGAGACGGCCGCCGCCGCGCTGACCGATGAGCACTACTACGAGCAGATGGTCGCCTACGGACAGCAGCAGAGAGCCTGCACCCAGCCACTCTGGGAGCAGAAATACGTGCGCCCATCGTAACGGCCTCCCCTCCATGTCTGCGCGGGGCGCGGCATTGCCTCTGCCCCTCAATCCCCGGCATGCGTAGGCAGGTTTCCACACCTGCCAAACCTGCGACGCACCTCGGAGGTGCGTCGCAGGTGGGACCGCATAGCGCGCGTAGGGCAGGTTCCCACACCTGCCCCTGCCCCCGGCGGCCTGCGATCCCTTGGCCTACGAACTTCGTTTCCGCGTTTCCGGACCTTGCGATTTCCCCTTTGATATGCTATAGTGCCCGTAGTGCTTGGCGAACAGCAGGCTCGCCTCTCACAGGAGGATGACCGTGAACGTTCTGCGCCGTGGCCTGCTGGGCGAATTCGGCGTGCTCCACGGCGACCAGACCGTAACCGGCGCCAATACTTCACGCCTGCAAGCGCTGCTGGCCTACCCGCCGCACCGCCGGACTCCCCGGTCCTGCCGCTATCTGGCTTTTCTGGTCCGGCCCGCCAGCCCAGAGGCCCTCGGTGCCGTGGCACTGGAGATAGAACTGGAATCGGAGGAGACGCGATGAGCGAACCGACCCTGCTGCGCCTTCGCGGGCATATCTCGCCCGCCGACCGCGAAGCCAACCCGCACCTGATGCTGCCCTTTGACGTATCCGAAGGCGTTGCCGCCCTGGAAGTCGCCTATTCCTACACCGCGCGCGGCTCCAGAGAACCTCACGCCCCGCCCGACAATCAAATAGACATCGGCATCCTGGGCCCCGAGGGCACGCCGTTCCCTTCCGAGCGCGGGTTTCGCGGCTGGAGCGGCACCGCCCGCGACTCGTTCCGCGTCGGCGCGCGCGACGCCACCCCGGGCTACATCGCCGGCCCCATCACCCCCGGCCGCTGGCATATCCTGCTGGGCGCGTACAAACTCATCCCGGCAGGCACCGACTACGAGGTAACCGTGCGCCTGATTCCAGGAGCCCCGGCGCACGGGGAGGTTCCAAGCCCCCGAATGCCCGAAGACTTCGCGCGCCGCGCCGGCCCCGCCTGGTTCCGCGGCGACCTCCACTGCCACACCCACCACTCCGATGGCACCGGCTCGCTGGGGCATCTGCTGGAGCGCGCAGAGGACGCCGGCCTGGATTTCCTGGCCATAACCGAGCACAACACCATCAGCCACTACCCCGAACTGGCGGCCTACTCCGGCCCCATCCTGCTCATCCCCGGGCAGGAAGTTACAACGTACAAGGGACATCTGAACGCCTGGGGCTGCGACCGCTGGCTGGACTTCCGCGTCCGCACGCCGCAGGACATGGCCTGGGTTGTGGCCCAGGCCCACCAGAGCGGCGCCCTTGTCTCCATCAACCACCCCAAGTACGACGGCCCCGACTGGGAACTGGGCCAGGACTTGGACGTGGACTGCGTGGAAGTGTGGCAGGCCCCGTGGTTCGTGTCCAACCACGAGTCGCTGGCCTTCTGGGAGCGCATGCTCAACGCCGGGCGGCGCGTCGTGGGCGTCGGCGGAAGCGACTGCCACATCGCCCCGACCCTTGCCGAGCAGGCCCTGCCCCACCTGGCCCAGCCCACCACCTGGGTGTGGGCCGAGGAACTCTCGGTGCGGGGCATTCTGAACGGCATCCGTGCGGGGCACGTGCACATCTCGTCCGCGCCCGACGGCCCGCGCCTGCGCTTCACCGCCCAGGCCGGCGGGCGCACCGCAATGGCCGGCGACGTGCTCCGCGCCGCGCCCGGCGAGCCAATCGTATTCCGCGTCGGCGCGGAGGGCGGCGATGAGCTGTGGCTGCGCATCATCGCCAACGGACGCGAGGCCACGCGCTGGGTCGTGGAGGGCGACGACTTCGCCGCCGAGTGGCGCACCCACGCCGACGGCGACGCCTGGTACCGCCTGGACCTGCTGAACCCGCTGGAGCCGGAAGAGGAGTCGGACCCCAGCGCCGTGCTCATGGAGGCGATGACGAATCCGATCTATACTCATATTGATCTTCACAGGCCCTAAAGGTCTACAATTTCAATCAAAATCCTCAGGTGTTAGCGGTGCGAGCGCCTTCGCGTCAAGCGGCATCTCGTGTGCGGCCACGAAACCCTTGACACCTCCAAACCAATCAAGGACAGCATCGCGCGACAGGTGCGTAGCCTGTGCAGACAGGTGGACGTGATATGAGGAATAAAGCCATTCGCGAAAATCGCTGACCAAGCCGTGCTTCTGCGGGTTGAAATGGATATATCGCACAACCTGTGCAAGGTGAGGCGGTTTTAGAACCGGAATTCGTCCAAAGGGATGCTGAAATAGACTACCCGTGCGGCCATACGCCTTGTTGATAGCCTTGGCGTAGGCGTTGAGGAAATTGGAAAACGCAATAGACGCCAGCGGTCTCTGCAAACCTTTAGGGTCTACGAGTTCTCTCACCCGCACTAGAAGGTGAAAATGGTTCCTCAGCAGGCAATAGGCATATGTCTCCGCCACCGGCTCTATGTATTTCGCATATAGGCGCAGGAAATACAGATAGTTACGCTCTTCCACAAAGATGTTCTCACGATTAGTGCCGCGATTGTAGATGTGGTAGAACACGCCCGGCTGCAGTGGCGATGGATTGGTCACCGATGCCCCCTTACTAGAAATAGGCCGAGTAGACCCCAAGGGTCTTGGAGACCCTTGGGGTCTATTCTACACGCACCGCCCGCTTTGACAATTCGTCTGAACCCTGACACGCAAGCGACCCTGAAGACCCCTTGCCAGACCTCTACCAGACCCCAAGGGTCTTGGAGACCCTTTAGGTCTATTACACCCGCCCCCGCCTTGACAATTCCGCCGAGTTCGGCTATCCTGGGCCCAGTGGTTATCTGCCAGCCTTCCGAATCCAGCCTTCAAAGGAGAGGACGAGATGCATCTGAGAGCAGACAGCAGCAAGTGTTGTGGCTGTCGGGCGTGCCAGGTGGCCTGCTCCCTGGCCAACTTCGGAGAGAACAACCCCAAGAAGGCGCGCCTGGCGATTCACCCCCATTTCCCCGACCCCGGCGTGTTTGAAGTCCGCACCTGTACCCAGTGCGGCACCTGCGCCGAAGTGTGCCCGGTGGACGCCATCCCGGTGGACAAGAAAGGCGTGTACGACATAGACCCCGAGAAGTGCATCGCCTGCATGGCCTGCGTAGAGGCCTGCCCCGAGGGAGTCATCTTCGTCCACCCCGACCGCGAGGCCCCGTTCAAGTGCATCCGCTGCGGCCAATGCGTCGCCCACTGCGGCATGTCCGTGCTGTGGATTGAGTAGGAGGTGAGCCATGCTATACGGATACGGCGGAAACATCCTGCGCATTGATTTGACGAGCGGCTCCGTTTCCACAGAACCCACCGACCCGAAAATCGCCGAGAAGTTCCTGGGCGGGCGCGGGTTCGGCATCTACTTCCTGTTCACCGAACTGCCCCGCGGCGCCGACCCCATGGGGCCGGACAACCTGCTCATCATCTCGCCTGGCCCGCTGTCGGGCACGCTTGTGCCGGGGGCCGGCAAGTTGGACATCACCTGCAAGTCGCCGCTGACCGGCGGGTACGCCGGCGCCAACGTCGGCGGCCTCCTGACCGCCGAAATCAAATACGCGGGCTACGACTCCATCATCCTCAAGGGCAAGGCCCCCAAGCCCGTGTACATCTTCGTGGACAACGACAAGGTGGAGATTCGCGACGCGTCGGACCTGTGGGGCAAAGGCTCGCTGGAGACCGAGAAGATCCTCAAGGACCGCCTGGGCGAGGAGTTCCAGATTGCCACCATCGGCCCGGGCGGCGAGAACGGCGTGAAGTTCGCCTGCATCACCCACGACTTCGGACGCCAGGCCGGTCGCGGCGGCGTCGGCGCGGTCATGGGCTCCAAGAACGTCAAGGCCATCGCCGTGCGCGGCAACAAGAGCATCCTCGTCGCCGACGTGCAGGCCTTCCGCAAGGCCGCCCGCGCCATGTACAAAGCCTGCAAGGACAGCAGCGGCCTGCAAGTCTGGCAGCGCTACGGCACGGCAGGCGTAACCACCTGGTCCAACGAAATCGGCGCATTCCCCACCCGCAACTTCTCCAGCGGCCAACTGGAGGGATACGAGAACCTCAGCGGCGAGGTCATGCGCGAGAAGATCGTCATCACCGACAAGGGCTGTTTCGGCTGCCCAAGCCCCTGCGGCAAATGGTCCCACGTCAAGAAACACGGCGTGCGGGTGGAGGGACCCGAATACGAGTCCACGGCCCTCCTGGGGGGCGACTGCGCCCTCACCGACATAGAGGACGTGGCCTACGCCAACTACCTGGCCGACGACCTGGGCCTGGACTCCATCTCGGCGGGCAACGTCATCGCCTTCGCCATGGAGTGCTACGAGCGCGGCATCCTGACCGACAAGGACACCGGCGGCATCCGACTGACCTTCGGCAACGCCGAGGCGGTCTTCGCCATGCTCAAGAAAATCGCCCACAAGGAGGGCATCGGCGCGATCCTGGCCGAGGGCGTCAAGCATGCGTCTGGCGTCTTCGGCAAGGGGAGCGAGGCCTTCGCCATCCAGGCCAAGGGCATGGAGTTCAGCGGCTACGAGTCGCACAACGCGCCGTCCATGCTCCTGTCGTACATGACCTGCGACGTGGGCGCGCACCACAACCGCTCGTGGGCCATCACCTACGACATCCAGACCGGGCGCGATGCCGTAACCCCCGACAAGGCCGCGCGGGTCATCTACCTCCAGCATGTGCGCCCGCTGTTTGACGCCCTGGGCGCGTGCCGCTTGCAGTGGGTAGAGTTGGGCCTGGACCTCAACCTCTACGTGCCCACCATCGCCGCCCTCACCGGCCTGAATCGCTCGTGGGACGACTTGTTGAAGATCTCGGAGCGCATCTGGAACCTGACGCGCCTGTTCTGGTTCCGCGAGGTGCCGGGCTTCGGGCGCGCTTGGGACATGCCCCCTGCCCGCTTCTACAAAGAGCCGGTGGTGAGCGGCCCCACCAAGGGCAAGGTCATGGCGCTGGAGGATGTGGAGCGCCTGCTGGACATGTACTACGAGCAGCGCGGATGGGATGCGAACGGCTGGCCAACACCGCAGAAACTGGAGGAACTCGGCCTTTCGGAATTCGCCGCTGCGGTCTAGGGCAATGGCCACCGTTGAACTGATGGGCATTCTGCGCGAGCACGCCAAGGCGGGGCCGGAGCAACTGGGCCCCGCCGAGGGCAAGACGGTCGCCGACGTCATCCAGGCGCTGGGCTTGCCCGCAGACCTGGTCGCGTTCGTGATGGTCAACGGCCGACAGCGGCCCAAGACCTATGTGATCCAATCGGAAGACCACGTTATCCTCATTCCGCTCATCGGGGGAGGCTGACGTGCAGGAGCGGCGGGCCAACCGAGGGCGCTCGGCCCGCTTCGTCTCCCCTTCACCGATTTCTGCGCCCGAATTTCAGTTCCCAATAAGGAGGTTCTTATGTCAACAACACAAAAGCCGCGGGTGCTAAAACTTCCAGTCCCAGGCCCCAAGGCGCGGGCCCTGCTGGAGCGCGACGCGCGCAACGTGTCGCCCTCCTACACGCGCTCGTACCCCTTCGTCATGGAGCGCGGCAAGGGCACCGAAGTCTGGGATGTGGACGGCTATCGCTACCTGGACTTCAACGCGGGCATCGCCGTCAACTCCACCGGCCACAGCCACCCGGACGTGGTCCGAGCCATCCAGGAGCAGGCCGCCAAGTTCATCCACATGTCGGGCACCGACTTCTACTACCCCGTGCAGATTGAACTGGCCGAGAAGTTGAACGCCTTGGCCCCGGGCAGCGAACCCAAGCAACTCTTCTTCACCAACTCGGGCACCGAATCCATAGAGGCCGCGCTGAAACTGGCGCGCTACTACACCCGCCGCCCGCGCATGATCGCGTTCATCGGCGCTTTCCACGGGAGAAGCATGGGGTCGCTGTCCCTCAACGGCTCCAAGGCGCTGCACAAAGCCGGGTTCGCGCCCCTGGTGCCCGAGGTAACGCACACGCCCTACGCCTACTGCTACCGCTGCCCCATGGGCAAGACCTACGGCCAGTGCCGCATAGACTGCGTGCGCTACCTGGAGGAGGTCGTCTTCCAGCGGCTGGTCCCGCCCGAGGAAGTCGCCGCCATCTTCGTGGAGCCCATCCAGGGCGAAGGCGGCTACATCGTGCCCCCGCCGGAGTTCCTGCCCATGCTGCGCGAAATCGCCGACAAGTACGGGATTCTCTTGGTGGCCGATGAGATTCAGAGCGGCTTCGGGCGCACCGGCAAGATGTTCGCCGTGGAGCACTGGGGCGTCGTCCCCGACATCCTGGCCGTGGCCAAGGGCATCGCGTCGGGCATGCCCCTCGGCGCTATGATCGCCCGCGCCTCGCTCATGACGTGGAAGCCCGGCTCCCACGGCAACACCTTCGGCGGCAACCCGGTGGCCTGCGCCGCCGCGCTGGAGACCATCCGCCTGATTGAGAACGGCTACATGGAGAACGCCGCCGTCATGGGTCGGCGCATGCTGGAGATCTTGGAGGAGCGCCGCCACAAGCACCCCTCCATCGGCGACATCCGCGGCAAGGGGCTGATGGTCGGCGTGGAACTGGTGAAGAATCAGGAGACCAAAGAGATCGCGCCCAAACTGCGCGACGACGTGGTGATGAAAGCCTTTGAGCACGGGCTGCTCATCCTGGGCTGCGGGCCCAGCACCGTGCGCTTCATGCCGCCGCTCAACATCAGCAAGGAGCACCTGGAAGAGGGTCTGGAAATCTTTGACGAGGTCCTCACCCTCGCCGAGCGCGAGGCGGGATTCGTGTCGTAGGGGCTTCGCCCCCTCGCCCGAACGCTCACGAACACTCCATCCACGAATCACACGAATCCGCACGAATAGGATTTCGCGGCCATTCGTGTGATTCGTGTGATTCGTGGATGACTCTTCTCACCCGCCCGGCCGCCCGTACCGCTCCATGAACGCCCGCCGCGACATCCAGAACTCCCAATGCGTCAGGCCGGACATCCGCTTGCCCTTGAGCGACGCCGGGTTGAACGTCCAGATGATCCAGGTGGAATACAGGTTCTGCCACCAGCGGGCGAAGCGTTCCCCTCGCGTTTGCGCGTGGCGGGGCGCCGTCTCAAACCCCAACCTCACGAACAGCCGCTGCACCTGCTCCAACTCGGCCCCTCGCATGACCGCGCCTTCGCCGTGCACCGCCACAGCATCCGCATACTCCCCGCTCGTCGCAAGGAACCGCGCCAACAACTGAAGCGAATACACCATCCCTCGGTACATCTTCAGCGCCCAGTCCAGGTCCGGCCCCCCAGGCCCCATGCGGGGCAACCGCTCGTTCCACAGGTGCAACTCGCACAGCGGGTCGCCCTGCCGAATCGCCGTGCCATCGGAGAGGATGCGGGGCCGATTCGCCCGCGTGAGGCCGATGCGGAGAATGCACCCGGGATCGTCCGAAAACTCCACCACGCCCAGCGAGCGCCGCAACAGGGTATCAATCAGCCGGATTCCCGCTCTTGCCGCCGACTGCAACACGACCCGGGTTCTCCGCGCCCGCCGGCCTACCGCCGGCCTTCCACGTCGGGGCCAGGCTTGCCTGGCACCTCGTGGCAGGCGCGGCAACGCGCCTCATAGACCTCCGCCGCGCCCACCAGGATGACCGGATCGTCGTAGTGGGCGGGGCGGCCGTTGATGAGCCGCTGCGTGCGACTGGCCGAGCCACCGCAACGCACGCAGATCGCCTGCAACTTGTCCACGACCTCGGCCTGAGCCATCAGCAGGGGCATGGGGCCGAAGGGTTCGCCGCGGAAATCCATGTCCAGCCCGGCCACGATGACGCGCTTGCCCCGATCGGCCAGTTCGGCGCACACATCCGCGATGCTCCAGTCAAAGAACTGCACCTCGTCCACCGCCACCACGTCGGTGTCGTCCTCTACGAGCGCGAGGATGTCCGCCGCCTGCCGCACAACCCGCGCGTCAAAGTGCATCCCGTTGTGCGACGAGACCTTCTCGGCGTTGTAGCGCGTGTCCAGTGCGGGCTTGAACACCTGCACCTTCTGGCGCGCGATGGTGGCGCGTTTGACGCGGCGAATCAGTTCCTCGGTCTTGCCGCTGAACATGCTCCCGCAGATCACCTCAATCCAGCCGCCTGTATGGGGATGGAACATCTCGGCCTCCTCCGTGAAAACGAATAAGGCAGACCTTTTCGGGTCTGCCTTATCGGTGCAAGGTCGCGTTCACGTGCAGATTCCCATCGCAAAGCGGAGAAGGCTAGGCCTCATCGGCTGGCGCTTCACCGCTTTCTGCCCCAGGTTCCTGCGATTCCGTCTCCGCAAAGATCATGCGGCGGCGGCGCTTGCGCTCTTCCTTCTCGCGGATGGCCGCTTCGGCGCGCTGCCGGGCCGCTGCCTCAAACTCCTCTTTCGCCTCAAGGCGCTTCACAAAGCGGTCCACCTGCCCCGCCGTGTCCACAATGCGCTGCTCGCCCGTGAAGAACGGGTGGCACACGTTGCACAGGTCGGTGTGAATCTCCGGCTTGGTGGAGCCGGTCGTCCAGGTGTTGCCGCAGGAGCAAATGACCTTCGCGTTCGGATAGTATTTCGGATGAATGCCCTTTTTCATAGACCTACTGCCTCTCCGGGTACACGCTCACGCGCTTCTTGTCGCCCATCACGTCCTCAAACTTCACGTAGCCGTCAATGGTGGCGAAGAGCGTGTAGTCGCTGCCCATTCCCACATTGTGCCCGGGGTGAAATTTGGTCCCGCGCTGTCGCACGAGAATCGTCCCCGACGACACCAACTGCCCGTCAAACCGCTTCACGCCAAGGCGCTTGGCCTGGCTGTCGCGTCCGTTGCGGCTGGAGCCGCCTCCCTTCTTGTGAGCCATGTCCTAACCCTCCTGCCGGCTACGCCTCAATGCGGTCAATGCGCAGCCGTGTGAATTCTTGCCGGTGGCCCGATCTCCGCCGATACCGCTTCTTGGCCCGATACCTGAACACGAGAATCTTGCGGTAGGCGTCCTGTAGGGTAACGGTAGCCTCTACCTTGGCGCCTTCCACGTTCGGGTTCCCGACCTTTACGCCCTTGTCCGTCGCCACGAGGAGAACCTTGTCCAGGCTGACCTTCTCGCCAACGGCAAAGGGCAACTTGTCCACTTCAATCGTCTGACCGACTTGGACTTTGTATTGCTTTCCGCCGGTCTCCACAACCGCGTACACGACTCATACCTCCGCGAGACATCTGGATTGCGCAGCATACCGGGGCAATCTGCTTCGCAACCCGCGAAAACCTATTATAGAACAATCCGAGAATATGTCAAAAACGGCCCCGCGGCGCGTCTTGTGTTGGCGGCCTACGTGCGACGCACTTTCGGAAGTGCGTCGCACGTGCTACCATGCGGCGACCAACAGACTTTGGAACTGAGAACCGCCGCGGGACGCGCTTCCCGATTTTGTCGGCGTCATCGCGAGGGGCACGCCACTTCTTGCCCATCCCAGGGTTGTAGGCTAGAATGGTGTGGCGAGAACAAAACCGGAGGCTCACAGGCATGTTCCGCTCTGCCGTGTGGATCGCCATGGCCTACCTCGTAGGCTCCATACCGACCTCGTATCTCGCGGGGCGCTGGCTCAAGGGCATAGACCTGCGCCGCTACGGCAGCGGCACTGTCAGCGGCACGGGCGTGTACTAC
>DAOTVT010000081.1:0-29342 GCA_034436295.1 Anaerolineae bacterium | reverse complement strand
TGCCCGCGCGACAGCAGGCGCGCCACGGGCACGTCGGCAAACGCCGGATCGCCCACGTGCGCCAGCGCCTCGGCCAGCCCCAGCCGCACCGCCTCCACCATGGAGTGCCAGCGGGCGGCGTCCCAGTAGCCCATGCCGCCGATGTCGTAGCCCTCCAGGATGTTCAGCGCCACCAGCGCGGCGAGACCCTGGCCGTTGGGCGGGTGCTCCAGCACCTCCACGCCGCGGTACGTCGTGGCGATGGGCCGGCCCCAGTCGGCCGTGTGCGCGGCCAGGTCGTCGGCGGTCAGGAAGCCGCCGTGGGCCTGCACGCAGTCGGCGATGGCGCGGGCGATGGAGCCGCGGTAGAAGGCGTCGGCCCCGCCCTCGGCGATGGCGCGGAGGGCGCGGGCCAAATCCGGCTGGCGGTGGATTTCGCCGGCGCGCGGCGCGGGCAGGTACACGCGAGCCGCCTCGGCGTCGCGGGCCAGTTTGCGGGCCGCGCCCCGCCAGTCGCGGGCGATGATCGGCGTTACGGCGAACCCCTGCTCGGCGGCGCGGATGGCCGGGGCCAGGCATTCGCCCAGCGTCATCGTGCCGAAGCGACGCAGCAGCGCCTCCCAACCGGCCACCGCTCCGGGCACGGTTACGGCCAGGGCGCTGTCGTAGGGGATGGAACGCAAGCCCAAGCGGCGCGCCTCGTCCAGGGTGAAGGCGGCCGGGGCGCGCCCGCTCCCGTTCAGCGCGAACGCCTCGCCCCCTCCGCGCGCGCGGCCGTCGGCCTCGCCGTGGGCCGGGGGTGAGGCCCCCTCATCCGCACAACACCCTCCGCTTTCTCTGGCCGGGGGTGAGGTCCAATACACCAGCGCGAAGCAGTCGCCCCCCACGCCCGTGGACATCGGCTCCACGACGCCCAGCATGGCGGCGACGGTTACGGCGGCGTCGGCGGCGTTGCCCCCGTCCATGAGCACGCGCAGCCCCTCCAGCGCGGCCAGGGGCTGGCTCGTGGCCACCATCCCGCGGGTGGCCAGCACTGGCGACCGCCGCGACGCGAACGACCTGCGGCCAACATCCATGAGCGCCTACCCCTGCCCCAGCAGGTCAAAGTGTACCTGCGGCTTGCGGCGCTCCACCAGGCCCTCGGCGGCCAGCGCCAGGCGCAACAGCGTCGGCTCGTCCCACGGGCGGCCGATGGCCTGGAACCCGATGGGCAGGCCCGCCCGGGTGTAGCCCGCCGGGAACGAGATGGCGGGCAGGCCGGTCATGTTGGCGGGCGGCGCGAACCGCATGATCTCCATCAGCGTCGTGAGGTCCGACTCGCCACCGGCCAGCGCGGCCTGCGGAATCGGCGGCGCGGGGATGGCCGTCGCGGGCGTAACGATGGCGTGCACGTCGGCCAGGGCGCGGGCGAAATGGCGCATCAACCGCGTGCGCACCTGTTGCGCCTGGATGTAGTCGCGGGCGGTGAACTGCCGCGCCAGCGCCAGGTTGATGCGCACGTCCAGGCCGTGCTCGGCGTGATGCCGGGCGTAGGTGGGGGCCAGCGCCTGGGCCATCTCCCCTGCGATGGTGATCGTGTGGGCCACGCGCCCCGCCTCCAGGTCGGGCAGGACCACCTCCCGCACCTGCGCGCCCATCGCCGCGAACCGCCCCAGCAGCGCCTCGCACGCGGCGACGACTTCCCCGTCGGCGTGGCGGAACCAGGGCCAGAAGACGCCCAGGATCAGCCCGCGCAGGTCGGTGCGATCCCAGTTGTCCAGCGTGGGCGCGGGCTGGTGCAGCGAATGGGGGTCGCGCGGGTCGGGCCCGGCGATGACCGCCCACGCCAGCGCGCAGTCGGTGGCGGTGGCAGCCAGCGGGCCGATGTGCGCCACGCTCCAGCACAGGGGCGCCGCCCCGAATTCGCTCACCCGCCCGAAGGTGGACTTGATGCCCACGACGCCGCAGAAGGACGACGGGATGCGGATGGAGCCGCCGCCGTCCGCGCCGATGGCGACGGGGCAGAGTCCCGACGCCACCGCCGCGCCCGGCCCGCTGGAACTGCCGCCGGTGTAGTGGCGCGGGTTGTAGGGGTTGCGCGGCGTGCCGTGGTGCGGGTTCAGCCCCGTTACGCCGATGCCGATCTCGTGCATGTTGGCCTTGCCGATGAGGAGCGCGCCCGCCGCCCTCATCCGCGCCGCGACGGTGGAATCCTCCCGCGCCGGCTGCGCCCCCAGGAACGCGGTGCCCACCGTGGTGGGATAGGGCTTCATGTCCACCTCGTCCTTCACGGCGACAGGCACGCCCTCAAAGACGCTCCGCGCCGTGCCGTTGCGGATGCGCTCGGCCGACTCGCGGGCCTGGCGCAGGACGTCTTCCTCGTCCACGGCGATGATGGCGCGCAGGGGCGGGTCGGCGGCGTCGCCGGTGCGGATGGCCTGAAGGGCGCGGCGGGCCACCTCTTCGGGGTCGGTGCGCCCCTCGCGGTAGGCCCGGGCGTAGTCGTGGACGGTGGCGAAGCGGAAGCCGGGCGCGGGCTCCGGCGGCGCGGCGGGCCATTCCGACTCGGGCACGCGCGCGTCGGGCCGGGCGGGGCTCTCGGCGGGGTGCAGCGGCAGGAACGTGGGCGGGTCGTCAAAATGCCGCTTGCGGAAGTCGGTGAGGCCCGCGCTCTGGAACAGGCTAGGCATCACCAGCCCGCGCAGGGGGACTTCCACCACCGCGGCCATCAGGCGCAGCGGGAAGCCCGTCAGGTAGGGAAGTTTCACCGATTGCAGGTCATAGACCGTTTCTTGGGTTTTCTCGGTTGTCATTTGCGCACCTCACGCTAATGTGGGAGGATTATAGCGCATCGTTTTGGGCACGGCAATGGGATAGACCGGCTCGGTCCGATTGCGGTCGCGGCCAAGGTGCGACGCACTTCGGAAGTGCGTCGCACCTATGCATGGCGCGACCAACAAACTTTGGAACGGCCACGTGCATCCGACGCGGTTCCAAAGTATGTCGGCGCTCGTCATGGCGAGGCGCGAAGCCCCGAAGCAGCCCCCTGCGCTCCATTCGCGTGGATTCGCGCGATTCGCGGTTACGCCATGGGCGCCAAAGGCGAAGCCCCGAAGCAGCCCCTGCGCTCCGTTCGCGTGGATTCGCGCGATTCGCGGTTACGCCCTCACCGCCCCACGCGAATCTCCTCGCCCAGCACGCACCGGTCCAGGGGCAGGCGCGCACCATCCGGCAGCCGCGCCGCGAGCCGAGGCGCATCGCCCGGCCCGTACAGGCCCACCGCAAGGCGATACACGCCCGCGGGCACGTCCTTCAGGATCAGCGCTACCTCATCCGACACCACCTCGCCCGGCGCCCACTGCGACGTGGGATACGCGCCGCCGCGCGGGGGCGAGTCGGACTGCGCGGCGATGTGCTCCGTGGCGGGGTCAAACAGGTGCACGAACACCGTGCGGTCGGCGGCGGGGCGCGTCTGGGCCTGCCAGTGGAGCGTCAGGCGCAGCGTGTCGCCCTCGCGCCGCAGGTCGTAGCCCAGCAGGACCACCTCCTCGCCGAAGTTCACGCCCACGCGGTGGCCCATCTCGGGGACGGTGAACGTCCGCTGGCGCTCGCGGATGAGGAGAGGCGCGGCGCGGACGTAGGAGCCTACCTCGCGCCCGTCGGCATCCTCCAGCGCGAAGGCCAGGCGGTACTCGCCGCCGGCCAGATGCAGCGGCACATCCACGGAATAGCGGCGGGTCAGCAGCGCGTTGGCCGGAAGCGGCTTCTCGGTGAGCGGTGCGCGGCTCTCCCAAACGACTTGGCCGGCCGAGTCGCGCAGTTGCACCCGAAGGGCATACGCCTGCGTCTGGGCCGCCTGGGTCGCCCACGTGGCGCGAACCGAGACCCGCTCGCCCTGCCACGCCTCGTCCTTGTCCACGTGGACCGCGCTCAGCGCCCACCCCGCGCCCACCTGCGCCACGATGGGATACGCCTCGCGCACATCCACCAGGGTCAGCCGCACGCCCGGCAGCGTCGCGACGCCCAGCGCCGCCAACGTGTTCGCATCGTACAGCACCACCTGGAGGGCGTACTCCTCGTCGGTGGACAGGCCCGGCGGCAAATCCAGGTAGTGGCGGTCCAGCACGGGCGCGCCCGGCGTCCACAGGGCCGTCGGGCTGAAGCCATAGTTGGGCTGGCTGTCGTGCTGGGCCAGGATAGCCCCCGCCGAATCCAGCAGGCGCACCGACACGCCGTAGTTCTGGGGCAGTTGCCGCGACGCCTCCCACGCCAGGGCGACCGCCAGGCGGCCGGGTTGGGTCTGCTCCGCCTGCGCCGCGCGCAGGAGGACGTCCGGGCCGAACGTCAGTTGGAGCGAGGCGCCCGCAGGCAGTTGGGCGCGACCCGACACAACCACAGGTTCCAGATACGTCTGGCCGATGCGGTTGCCGCGCTCGTCCACGGGGGACAACTCGGCGTCGCTGGCCAGCAGGCGCACGCGGAGCAAGTACGCCCCCGGCGGCACAGTGGCAGGGATGCGCAACGAGTGCTCGCTGCGCTCGTCGGCAATGAGCGCCGCCGCGGAAGCCAGCACGTCGGGCACGCCGAATAACGGCGCGGCCATGCCCTGGAGCGACACCTCGGCGCGCAGGCCCTCGGCGCGCCCGTCCCATTCCAGCGCCACCGTCAGCGCATCGCCCGGGGCCACATCCCGACCCGACAGGCGGTAGCGGAGCAAACGCGCCCCGCCTTCGTACCGCACGCCGCCTGGATTGTGGCCCAGGTACGGGCCTGCCGCCCAATCCATCGTCAGGTCGTCGGGGGCGTAGCGGGGCGCCGCCGCCGTGGAGACAACCCCGACGGCGACCACCGCGAGCAACGCGGCTGCGGCCCCTCCCGCGCCGACGGCCCACGCGCGCCGCCGCATTCCCGAGGCCGCCAGCGCGACGGACGCCACCAGCGCCAGGAGCGACACGACCTCGGCCGCGAGCCGCCTGCCCGTGCGCGCGAACCGCAGCACCACCTCGTGGCTGCCCTGCGGCACGGCCACGACCATCGCCCCCCACCCAGGCTGCGCCCCGCATGGAACCTCGCGCCCGTCCACGAACGCGCGCCACCCCGGGTAGTACAGCGTCTGCAACGCAAGCCGCGCCTCCGCCGACCGCACATCCACGCGCCAACGCTGGATGGTGGAACGCTTCTCGCCCACAAGCGAGGCGCTGGCGTCGCCATCCAGCACGCGCGGCAGGGGCGCGGCGCCATCCCACAGGGCCTCGCCCGCATACGGACGCGGGCTGGCGGCCTGGGGCAGATACTCGGCGCGCACCGTGGAACCCACGTTGCCGGTGAACGCCTCGTACAGGATGAGGCGCTGGGGCGTAACATCCGCGTCGCCGACGTACAGGTAGGTGGGCTGGATGGAGAGGATCGCGCTCAACGCCACGAGGAGCGCCGCCCCCTGCGCGATCCAGGCGCGGGTGGGGCGCACGTCCCCGATTCGGCCGATGACCAGCGCCGCCGCCAGCGCCTGCACCGACAGGAACCGCCACGGGAACTGGGCAAACGGCAGGAGCGGCACGCGCTCCCACAGGGGCCGCGACAGGGGCGTGATGAAAACCGTCGCGGCGACGAGAAACGCCAGCGCCCACAACTCCGCGCCGTCCACACGCCGCCTGCGCGCCCACGACACGGCCATCCACGCGGCCCCCGCCACGGCCAGCGCCGCCTGCGCCAACCCCATGGCGAAGGGCGTCCCCGCCGCGTCCACCCGATAGTCAAACAGCAGCCCACGCTGCACCAGGTTGCCCGCGCGGAAATGCTCGCCGTAGAAGAAGTAGCCCGTCGTCTGCACCTCCAGGTGAACCAGGCCGCGCTCGGCCAGCGCGGGGAACCAGAATCCGGCGCTCACGGCAAGGCCCAGCGCCAGCGCCCCCACTGCCGCCGCAAGCCGACGGGCACGTTGGCCGCGTGCCGCGAACCAGAGATACACGAGCAGCAGCCCCACGAACGGCGAGAAGATGAGCGCCGACACGTTGTGCGTCATCACCAGCCCGCCGAAAGCCAGCGCCGCGGCTCCGATTCGGGCCAGCGAAGGCGAATCCCACAGGCGCATCAGCGTGAGCAGGACAAAGGGGTAGAACGCGAAGGCCCAGAACTCGGACAGGGAGTCGCCGCGCACGTACAGGTTGACCAGGTGGAACGGCGCGAACGTGTAGGCGGCAGACGCCAGCAGCGCGCCCCACGGGTTGGGCCACAGGCGCTTCGCCAGCAGGTACGCCCCCAGCCCAGCCGCCAGCAGCCCCAACAGTTGGGTGCCCTTGATGGCGTTCACGTAGGTGAAGCCGAGAATCTTGAGCAGCGCGGCGAAGTAGTAGGGCAGGGCGGCGTAGAAGTTGAAGAACGGGTAGCCGTAGCCGTAGGCGGCGTCGCCCATCCAGCGCACCGGGAAGACGCCCTCGTTCAGAGCGGCGACCAACTGCTGGACGCGCGCCAGGAGAAAGGGGCTGTCGCCGCCGGCCCGCGTCTCCACCAGCCCCCATGACGCCAGCAGCGGCCAACCGGCCACAACGCACAGGAGAAGCGCGACGGCCAGAGTCCCCTCTATTCGCCTTGCGCTTCTCCCGCGGTCTGCGAACATGCGCAACTTCCCTTCGCGGGCGGATGCCACCGCGCCCGCGGCAGGCCCCGGCCTAGGACGGCTTGCGGCGTCGCAAGTACAGCCCCACGCCCAAGCCCACGGCGAGGGCCAGGGTCAGCAGGCCGCTGATTTCGTACAGGCCCTGCCCCACGGATGCCACCGCCTTCTGCGGCACAGGCGTGGGCGTCGGCGTGCGCGTGGCGATAGGCGTGCGCGTAGGCGTAGGCGTCGGGGCGTACATGGCGCCGAACGCCAGGTCAAACGACGCGCCCGGCCCCAGACTGATGCCCCAGCCCGTCGGGCCAGTGGGCGTGTAGGCAGCGGGGAACTTGCCCGTAATCACGTAGTTGCCGGGCGCCAGTTGGTCATACACCCTGGGCTCGCTCTTGCCGTCGGTCGTATAGGCGTCCACCTTCGCGCCCTCGGCGGTCTGGAGCGTGAACTCCACGCCGGGCACCAGCGCCTCGCCCTCGTCGCGCTGGCCGTTGGCGTTGGCGTCCTGGTACGCCAGAAGCGAGATGCGACCCACCACAGGCGTGGCGGTCGCAGTAGGCGTGGGCGTGTTGGTCGGCGTATTGGTAGCGGCAGGCGTGTTGGTGGCCTTGGGCGTATTCGTCGCCTTGGGCGTCGGGCGGACGATGGTCAGGCAGGTGTCGTCCCAATACGAATCGTTGAACTTGACGCGGTACTCGTTGCGCCCCCGCAGGAAAACGGTGATGGTGTCGGCCTGCGCCTTGGCCTGCACCTGGAGTTTGATCCACGTGTTGTACTGCATCACCTCGTCGGACCAGACCACCGTGCCCGCCGCGCCGTTGGTCCCGCCGGTGGGGTCAATGCCGATGGAAACGCGGTAGTTCCCCGGCTCCACCACGGCATCCGGATTGGGATCCTGGCTGCTCCACACTTGCACCCACGCCGAGAAGGTCGCCACGCTCCCCACGGGCACGCTGACCCGCTGGAAGATGCCGCCGGTGTGGGTGGCGTAGGTGGTGAACCACTTCTGCGAGAAGGTGCCCGAATGCACGCGGCGCCTTCCGAAGATGTTTGCGTTCTCCGGCTTGTACTCAGGGCGACGCAGGAAGCCCTGGTCGGTCTCGGCGGGACTCCCGTTGACCCACCACGGCTCCCATCCGTTGGCGACTTCCACTTCGCCGGCGCCGCGCGTGCTGAAGCCTTCCTCAAAGCCCGCGTTGCGCAGCAGGTTGCCGGGGCATTCCCCCTGCGCGGGGGGAGCCGCGAGCGCGGGCAGCGGAGCCAGCGCCAGCAGAAACGCAGCGACAAGCAGTGCATGGAGCGTTGTGCGACGAATCATTCCCGTTGCCTCCCGAAAAAATCTCTATGGATTCAGCGCGATGCTGTCGCCCGACGGTGTGCCATCTCGGGCCACAGGCAACCGCTGCAAAGTCTCCAGGTCGTACATCCCCACCACCACCTGGTCTCGCGCGGGGTCAAACGGCTTCGGCAATTCTACCACATGTTGGTCCACAATCCAATCTCCGGCCCGCCAGAAATGCGTTGGGTAGTACCCACCGGCGGTTGGCCCGTCGCCAGCGGTCAGCGGCAGTCCGGGCTGCTGAACGTGGACGAACACGATGTAGTTGATCTCGGTGGTAGCCAGCGCCTCCCAGTGCAACGTAACCTCCAGCCGATGGCCCTGCGCGGCGAGGCCCGCCCCGACGAGCCGGAATTTGCCGCCCACGACCGCGTTCGGCGCGATGGGAAGCGCATCCAGTTCCGATGCAGGGCGCGCATCCAGGGTCAGGCTCACCAGGCGCGGCTCCTTGTCCAGGTCTCCGCGTTCCAGGGGGCCTGGCGTCGCGCGGATGGCGCCGCCCACGGGCAACAGGCGCAGGTGCTCCGCGTAGGACTCGTAGGGCCAGACCACCAGCCTCACATGCGACGTTGCCGCGGCGAATTCCGCCCCGCCCAGCAGGCGGACCGCGCCCGCGTCGGCCAAGAGAAATCGCAGGCTGGGCCACGTGTCCCACAGGCGCTGCGCCAGGTACACCGTGCGGTCGCCAGCCGCCGCGCCCGGCGGGGCCGTCCAGCCCCCTTGCCACCCCGCGCCCAGGTAGGCGTTCGTCTCCGCGGCCAGTTGGGCCGGCCCAGCCTCAAAGGCGTAGGCGGTGCCCGGGTCGCGGGCGTAGCGCACGAAGTAGTCGCGCACGGTGAACGCCAGGCCGCCCGCCAGCAGCCCGGCCAGCACAAGAGCGGCCAGGCCCCGCGACGCGCGCCGACCCAGGGTCTCGCCCAGCCAGTGGAGGCCCAACGCCGGCAGCGCAAACAGCACGGGCAGAACCCCCACGCCGCGCAGGAAGTGCGGCGCGTCTTCGGCCAACAGCGTGGGCCCTAGCATGACGCCGACCCACAGCAGCACGAGGCGGTCGGCTTCATTGCGGCGAACGGCGGCCACGATGACGCCCAGCAGGAACGCCGCGCCCAGCAGGGGGTCAAACACGGGACGCAGCGGCACGTTGTGGCGGGGGATGAAATCGCCCCGCACGTTGAACATGCCCGCGACGCCCACCACATGGCGCGCCAGCGTGCCCCACAGGTCCCCGCCGTTGATGGCCGGATTGAACACCGAGACCTGCCCCGCCCGCTGCGAAAACGTTGCCCAGTGCACGCCCACGTAGGCGGCCAGCGGCGCGAGGACGATGAGCGCCGCCGCCGCGAACACCAGCAGATTCCGCGGGCGGATGGGCGGGGCATGCCGCCTGCCGCGCAGCAGCAGCCACGCCAGCAGGGCCAGCGGCGTGAACCGCGCGGCCAGGTAGGTGTAGAAACTCGCACCGTACAGCGCGCCCGCCACAGCGAACCGCGCCGTCTTGCCCGTGCGCACCGCGGCCCACAGTTGCCACAGGGCCAGCGCCGTGAACAGGGGCAGCGCCACGGCGCGGAACCCGATGCGGCTCAGTTGGATGGGCCACACGGTGATGGCCAGCACAGCCGCCCCCAGCAGGGCAACGTCGCGGCCGTAGAGCGCGCGGAACAGGGCGTAGGCCGCCGGCACGGTCAGCGTCCCCAGGATGGCCGCGACGATGCGGATGGCCACGGGAGTCCGTCCCAGCAGGGCCACCGCCCCCGCGACCAGGTAGATGAACAGCGGCTCGCGGCCGTTGTTGGCCTCAAAGAACACGAGCGTCGTCCCGCGCAGCACCTCCACGGCGTCCAGGCCATTGTACGCCTCGTCGCGGTACAGGCCAGGGGGGACGTCGCCCAGCCAGGCGAAACGGAGCGCGGCGGCGACGGCCACAACAAACAGCAACAGGCTCCATTCTGAGACTCTTGCCCGCGACCTGGGGGTCAAAGCGGAGTACCCTCCTCTACGCAGGGGCGACTCGTGGATCGCCCCTGCGGGTTCCGTTCCATGCCGTTGCGCGCCCGCGCCTCGGCGGCGCGATCGCACCCTACGGCTTCGGGGCCGGCGGCGTGGGCAGCGCGATGAGCGGCGTCAGCCCTTCGCTGGGCAGGATGCCCCAACTGACGCCGGTCAACTGCTTGATGAACTCCAGTTGCAGAATCTGCGGGTACTTGTCCAGGGCCTTGCCGCGCTCCTCAATGGCCTGGGCATCGCCGCGAGCGCGCTCAATCTCCGCTTGCGCGTCGCCTTTGGCCCGCTCAATCTCGGCCTGCGCCTCGCCCTTCGCCAGTTCCACGGTCTTCTCCGCCTGGTACTTGGCGGCCTGGGCCTGGTAGCGGGCTGTCTCTATCTGCTCCTGGGCGATCTGCTGCTGCTCAATGGCGGCCACGTAGTCGTCGTCAAAGGCGATTTTGCGGAGCGCGAAACTGTCCAGAATCACGCCCTTCTCGGCGAACAGGGTCTGGAGGCGCTGAGCGATGTCGGCCTCCACGTTGAACACGTCGCCGCTGTACAGTTGCTGCGCGGGGTAGCGTTGCATCGTCAGCCGCACCACGCTGCGCGAGTGGAACTTCACCACGCGCTCGGTAACCATGGCCATGTTCTCGCCCACCTTGGCGTACACGTCGCGGATGTTCTCCCTGGGCACGTAGAACCGCACGCTGAAGGTTACGGTGATGGGCTGGCCGTCGGAAGTCTGCGCGTCCACGAAGACGTCGCGGAAATCGGCGCGGCTCTCGCCGGGTTCGCGCGAGGTCTCGTACACCATCCCGCGGGTGCTGTAGCAGTTGAACTGTTGGGCGATGGGGATGCGGAAGTGCAGGCCCGGGCCGGCGACGCCGGTAATGTCGCCGAACGTGGTAACGGCGCACGCCTCGCCCGCGTCCACCACGCGCACGAAGCCTGACGACGCCAGGATGATGAGCAGCACGAGCAGGGCGATGGCCAGCGGGCCGAGTTTGCGGGACATTTTGCCTCCTCCTGTGGGGACTTGGGTAACGAATCGGATGTTGGGCTTCTTTTGCATAGGCCGCCTCGCAGCACAGAGATTCCGAGGGGGAATTGTAGCAGAGGTGGCGGCGCAGGACAAATGCGGCGCGGGGGCTGGCTGCGCGCACGGGTTAGCGCGGAGGCGGTGGGCCAGGTCATGCGGTACTGGGAAAGCCAGTACTTCCGTACCTTGAACTTTGGGCGAATTCCGTGATATAATTGCATAGAAACTGCCCATGGCCGCTGCTTCGCCCAATGATGTCCGTCTTTGCAAGTGCGCTATGCCGCCGGCGTGGCAAAGGAGGTGCCGTATGCGGACAAGAGCCTTCGTAGTCCTGCGTGTGTTTGCCGCTATCTCGTTGGCGTTCGCGTTCCTGGCGACTGGGCCCAGTGCGCCCATAGGCCCGGGGTCTGCTGTTCAAGCGGGGCCGGAGGAGGGTGACGAGATTAGCACGATGGCGTACACGGATCCTGATCTCCCAGACCCTGCATCAGTTCTCATAGTGCCTTACATCTCACAATACCAAGGGCTCTGTACATCCAACTGTGACTGCGGGCCCGCAAGCGCCGCAATGGTCATTCAAGCATATGGTAAACGGCCTGGAGGATTGAGCGACGCCCAATGGGTGGAACAGGTCAGGAGCAAATCCGGCAACACAGGTTGCCATTGCACTTCCACTGACCACGGGAACTATCTCACATTCCCCCAGCTGGAAGCCGCGGTAGGCTTCTACGGCCTTGGTTCTGAGGAGATTCCCCCCAATCTCTCACCGCAGCCAGATGCGCAGATGCAAAGGATGAAAGATGCGGTCGCGACCGGTAAACCGGTGATTGCCCTCGTGCACGGAGCCACCTTAGGCCGCGGAAGCAATTATGGAGACCACTTTGTCGTTGTTAAGGGCTTCTCCAGCGACGGGCAGTACGTGTATGTCAACGACCCAGACAACAGATGCCTTACCGGGTGGTTGGAATGCGGCGGCGACAGAGCATGGTCCTATTCCAGGTTCCGGTCGGCCTGCTATCAAGCAGCCTATGGACCCTATGGCATTATCGTATCTCTCTCAACGTCTTGCCCTCCCGCGGGATGCACACCTGGGAGGGATGTCGGGCGGGATTTCTTTGTTCAAGTTGTAGGTCGGCTGAGTAATGTCTCCATGAATGACTTTGCTGTCGAGGCTTTGATGGCATGGAAACCCTACGAGAACACTGCCGCCTGTTGGAATCCCCTCGCTACAACATGGCGAATGGAGGTAGTCTGCGACTTCAACTCAGTAGGCGTTCAGCACTACCAAAACCAGGACATGGGTGTACGGGCCACCGCTAATACCCTGAACCTGTCGTACTATGATGCTATCCGTAGAATGCTTCGGTTAGAAGCGTTTGACCGCGAGGCTTTACGCAGGGCACTCAGCACATGGGGCACATGCTCTGGATCTGGCTGCGACTCTCTCCTCAACCGCTGGCAAGACCTGTGGAATGCATATCGTGGCGCCTGTCCACTCACTAGCGTTCCCTCTGGCTACTCCAAGTGCGCGGACGAGGGTGGGCGCTGCAACTTCAGCGGCACAGCCAACGTAATCTACGGTGCGAACAACTGCTATACGGCGCCGCGCTCGTTCACCAACGGGGTAGACTGCAACAACGGCGTCTTTGGTGATCCGCTACCAGGTGTGCACAAGTATTGCTATACGAATGGTTCTGGTGGGTGTAACAACCCTTCTCCCAACAGTGACCAGGTTGGCCTGTACGAGCACGCCGACTATTGCGGCGCATATCGGATACTGGGAATAGGTGAGTACCCCAATCCGGGTGCGATCGGGCTTGCCAACGACAGTATTTCATCGGTGAAAGTGGGAAGCAACGTGAAGGCCATTCTGTGTCGCGATGACAATTTCTATGGCTGCGAAGAGTTCACCAGCGATGACCCGAACCTGAGCGACAATTCCGTAGGCAACGACAGCGTTTCTTCCGCCAAGGTGCAATCGCGTGTCACAACCTGCCCTGTGCCGTCTCCGTCATCCCCGAACGGACAAAGGATACCCCAGACACAGAGCGTGAACTTCACCTGGAGCGGAAGTTGCAGCCAGTATCGGGTCAAGTATTGGGGTGGTCCATATTCCGGCGACCTGTACTCACCCTGGGTGAGCGGGCCGTCTTGGAGCAATGGCCTCTGGTGTGGCAACTACTCGTGGCAGGTCCAGGGCAAAAGCAGCAGCGGCGTAGAAACAGGCTGGAGCGGCACCCTCAACTTCACCGTCGCGCCCAACACCCCAACAGGATTGTCTGCGAGCGCTGTCTCGCAATCGCAGATCAACCTCTCATGGAACCCGGTGGCTGGAGAGGTGGGAGGCTACAAGGTCTACCAAAACGGCTCGTATGTGGGCAGCACCACGGGCACCTCCTATCAAGCGACAGGGTTGGACTGCAACAGGGACTACTCGTTCTATGTGAAGGCCTACGTACGCGACGTTGAATCGGACCCCAGCAACACTGCCAGCGCAAGAACTTATGCCTGTCCGCCACAGGTATGCCCCGCCCCAGGCAATTTGACAGCCACTACTCTATCACAAAGTTCCATCCGCCTGAATTGGCAGGATACCTGCGGAAACGAGGATTCGTTCAAGATATACCGAGACGGCACCCTGGTCGCCACCGTCGGCGCAGGGACAACCACCTGGACGGACACCGGCCTTGCCTGTGGCACGAACTACTCTTACAGCGTGAAAGCGCACAATTCGGCAGGCGACTCACCTGCCAGCACGGTCAGTGCACGCACAAGTGACTGTCCCGGGCCAGGCTGTCCCGGCGGCGACGCAGGTAATAGCTTCGCTAGCGCAACATCTGTCTCTACACCTGTAGACAAGACTGAGTACATCTGCCCTGCTGGGGATGAAGACTGGTACCGGTTTTCGGTCGGCGCCGGGCAGGCGATACGCGTAACCCTGACCAGCCTTCCTGGAGACTACGATCTATACCTTTACAGACCCAATGAGATCTTGGCGAGTAGTTCAACAGCAGGAGGCTCCTCCAATGAAAGTATCGCCTTCACTGCTGATGCCAGTGGCGAGTGGCGTGTCAAGGTGATCGGCTATGCCGGTGCCTTCAGTGCGACCGACTCATACCTGCTTCACATAGAGACGCAGCAGCAGCAATCTGTGAAGATCAGCGCGGAAGCGGAGTCCGGCTCACTGACCCCTCCAATGGCAACAGGGTCAGACGCGCAGGCGTCCAATTGCGGCTACGTTTCAAGCCCGCTGGGTAACCAGGGCGCAGTGGTTCTGCAGTTCTCCGTGGCGCAGTCCGGGGACTACTACTTCTGGGCGCGGGGCATGGGACTCACGGACTACAACGAGAATTCTTTCTACGCGTCTGTAGATGGCGGGGATCGTTATCACTATGAGATACCCGCCCCCGGCGGACAGTGGCACTGGAGCCGCCTGTTCACAGAGTCAGGCGTAGCCACACCCATCTGGCTCACGGCTGGCTCGCACACCATCCGTTTTGACGGGCGCGAGCAGGGAGCGCGCCTGGACAAGGTGGTAATCGTGAACAATGTGGGCTATCAACCCGGCGCGGAAGATGTAACACCCTGCAGTACACCAACGCCCACACCAACGCCTACGCCCACGCCAACGCCTACGCCCACAGAGACACCGCCCATGCTCTGTGGCACTAGCCAATGGCGGGGCGAATACTTCAATAATGAGACTCTATCGGGGCCGCCTGCTGCGGTCAAGTGCTACGACCAGGTCAATTTTGAGTGGGCCGCAGGCGCTCCTGAGCCAGGGGTGAATGCAGACCACTTCTCCGCGCGGTTCACGCGCTCGGTATATTTCAACGCAGGACGCTACCGTTTCCAGGTCTTCCACGATGATGGCGCACGGCTTTATGTGGACGGCGCGCGCATCCTGGATGAGTGGCACTGGGGGCGTGAGGAGCATGTCGTGGAGCGCGACCTAGGGGCAGGAAATCACGATATCCGCCTAGAAGTGTATGAAATAGACGGCTGGGCCTCGGCGAAACTCTCCTGGCAACTCGTGTCCAACAACACCCCATCTGTCGTGAGCATACAACCCGCCTGTGGCCGGAGCGACACCAACCAAGCCGTCAACTTCCAGACTGTGGCATCCGACCTTGACGGATGGCAGGACATCAAGATTATCTACTTCATGGTTAGCACGAGCGCCTCGCGTGCAAACGGAGTGCAGGTTGCATACAATGCGCAACTGGATCGCATGGTAATGTGGAATGACTCAACGAACTCGTGGATGGTGGGCGGGCCGCCGGGCTCCAGCACAAGCCTGGAGACCTCACGCGCACGGCTAAACATCGCCGCGAGCAGCAAGCAGGTCGCCGGTAACCAGATGACCGTAAACTGGAACTTGTCGTTCAAACCCGAGGCGAACGGCGCATACAGCTTGTACATGCTTATCCTGGACAAATCTGGGAGGCACACAGGCTGGCAGGCCGTCGGAAGTTGGGGAATCGCCACAGATGGCAGCCCGCCCTGTGTAGGTGCTGTCACCCCGGCTACTGGGCAAAGCAGCTCAGGCGCGCAGGCATTCCTGACCACGGAGTTTAGTGACCCTGATGGATGGGAAGACCTAAAGATCGCTTACACCTTGGTTGCTCCGATACCTGACATCCACTCGGATTCGGTCTACCTTGCCTACAACCAGGACGTGAACAAGGTCTTCCTGGGCAATGACCAGAACAGCGCGTGGCTGGGAGGTTATGCGCCTGGCACAAGCGCGACGATACAGAACAGCAACGTGATCGTGGACGTGGCAAGTTGCACAGTCAGCCACACGGCACAGGGCTTGACCGTGCGATGGGCATTGCGCTTCAAGAACGAGTTCCGCGGAACATACAACGTCTACACAATGGCGCTAGACAACCGCAACTACATCGCTTTCTGGCAGAAGAAAGGCACCTGGACGATACAGTAGCCTATCCGGCGCGATGAAGCAGGGAGCCGCGACGCAACAGCGGCTCCCTCTTTCTTTTCGCCCCCACTGACGCGTACCCGGGGCGGTCAACATGCCCCTTGCCTCGCGACGCATCCCGTGCTACAATCCCTGTGCATTCGTCCCCTTCGCGGGATTCGTGGACGTATACCCGTACAGGAGGTTCGCCATGTCCGACCCAACGCTGGAATTCCTGCGCTCCGTCGTGGGCGCCGACAACGTCTCGGTAACCCAGGCCGACCGCGAGGCCCACTCGCTGGACGAGTCGCACCACCCGCCCCACCTGCCCGACTACGTCGTCTGGCCCGACAACGAGGAGCAGATCAGCCGCATCCTGGCCTACGCCAACGAGCACCGCATCCCCGTAACCGCCCGCTCCGGCGGGTCGTCGCTGGACGGCAACCCCATCCCCGTGTTCGGGGGCATCGTCCTGTGCTTCTACCGCTGGACGAAAATCCTGGAGGTGCGCCCCGAGGACATGCTCTGCGTCGTCCAGCCGGGCATCGTGTACGACGAACTCAACCGACAACTGGCCCGCTACGGCCTCATGTACCCACCCGCGCCCGCCAGCCACGACGTGGCCACCATCGGCGGGATGGTCAACAACGGCTCCGGCGGGATGCACGCCTTCCGCTACGGCGTTACCCGCGACTACGTGCTGCAACTCCGCGTCGTGCTGGCCGACGGGCGCATCCTGAAGATCGGCTCGCAGGCCGCCAAGACCGCCAGCGGGTACGACCTGGTGCGGCTGTTCGTGGGCAGCGAGGGCACCCTGGGCATCATCACCGAGGTTACGCTGAAACTCCGCGCCATCCCCGAAAAGTCGGCCGCGCTGGCCGTCTTCCCCACGGTGCAGGACGCCGCCCGCGCTGCGTCGCAGATCATCGCCGCGGGCATCGTCCCCGGCGCCATGGAACTCATGGACGCCGAGACCGTCGCCTTCGCCAACCGCTACTGCCACCTGGACCTGCCCGAATCGCCCATGCTGGTCATGGAGTTCCACGGCACGCCCGCCAGCGTGCGCGAGGATGTGGAGATGGTGAAGGAGATCGCCGCCGAGTGCGGGTGCACCCTGTATCGGCCCGCCACCACCGCCGAAGAGCGCGAACAGGTCTGGCAGGCGCGCAGCCAGGCCCACATGGCCGTCAAGGAACTGAACCGCGACTGCGTCGTTACCATCGGCGACATCGTCGTGCCCATCTCCAAGTACCCCGACGCCGTGGCCCAGGCCCACGCGCTGGGCAAGAAGTACGGCATCCGCGTCTGCACCTTCGGCCATGCGGGCGACGGCAACGTGCACACCGACACCATCGCCCGCCGCGACGTCCCCGGCGAGCCGGAACGCGCCCACCAGGTCCACGCCGAACTCATCCGCTGGGCGCTGAGCGTGGGCGGCACGTGCACCGGCGAGCACGGCATCGGGCTGGGCAAGCGCGAGTTCCTGGAACTGGAGCACGGGCCTGCGGTGGCGGTCATGCGCGAGATCAAGCGCCTGTTTGACCCCAACGGCATCCTCAATCCGGGGAAAATCTTTCTGGATTAATCGCGGAGCAAGGCGGCCCACCATCGGCCCTGTGCGACGTGCCCGTACGCGTTGACGGAGAAGTCCACAGTGGATACAATACTTTCCGGAGGAACCGGTGTGGTTATGCTGCCTTTTGACGTCAACAAGTTGATAGAGATATGCCGCCGCAACGATGTGGTGCGACTGTCCGTCTTCGGCTCCGTCGCGCGGGGCGAGTTCACAGACGCCAGCGATGTGGACATGCTGGTGGAGTTTTCCAAGCGCAAGAGCCTGCTCGCGTTGGTGGCTTTGGAACGCCAGTTCTCTGCGGCGATCGGGCGGAAGGTGGACTTATTGACCGAGGCCGCCATCAGCCCTTACCTACGCGACCGCATCAGGCGCGACCAAAGAGTGATCTATGAAGCGTGATGACTCCGTATACCTTCAACACATACGAGACGCCATTGCCAGGATTGAGTCGTACCTCGCAGATGTCCGCGAGGCGGATTTCTATGAGCGCGCCATGGTCCAGGATGCCGTGATTCGCCAACTGGAAATCATCGGCGAAGCCGTAAGACGGCTTTCCGATGAACTCCAAAATGCGCATCCCCATATCCCTTGGCAAGATATTGCAGGAATGCGCAATAAACTCATTCATGACTATTTCGGAGTAGATCTTGAAAAAGTCTGGCTCACCGCCAAAGAGGACATCCCCGTGCTGAAAGCAGAGGTGCTGAAGATACTGCAGGAGTTGTAGATTGCCCCTTCAGCGCGATCCTTGCACACCCACGCGGCCGCCAGAGGACAGCGAGTTGATGGCCGCAGCTGACAGCATGTGCCACGAACTGGCCGCCATGCTCCTTCGCCGTGGCGCGGCGCTGGTGGGGTTCGCCGACCTCGCCGAGATTCCCCCGGAGGCCCGGCAGGGATTCCCCCGCGCCGTGTCCATCGCGGTCGCGCTGGACCCCGCCGTCGTGGCCGGAATCCGCCGCGGCCCCACCCGCGAGTACGTGGCCGAGTACCATCGGGCGAACGCGCTCCTGGGCAACCTGGCGCAGGCGGCTGCCGACGCGCTGCGCGCCCGCGGATTCCGGGCGGCGTTCGGCGCGGCCACCGTGGCGGGCGTGGAGTTTGGCCAGTACGACACGCCCCTGCCCCACAAGACCGTCGCCACCCGCGCCGGCCTGGGCTGGATTGGCCGCTGCGCGCTCCTCATCACCGAACGCTACGGCTCGGCGGTGCGGCTCATCACCGTGCTCACCGACGCGCCGCTGGCGACATCCGCGCCGGTGAACGAGGGCCGCTGTGGCTCCTGCCGGGCCTGCGTGGACGCCTGTCCCGGGCGCGCCGTCGCGGGGCAGGCGTGGAGCCCGGGCACGCCCCGCGAGGCGCTGGTGGACCCCGACGCCTGCTACCGCACCACGCGGCAGTTCACCCCGGCCATCGGCGCGGAGCCGAGCATCGGCATCTGCGGCGCGTGCATCGCCGCCTGCCCGTGGACGCAGCGATACGTCCAGCAAGGGTGAGGGTGCGCGGGGCCGAGGCTTGACCCCGCCCTACCAGATCGCCTTGCTCCGCACGTCCTCGGCGATCATCGCCATGAACTCGTCCACCGGCTTCGCCTTCAGGTCCTCGCCCGTGCGCTTGCGGATGGCCACCGCGCCCGCTTCCATCTCGCGGTCGCCGATAATCAACATGTAGGGCACCTTCTCCAACTGCGCCTTGCGAATCTTGTTGTTCATGCGCTCGCTGGAGTCGTCCACCTGCACGCGATAGCCCGCGTCCTTCAGGCGCTGCGCCACGCTGTGCGCGTAGGCCACATGCCGGTCGGCGATGGGGATGAGCACCGCCTGCACCGGCGCGAGCCACACCGGAAACGCCCCCGCGTACTGCTCCACCAGACCCGCCACGAACCGCTCCATGGAGCCGAGCACCGTGCGGTGAACCATGACCGGGCGATGGGGCTGGCCGTCCTCGCCCACGTAGGTCAGGTCAAACCGTTCCGGGAAGTTGAAGTCCACCTGGATGGTCGGCCCCTGCCAGGCGCGGCCCAGGGCATCCTTCATCTTGATGTCAATGGCCGGGCCGTAGAACTTGGCCTCGCCCTCCATCCGCGTGAACCCCAGCCTCTCGCGTTCCAGCGCGCGCAGCAGCGCCTGCTCGGCCAGAATCCAGTTTTCGTCCGACCCGACGTATTTGGCCTTGTTCTGCGGGTCGCGCACCGAGAGTTCAACCACATACTCATCGTAGCCGAACGTCTTGAGCATGAACTGGGCCAGGTTGATCACGCCGACGATCTCGTCCTCCAGTTGGTCCGGGCGGCAGAAGATGTGCGCATCGTCCTGGGTGAACCCGCGCACGCGCAGCATCCCGTGCAGCACGCCCGACCGCTCGTAGCGGTACACCGTGCCCAACTCGCCCCAGCGCAGCGGCAAGTCGCGGTAGGAGCGCGTCTGCGTCTTGTAGATGAGGACCGCGAACGGGCAGTTCATCGGCTTGAGCAGGTACTCCTGGCCCTCAATGTCCATGGGCGAGTACATGTTGTCGCGGTAGAAATCCCAGTGGCCGCTGATTTTCCACAGGTCCACGCGCCCGATGTGGGGCGTGTACAGGATTTCGTAGCCGCGGCGGAAGTGCTCCTCGCGCCAGAACTGCTCAATGATGCTGCGAATGCGCGCGCCCTTGGGGTGCCAGTAGGCCAGGCCCGCCCCGCCGATCTCGTGGAAACTGTACAGGTCCAGTTGCTTGCCCAGTTTGCGGTGGTCGCGCCGCTCAATCTCGGCCAGTTTGGCCAGATAGGCGTCCAACTCCTCTTTGGTCGGCCAGGCCGTGCCGTAGATGCGCTGGAGCATGGGGCGCTTCTCGTCGCCGCGCCAGTAGGCCCCCGCCACGCTCAGCAGTTTGACCCCATCGGGGTTGATCTGGCCGGTGCTGGCCACGTGCGGCCCCGCGCACAGGTCCGTGAACCCGTCGTGCGTGTAGGTGGAGATGACCGCATCTTCGGGCAGTTCGCGGATGATCTCCAGTTTGTACGGCTGGTCGGCGAACATGGCCTCGGCCTCGCTGCGGCTGACGACGCGGCGCACGAAGGGATAATCGGCGCGGATGGCCTCGCGCATGCGCGCCTCAATCTGCTCCAGGTCCTCCGGAGTCAGCGGCCTGGGCAGGTCAAAATCGTAGTAGAAGCCATCTTCAATGGCGGGGCCGATGGCCAGTTTCGCGCCTGGAATCAGGTCCATCACGGCCTGGGCCATGACGTGCGACGCCGAGTGGCGCATGCGATCCAGTTCGCTGTGCTCGTCCATGTGCTCGTCTTCCATCTGTCTCCTCCTTGCTTTCAGCCTTTAGCAGTCAGCAGTCAGCAATTAGCAATCAGCAATCGGCCTTCACCCCGGCTTTGCTGACGGCTGATTGCCGAGGGCTGACGGCTTGCAAACAAACAAAAACCCCCGCCCAAGGGGCGAGGGGTCGTCTCGCGGTTCCACCCAAGGTTGAGAGCGTGCGCTCCCATCTCATTGCGCCGATAACGGGGGCGTCCCGGGCGGCCTTACTGGCGGCGTTGCGTTCAGGCGCCGGCTCGCAGGGGGTTTTCCCTCGGCCCGTAGCGAAGGGGGCTTCCAGTCAGCGACCCCCTCTCCCTGACGCCCGGCATCCGGGTACTCGTCCTGGTCATCGCCTCTAGGCTATTCGGTTGCAAGAAGTGTACCACGGGTTTCGGATTGTGTCAAAATCAGAGTCGGGCAGGGCGCAACCGCGAATCCGCGCGAACGGGGAACGTGCGACGCACCTCGGAGGGGCGTCGCACGTTGGATCCACGCGAAGGGGGTTGGGGTAAGGTGCCTGCGCGCCCGCTCCGCCCGACGCTGAAGCATCGGGCTCAACGCGCAAAGCCCCGAAGGGGCTTCGTTCCTTCAGCGCGGGGGTTCAGCCCCGCGCGGCCCGCGCCACGCCCGACGCCGAAGCCCCGGGCAGGGCGCAACCGCGAATCGCGCGAATCCGCACGAATCGGGCACGTGCGACGCACCTCGGAGGTGCGTCGCACGTTGGATCCACGCGAAGGGGGTTGGGGTGAGGTGCCCGCCCGCCCGACGCTGAAGCATCGGGCTCAACGCGCAAAGCCCCTTCGGGGCTTCGTTCCTTCAGCGCGGGGGTTCAGCCCCGCGCGTGTGGACATCCGCGCGCCCCCGATTTTCGCGCCCTTTCGCGCCCTTCGCGATCCGCATGCCCCCACCGCGACGGTTCAGCCCCGCGCGTGTGGACATCCGCGCGCTCCCGATTTTCGCGGCTTTCGCGCCCTTTCGCGTCCTTCGCGATCCGAATGCCCCCACCGCGACGGTTCAGCCCCGCACGTGTGGACATCCGCGCGCCCCAGATTCTCGCGCCCTTTCGCGTCCTTCGCGATCCGCATGCCCCCACCGCGGGGGGCCAGCCCCGCGCGGCTGGCGCAATGACACCGGGCCAAGCCCCGAATCACCGGTGGCCTCCCATGAGCCGCTCCACCTGCCTCGGCGTGGGCATGGCCGGAATGGCCCCGCGACGGGTGGTCGCCAGCGCGCCGACAGCGTTGGCGTAGCGGAGCACCTCCCGCAGGCGCGCCTCGTCATCCCAGGCGTGCGGCGCCTGCAACAGGCCCTTCAGCATCCCCGCGACGAAGCCATCGCCCGCGCCGGTCGTATCCACGGTGCGCACGGAGAACCCCGGAACATCGCCTCGCGTCGCAGGGGTTACGTATGAGCACCCCGCCCTCCCGCGCGTAATCACCAACAGGCGCAAGCCTTCGTGCCACAGGTGCCGCGCGGCCTCGGCGCCATCGCCGCCCAGGAACGCCTGTTCCTCCTCGCTGACCTTGACCACATGCGCCAGACGCCAACCCTGTAGGATTACCCGCCTCGCTGCGTCAGCGCTGGGCCACAGGGCCAGCCGCAGGTTGGGATCGTAGGAGACCACCAGGCCGGCGTCTCGGGCCGTTTGCGCCGCCAGGAGCGTCGCGCTGCGCGACGGCTCGCTGATGAGGCTGATGGAGCCGAAGTGGAACACCTTCGCGCCGCGAATGTAGGCGCGATCCACTTCGTCGGGGCTGTAGAGCATGTCGGCGCTGGGGTGGCGGTAGAACATGAAGTCGCGCTCGCCGTCGGCGCGGAGCGAGACGAACGCGAGGGCCGTGCGCGCCTCGCCGCACCAGCGCACGGCAGTCGTGTCCACGCCGAGGGCGCGAAGCGTGCGCACGAGGAAGCGGCCGAAGGGGTCGTCGCCCACCTTGCCCATGAACCCTGCCGAGACCCCCAGCCTAGCCAGCGCCGCCGCGACGTTGGCCGGCGCGCCGCCCGGCGCCTTCTTGAAGGCGGGAGCATCTTCCAGAGACACCCCCGACACGGTCGCGACGAAATCCACCAGGATCTCGCCCAGGGTGATCACATCGGGCATGGGCCATCATCCTTGAGGATCGGGCGACAGGTGTGGCCGGCACGCACCGTCTCTACCCCACCCACCGCCCGATGAGGTAGCCGATGGGAGATCATTTACGCGGCGTACTCAAACACAGCGGCTTCAACAATACGGTTGGGCTTCCTGTCCTCCCAAATCATCTGCTGCAACCGCTCCACCGTTTCCGGAGCGAAGAATCGCTCGCCGGTCTCCAGGCACACACGCGCCGGCACGTTCTCAATGACAATGATCCTGCCTTCCACTTCAAGAACATAGGTTACCCTTTGCTCCACCATCGTTTCTTTCCAGATATCAGTCGCCATCTCGGGGCCTCCTGACGCGGAAATCTATCCACAGTTCCTCGTCCGGCTCATATACAGTGATCACCTTCACCAGGGGGCGCGACGGGTAACTGCAATAAATGTGCAGTGGCCTTCCGGCGCTCGTGAAACCGAGGATCGGGCGACAGGTGTCGCCGGCACGCACCGTCTCTACCCCACCCACCGCCCGATGAGGTAGCCGATGGCCGAGACGGCAGCCGTCAGCACCGTGCCCCAGGCCAGGTCTATCACCGTGATCAAGACCGGCCACCCCTTGACCGTGGCCAGGTTGGTCAGGTCATACGTGGCGTAGGCGATGAGGCCCAGAAGCGCGCCCAGGAGCGCCGCCCTGCCCAACGACCCAGCCTCCAGCCCAGGCAGCACCGCCAAGACAAGCACGCCCACAACGTACAGCAGATAGAACAGAATCGCCGCGGGCCATACCGTCTTCGGGGTCATCAGGTAGCCCAGGTGCTTGGCGTACAGGTTGCGCGCCACCAGCCCGAGCCACACGCCATCAATGGCCAGGAACGCAACGAACGTCAAGAGGTGCAGTTTCACGTAGTAGGTGAATGTCATGGTGTCCTCCGGTGTCGGGATTGATGAATCTGCCCACGTATGGGATGGGACAACGCGAAGCCCGCGTCAGGTGCCCTCGCCTCCCCCAGCATCGCCCGCGCGCGCCGAATCTGCTCCCGCACCGCGTCGGGCGCCGTGCCGCCGCGCGCCTGCCGCGTCCGAACCGACCGCGCGAAATCAAACACGGCGTACAGGTCCTCGCCGAACGCGGGATGAATCGCCCGATACTCGGCGAGCGGCATCTGCCCCAGCGCCACGCCCAGCGCCTCGGCCCGCCTGACCGCCCGGCCCACCAGGTGATGGCTCTCGCGGAACGGCACGCCGCGCCGCACCAGGTAGTCGGCCAGATCGGTGGCCAGCATCCCGTCGTCCAGGGCCGCCCACATCCGCTCCGCGTTCACCCTGAGCGTGCGGATGATCCCCGCCGCGATGGGCAGTTCCAGCGTCAGCGTATCCACCGCGTCAAAGAGCGGCTCCTTGTCCTCTTGCAAATCCTTATTGTACCCCGACGGCAGCCCCTTGAGCGTGGTCAGCAGGCCGGCCAGGTGGCCGATGATGCGCCCCGCCTTGCCGCGCATGAGTTCCAGCGGGTCAGGGTTCTTCTTCTGCGGCATCAGGCTGGAACCGGTGGAGTAGGCGTCGTCCAGGGTTATGAACCCGAACTCGCGCCCGGCCCAGAGGATGAGATCCTCGGCCAGCGTGCTCAGGTGAACCTGAACGAGCGCGGCCCACGCCAGGAACTCCGCGACAAAGTCTCGATCCGCGACGGCATCCATGCTGTTCTCGGCCACGGCGGCGAAGCCCAAATCCGCGGCCAGCGCATCGCGGTCAATGGCGAAAGGGGTCCCCGCGATGGCTCCGCACCCCAGGGGAAGGACGGCCGTCCTGCGCGCCACGTCCGCCAGCCGCTCGCGGTCGCGCTGGAACTTCCAGAAGAAGGACATCAGATAGTGGCTGAACAGGACCGGCTGCGCCTGCTGCATGTGAGTATAGCCGGGCATGAGGACCTCCAGATGCGCCTCGGCCTTGTCCACAAGGGCCTTCTGGAGGTCCACCAGAGCCTGGCCCAGGACCGCCGCCTTGTCCAGCAGGTACAGGCGCAGGTCGGTGGCCACCTGGTCGTTGCGCGAGCGGCCCGTGTGCAGTTTGCCGGCCACCGGCCCAATCAGTTCGCCCAGTCGCCGCTCCACAGCGGTGTGGATGTCCTCGTCGCCGGGCTTGATTTCAAACGCGCCCGCGTCAAATTCGGCGCGCACCTGCTCCAGGCCGGCGACAAGTCGGTCGCGCTCCTCGCCGGTGAGCAGACCCGCCCGCGCCAGCGCCCGCGCCCACGCGATGCTGCCGCGGATGTCGGCGGCGTACAGGCGCGCGTCAAAGGCGATGGAATCGCCGAACCGCCGCATCGTCTCGTCCGGCTTGCCGGAGAATCGCCCGCCCCAGAGCATAGTCCATTCCTCGCATGGATAATTCTCACCGCAGAGGTCGCCGCGAGCGCAGAGCCAGGATGAATCTCCGCGGGCTGCGCGTGCTCCGCGGTAACGTCGTCCTACTTCCGTCCGTCGTCCAGATACAACCGGTGCGCGCGGATGTACGCCTCCACCGCCTCGGGCACCTGGTAGCGAATCGGCGCGCCTTCGCGCACGCGCTGGCGAATGTCGCTGGACGAGACCTCCATCAGCGGCGTGTCCACGATGGAGATGCGCTCCGCCGCCCCGGGCAGCACCTTGTCCAGTTCGTCCACATCAGCCTGGAACCCCGGCCGGCCCACCACCACAATCTGCGCCAGGCGGATGAGCCGCTCCGGCTCCTTCCACGTCAGAATCTCGGCCAGCGAGTCCATGCCCATCAGGAAGAACAACTCGGTCCCCGGCCCGTATTCCTCGTGCAGGAGCGCCAGCGTGTCCACCGTGTAGCACGGGCCGTGGCGGTCAATGTCCACACGCGACAGGGCGAACCCCGGGTTGGACGCAATGGCCAGTTCCAGCATCGCCAGGCGATGGCGCGTCGGCGTGATGTCGTGGTCCAGTTTGTGGGGCGGCATACCCGCCGGCACGAACAGCACCTTGTCCAGGCGCAGCCGATAGCGCACTTCCTCGGCGGCGACAAGATGGCCGTAGTGTACAGGGTCAAAGGTCCCGCCGAACACGCCCAGTCGCATGAATGCCTCCTTGTGTGCCGGTGCGGCGGCTCAATCGTGCCACTCCAGCACCGCGTCGCCGATGACGACCGTATCCCCAGGCCCAACGCCCGCTTCGCGCAGGGCCTCCGTGATGCCCATGCCGTCCAGCAGCCGTTGGAAGCGGAGCACGGCCTCGTCCAGGTCCCAGTTGGTCATCGCGGCGGCCCGCTCCACCTTGATGCCCTTCACGCGCCAGTATCCGCCCTCGCGCACGATCTCAAAGGCGTCCTCATCGGGCTTGGGGCGGAAGACTTTCTGCTCCGGCGCGGGCGCGGGCTCGGCCGGCAACTCGCGGAGCGTCGCCGCCACCTGGCGCAGCAGCGCCTGCACGCCCTCGCCCGTGGCCGCCGAGATGGCCAGCGCGTCGTACCCCTGCCGCTTCAGCGCCCTGGCCACGCGGGGCCACTTTTCCTGCGCCTCGGGCAAATCCATCTTGTTCAGCGCCACAATCTGGGGCTTTCGGGCCAGGTCGGGGGAAAACAGTTCCAGTTCGCGGTTGATGGCCGCGAAATCCGCCAGCGGGTCGGGCGCGGCCCCGTCCAGCAGATGCACCAGCACGCGCGTGCGGCGGATGTGGCGCAGGAACTTGTCGCCCAGGCCGGCCCCCTGGTGCGCGCCCTCAATGAGACCCGGAATGTCGGCCATCACGAAGGTCGCGCCGTCCACTTCCACCACGCCCAGGTTGGGAATCAACGTGGTGAAGGGGTAATCGGCGATCTTGGGGCGGGCCGCGCTCACCGCCGCCAGCAGCGTGGACTTGCCGGCGTTGGGCGCGCCCACAATGCCCACATCCGCGATGAGGCGCAACTCCAGCCGCAGCCAGCGTTCCTGGCCGGGCTCGCCCTTCTCGGCGATGCGCGGCGCCTGATTGGTGGGCGTGGCGAAGGACGCATTCCCGCGCCCGCCGCGCCCGCCCCGCGCCACCAGCGCCCTCTGCCCGTCCTCCGTCAGGTCGGCGATGAGTTCGCCCGTCTCCGCGTCAAACACAACGGTGCCGGTGGGAACCTGGATGAACAGGTCTTCGCCCGACTTGCCGAACTGATCCTTGCCACGGCCGTGCTCGCCGCGTTCGGCCTTGAAGTGAACCTTGCGCTGGAACTGGATCAGCGTGTTGAGGTGGGCGCTGGCCACCAGGTACACGTCGCCGCCCTTGCCCCCGTTGCCGCCGTTCGGGCCGCCAAACGGGACAAACTTTTCGCGGCGGAACGAGACGCACCCATTGCCGCCGTCGCCGCCGCGCACGTAGATTTTCGCTTCGTCAAAGAAGACGCCCTTTTCGGTCATGCGCCAAGGATACCGTCAGAAGCACAAGGTGTCAAGTACGCGCGCCCCGCCCGCTGGACGACAGGTAGGGCGGCTTTCCATAGCCGCCGCGAGCAGGGCCGGGCGCGGAAACCCGACCTACGGATGGGGGCGACAGGTAGGGCGGCTTTCCATAGCCGCCACGAGCAGGGCCGGGCGCGGAAACCCAACCTACAGATGGGGGCGACACGTAGGGCGGCTTTCCATAGCCGCCACGAGCAGGGCCGGCCGCGGAAACCCAACCTACAGATGGGGGCGACACGTAGGGCGGCTTTCTACAGCCGCCACGAGCAGGGCCGGCCGCGGAAACCCAACCTACAGATGGGGGCGACACGTAGGGCGGCTTTCCATAGCCGCCACGAGCAGGGCGCGGAAACCCAACCTACAGATGGGGACGACACGTAGGGCGGCTTTCCACAGCCGCCGCGAGCAGGGCCGGCCGCGGAAACCCGACCTACAGATGGGGGCGACACGTAGGGCGGCTTTCCATAGCCGCCACGAGCATCCCCTCGCCCCGCTTTGCGGGGAGAGGGCCAGGGTGAGGGGCGTCAACCCTCCCACACGCGCTTGCGCACCATGGCGCAGGCGTCGTGGACGACCCGTATCCCGTGCTCCTGGCAGTAGCGGATGGCCGCCTCGGACTCGGACCCGGGCTGCATCCAGACGCGCGTCAACCCCAGCGCCGCGCACTCCTGCACCACCTGCTCGGTAACCTGCGGCGGCACCACGATGTCCACAACCTGGGGCTTCTCGGGCAGCGCGGCCAGGCTGGGATACAGCGCCTCGCCGTCAATCTCACCACCGCCCGGGTTCACCCCATACACCCTATAGCCCGCCGCGCGCAAGTCGCGAAAAATCCGATGGCCGTACTTGGCGGGGTTGGTGGATGCCCCCACGACCGCCCACACGCGCAGGCCGGTGAACTCCCGAATCAACGCCTCCAGTTCGGTCTCCATCGCGCCTCCTGTCCTAGGGTTGCCCGTCGTCTGTGGAGCGCGTCGCCGGATAACAGACGCCCCCTTCAAATGCGTCCACGCACTGGCCGCAGTGGTTGCACTCAAACTGCACGGTAGTATGCTCAATGGCGAATTCGCTTTGCAGGCGCTGCTTGATGGCATCCATCACCGTCTGGGTCGCCGCCAGCGCCTGATCCTCCAGCACCACGTGGGCGCTCAGGGACGTGTACCCCGGCCCCACGCTCCAGATGTGCAAGTCGTGGACGTTGCGCACGCCGGGCACGGCCCCGATGGCCGCCGCGACCGCCCGCGCGCTGATCCCCGCGGGGCTGCCCTCCACCAGGATATGCACCGACTCGCGGAAGATGCGCCACGCTCCACCCAGGATGAGCAGCGAGATCAGCACGCTGAGGATGGGGTCCACCACGTACCAACCGGTGAGGGCGATGAGGATCGCGCCCGCGATGACGCCCACCGAAGCGAGCGCGTCGCCCAGCACGTGCCAGAAGGCGCTGCGCGTGTTCAGGTCGTCCTTGTCGTGAGCATGGAGCACGCGCGCCACGAGCAGATTGGCCACCAGGCCGACCGCCGCTACGCCCAGCATCAGCCCCGAATTCACCGCCCGCGGGTTGAGCCAGCGCTCCCACGCCTCGCGCGCGATGAAGAAGACCATCGCGAAGAGCAACAGACTATTGGCCAGCGCCGCCAGCACCTTGGCGCGGTGAAAACCGAAGGTGTGATTCTCATCGGCGGGCAACTCTGCGATACGCAGCGCCACGTAACTCAGCGCGAGCGCGAACGCGTCCAGGAACACGTGCCCCGCGTCCGAGAGCAGCGCCAGGCTGTTGGACAGAATCCCGCCGACGACCTCGGCGACGAGGATTAGCGACGTGATGCCCAAGGCGATGACAAATCGCCTTCCCAGGACTTCGTGATGGTGATCGTGATCGTGCATGGCGACTCCCAGGGAACATGATACTCTTGCATACTCCGATTTGGCGAAGGTGTCAAGTTGGGGCATCTTGACAAACGGGCAAATTCGTTGACAATAGGCCCGTCGGGGCGGTGGCGGAATGGCAGACGCTGCGGACTTAAAATCCGCTGGACGCAAGTCCGTGTGGGTTCAACTCCCACCCGCCCTACTGGTAGTAGGCGCGCGGCAATACCCAACTACGGGTAGTATGTC
>DAOTVT010000080.1:0-1881 GCA_034436295.1 Anaerolineae bacterium | reverse complement strand
TGTCCATGCGCGACAAACTGAACCTGGCGGTCCTCGTCGGCGGCGAGACCCTGGACAAGAACCCCGACCCGACCTTGCGGAATCCCTACGGCGTCATCGCCGTCAACCCCGCCAAACATCCCAACGTGAAGCACGACCTGGCGATGAAGTTCGTGGACTGGCTCACGTCGGCGGAAACCCAGGCTCGGATTCTGGAGTTCACCATAGGTGGCCAGCCGCTGTTCTATCCGGATTCCGCGGAGTGGAAGGCGCGCTGACGGGCAAGGGGCAGCGCGCGACTGGAGACACGTAGGGCGGCTTTCCATAGCCGCCGAGGGCAGAGGGCAGGTATGGAAACCTGCCCTACGCTCTGGAGCGCCATTGCCGCCCCCGTGCCCTTCGCGGATTCAGGTCTACGCCCCCATGCGGGCCTTGCGTTTGGCCAGCAGCCGCCGGATGCGGGCGTGGCGCTCCCGCGTCAGGGGATAGAACCACGCCATCACAATCGCGCACGCGAGCAGGATCGCGCCCATCGGCCCCAGCATGAACCGAATGGCCCCCAGCGCCGACGCGGGTTGCGCGAATTGCGTAACCCCCTCGGGCGGGTTGCGGTAGCCAAACCAGCCCAGCACCTGGAGCGCCAGGAAGATGGCCGCCGCGCCCGCCAGTTTCCGCACGAAGTTCTTGATGCCGTAGTAAATCCCCTCGCGCCGCTTGCCCGTGCGCAGTTCGTCCCACTCCAGCACGTCGGGGAAGATGGCGTCGGGCAGCACGTGCGCCGTCCCCACGCTGATGCCCGCCATCACCGCCAGCGCCAGCACGAATGTGGTCTGGAAGGGCCGCACCAGCAGCGTAATCATCTGCACCACCGCCCAGAAGATCATGGCGATGATGTACGCCGTGCGCTTGGACAGTTTCCGCGCCAGCCATGTCCAGAACGGCAGCGACACCACCGCCGTGATGAGCAGCAGCCCCAGCACCACCGACTCCACGGCCATCGGCCCGCCCAGGAAGTCCAGCGACGCCACCAGGTTGCCCTGCGAGACCCAGTAGGTGAGGAAGAAGGGCAACATGAGCGCCACCAGGTCAAAGGTGATCCAGTTGAGCATGTAGATGCCGGTGGCGAAGCGGAAGGGGATGTTGGCCCAGGCCGAGCGCACCGACTCGCGGAACGAGATCGTCTCGGCCAGTTGGGCAGCGGTGCGCGGCTTCTCGCGGACGACGGCGAAGATGAGCAGCCACGGGATGACCGCCAGCCCGCCGAACATGGCGGCGACGGTGATGTAGCCCTGCTGCAGCGTGCCGCCGGCGGCCAGCGTGCTCTTGACCACCATCGGCCCCACCACGGCGGTTACCAGCGACGCCAGCAGGTTGAAGAACATGCGGTAGCCGGTAACGCTGGTGCGCTCGTCGTAGTCGGGCGCGATCTCCGGCGTCAGCGCCGCGTAGGGCACCGACACCAGGGTCTGGAACGTGTCGCTGAGCATGTAGGCCAGCATGACGGTGATGAACAGCGCGGCCTGGCTCTTCCAGGGCGGCGCCCACCACAACGCCAGGAACCCCAGCCCGAACGGGACGGCAAACCACAGCAGGAACGGCCTGCGCCGCCCCCACCGCGACCGCACCTTGTCGCTCAACACGCCCACCAGCGGGTCGTTCACCGCGTCCCAGATGATGCCGAGCAGCGCCGCGAACGACGCCAGCCGCGCGTCCAGCCCCACGACATCGGTCAGAAAGATAGCGTAGAAGATCTGCCGCAGGGTGCCGAAGGACGCGTAACTCCACTCGCCCGAACCGTAGACCAGTTTCACCAGCCGCGACAGCGGCCTCTCCTGTGCAGGCACACTTGATGCCATACCTCACCCTCCAATTAGGCTATCCACGAATAACACGAATGGGCAC
>DAOTVT010000079.1:0-18725 GCA_034436295.1 Anaerolineae bacterium | reverse complement strand
CTGCCTTCGCAAAAAGGCTCATCCCGCCGTTCTTGCGGGCGCGACGACGTAGTAAAACCTGTTTGGTAGATCTTCTCATCGCTCTATGCCTGTGGATACGAGTATGATGCGCGTGTTATACTATCAGAAAAGGGTATGCGCGGCAAATGGGGGGAATCGCAGGATTCGGCTCCGTCTTGTGTTGGCGGCCAAGGTGCGACGCACTTCCGAAAGTGCGTCGCACCTTGCGGCAAAGGTATGCGCGGCAAATGGGGGGAACCGCAGGACGGGTTGTAATGGCGACCCGCGGGTCGCCCCTGCAACCCGTGGGGTCGTACCTACAACACCTTCTCCAATACGACGAAATGCGACAGGCCGAAGATGCGCAGCGGCGTGCGCTCCAGCGCATACGTAACCGCGCGGAACAGGCGCCCGAGCCGGGGATGACGCGAGGCGATCTTGTCGTATCCGGGGTAAATCTGGGTGAACAGGACCACGCGGCACGGCAAGCCCTTCCACAGCCGCGCCAGCCCGCCCGGCGTGTAGGCCCGCACGTGGGGGCACAGGCGGTTGCGCACAGGGTTGGGCAGCCAGTTGATGAGCGGGATGTTCCCAAAGCGGTAGCGCCCCCGCCAGTAGCACCCGTGCGTCTCAAACGGGTACAGCCGATTGGGGACGAAGATGACCAGCCGGCCGCCGGGCTTGAGCACCCGCACCGCCTCGGCCACGGCTTGCCGGTCGTCGTCCACGTGCTCCAGCACCTCATGGGACAGCACCGCGTCAAAGAAGCCGTCGGGGAAGGGCAGGCTCTCGGCGGGCGCGACCTGGCAGTTGGGCACGGCCTCCCGCGCCTTCGCCACCTTGTCGGGATCCACATCCACGCCCCAGGCTTCCGCGCCGGCCTCTTGCAGCCGCCGCGTGTAGAACCCGATGCCGCAGCCCACGTCCAGCACCCGCGCGCCCTCCAGCGCCGCGTAGCGCCGAATCATGCGCATACGGCGGTCCTGCCCGAAATCCCAGGCCGCGCTGGGCCTCCCCAGCCGAATGTCCTTTTCCGCCTGCGCCGTCATCCTTTCACCCCCACGTAAATCGCCACGGTGCCCAGCATGAGTTTCTGACACGCCACGGAGCGGAACCCCACCCCTTCCAGCGTGCGCATGACCTGGGCGCTGGTCATGAAGCGGTTGAGCGACTCGGGCAGGTAGGTGTACGCTTCGGGGTCTCGCACCAGAACCCGGCCCAGCAAGGGCACGATGCGATTGAAGTACAGCCCGAACAGCGGGCGAAACGCCGGCGCCGTCGGCTGGCAAATCTCCATGCACGCCACCCGCCCGCAGGGGCGCAGCACCCGCCACATCTCGGCGAACAGCGCGGCCACGTCCACCGCGTTGCGCAGCGCGAACGCCGACGTTACGGAGTCAAACGTGTTGTCGGCGAAGGGCAGCCGCAGCCCGTCCGCCTGAACCAGGCTCACGCCGGGTGTTCCATCCAGGCGGCCCAACTTCCACTGCGCGATGCGCAGCATGGGGCGCGAGAAATCCAGTGCCACCACGCGCCGCGCCGGGGTTCTCGCGGCCAGGATGCGCGTAACGTCGCCCGTGCCGGCGGCCACATCCAGCACCAGCCCGCCGTCGGGCACGTTGGCGCGCTCCACCAGCGTTCGCCGCCAGGCCATGTCGCGCCCCAGCGACAGGATGCGGTTCATCATGTCGTAGTGCCCGGCCATTCGGGCGAACATCGCCTGCACGTAGCGGCGTTTCTCCTCGGGCGTGCGAAAGGACATTGTGCTCAATGCGAAACTCCGATGAGGGATGCGCTTCAAGCGTTGTCGCCATTGTACGGCAAAGCCGTGGGATTTGGCAATTTCGGGTTACTGGAACCGCGAATCACGCCAATCCACGCGAATGGGGAACAGTAGGGGCCTATTCTCTTCTCCATTCGTGTGCATTCGTGTTATTCGTGGATAGCGGTCTGTAACCGCGAATCGCGCGAATCCACGCGAAAGGGGAACAGTAGGGGCAGGTTTCCATACCGGCCCTGGCCTCCGGCAGGTATGGGAAGCCGCCTTACGAACTTGTGTTGGCGGCCAATGTGCGACGCACTTCCGAAAGTGCGTCGCACATTGGCTACCCGCCCCTGCCACGGCGGCTATGGGAAGCCGCCCTACGGGTCTGCATTCGCCATTCGTGCGAATTCGTGTTATTCGTGGATAACTCTCTGTCCGTTGCTCGGCAGCCCCCACGCCCAGCACCGCGCCTCGCCTAGGCCCCATTGACCTGCAAGGCAATCGGTGGTATAACATCTGCGGCGGAGCGCATCGGGGCGGGGGAACGCCCCCGTGCGCCGCCCATTTCGCGGGAGCGAGTGGCGCGCGTGAGCATTCGGGACTGGTGGGCCAGACTGTCGGAGCAACAGAAGAGCGTGTACCTGTTCCTCGTCGCGCTCATCCTGTTGACGCTGCCCTGCTACTGCCTGGGGTTCCTGGCGCTCCAGTTCTCGTCGCCGGGGCCCGTCCGGCCGACGGCCACGCCGACGAGCACCGCAGCCGTCAGCCCCACCGCGACGGCATCGCCGACGGCCACCGGTCCCGCGCCCACCCTATCGCCATCGGCCAGCCCCACCGCGTCGGCCACGCCCACGCCCGAGCCCTCGGCCACGCCCACCCCCACGCTCACGCTGTCGCCCACGCCCACGGCCACGCCGACGCTCAGCCCCTCGCCCACTGCCGAGGCCACGCCCACGGAGGGGCCGACGGAGACACCCGCGACGGGGCTGCTCACGCCGGCGCCGACCGCGCCACCCGATGCGACGCCAACGACTCTGTGAAGCGACCGTGCTGGACATGGACGACCGCGAACGATTCAGGCGAACGCTGCTGCTAATCCTGGTGGGGTTCATCCTCCTGTTGTACCTGCTGGGCGCGCTCAGCCTTTGGGCGCGCAGGCGATTCCTGCGCACCCCGCCCGCGCCTTCGGTCGTCGTGAGAGTTGAGACAGCGCGGCCGAACGCCTGCAAATTTGTTTTGACAAGGGTACAGTTCGGCGTATAATGGCCTGGCGCGCGCCAGCGCAGCCCCACGCGGCCGCAAGAGCCGCAGAAGGTTGAGGATAGGATCGTGGATTGCAAAGAGTTTCTTCAGCGTTTGTCGGAGGCCGCCGGGCCTTCGGGCTACGAGCGTGCCATCCGCGAGTTGGTGGCCGAGGAATTCCGGCGCTACGCTCACGAAGTCCAGATGCACAAGATGGGGAGCGTCATCGCCCTGCGCAGGGGCGAGGGCCAGGAGCCGCGTCGCCGCATCATGCTGGCCGGCCACATGGACGAAGTGGCCCTGATGGTCAGCAAGATAGAGGACGGCTTCCTGCACGTGGCCCAGGTGGGCGGCATAGACCCGCGCATCCTGCCCGGCCAGGAAGTCATCGTGCACGGGCGCAGGGAACTGCCGGGGATCATCGGCGCGCGCCCGCCCCACGTGCTGGCCGCCGAGGATCGCGACAAGGTCATCCCGCTGCACGAACTCCTCGTGGACGTGGCATTGCCGCCCGACCAGGTGGAGCAATGGGTGCGGGTGGGCGATCTGGTTACATTCCGCCGCCCCTTCATCCCGCTGCAGAAGGATTGGGTCGCGGGCAAATCCTTTGACGACCGCGTGGGCGTGGTGGTTGTGGGCGAGTGCCTCTCCAATCTGGCCGAACGCTGGAAGCACAACTGGGACGTGTACGGCGTGGCCACATGCCAGGAAGAGGTTACCTTCCTCGGCGCCATCACCACTACCTACGGCATCCGCCCCGACATCGGCATCGCCATTGACGTTACCTTCGGCGCCATGGGAGATTCCGGCGACGGGGATACGTTCCAGATGGGCGGGGGGCCGGCCATCGGTTTCGGGCCGAACGTCCACCCGAAAATCTACGAGATGCTGGTGGAGACCGCCAAGAAACTGGAGATTCCGTACCAGGTGGAACCCCTGCCGCGAGGCTCCGGAACCGACGCCTGGGCCATGCAGGTGTCCCGCGAGGGCATTCCCACCGGCGTCATCGGCGTGCCCCTGCGCTACATGCACACGCCCGTGGAGACGGTGTGCGTCGCGGACATTGAGCGCGCGGGCAGGCTGCTGGCGGCCTTCATCGCCGGCCTTGACGAATCTACCATGGAGCAACTGACGCCACGCCTGGACGCTGACGTATAGCGCAGGCCGAAGTGGAGGGAGATGTGACGCTTCTGAAAGAACTGTCTGAGGCCCGCGGCGTTTCGGGACGCGAGGGCGAAATCCGATCCATCCTGTTCCGACACGTCCGCGAGCACATAGACGAGCACCGCGTGGACGCGCTGGGGAACCTCATCGTCGTGCGGAAGGCGCGCGTGTCGGCGGCCACGCCCGTGCCCCGCAAGGTGATGCTGGCCGCCCACATGGACGAAGTCGGGCTGATGATCACCGAGATCACCAAGAACGGGCTGCTGCGGTTCCAGCCTTCGGGCGGCATTGACCCGCGCCTGCTCCTGGCGAAGAAAGTGCTCATCGGCGATAACAAGGTGCCCGGCGTCATCGGTGTCAAACCCATCCACAAACTCAAGGCCGAGGAGATGAACCAGGTCTTGAAGTACGAGCAGATGGCGATTGACATCGGCGTTACCAGCCAGTCGGCGGCCGAAGGCCTCACCCACGTGGGCGACTACGCCACGTTTGACACGGCCTACGAGGAACTGGGGCCTTTCGCCAAGGGCAAGGCCTTTGACGACCGCGCCGGCTGCGCCGTTCTGGCGGAAATCCTGAAGGCGGACTACCCGTTTGACCTGTACGCCGTGTTCACCGTGCAGGAGGAAGTCGGGCTTCGCGGCGCGCGCGTGGCCGCCTACAGCGTGGCCCCCGACTGCGCCATCGCGCTGGAAGGCACCATCGCCGACGACGTGCCCAAGAAGAAGGATGTCAGCCCGACCAGCCAACTGGGCGGAGGCCCCGTGCTCACGGTGATGGATCGCTCCTTCATCGCGCATCCCGGCATGCTCCGCCACGCCATCTCGGTGGCCGAAAAGCACGGCATCCCGTACCAATTCAAGCAGCCCGGCATCGGCGGGACCGACGCGGGGGCGATTCACCTCACCCGCGAGGGCATCCCCTCGCTTACCATCGCCGTCCCGTGCCGCTACATCCATTCGCCGGTGGCGCTGCTCTACTTGCAGGACTTTGAGCACACGGTCAACCTGGTGCGCGAAACGCTGCGCACGTTGACTCTGGACATCATTCGCCCCGAATCTTAGGCGGCCCAAGGAGGCAAATCTGTGAAAGAACTCGTGAAGAAACTGACGGAGACCTACGGCCCTTCGGGGTTTGAGGGGCAGGTGCGGGCGCTCATTACCGCCGAGGTCCAAGGCGTCGCCGACGAGGTGCGCACCGACGGCATAGGCAACCTGTTCGTGCTGAAGAAGGGGCGCGACAGCCGACATCGGGCGCTGGTGGCTGCCCACATGGACGAAATCGGCGTCATGGTAACGCACATTGACAAGGACGGGTTCGCCCGATTCACCCGCATCGGCGGGGTGCGGCCTCTCGGGCTGCCGGGCGCGCGGGTCGTGTTCGCCAGCGGAATCGCCGGCAGCATCGGGCTGGAGAAACTGGAAGACCGCACCAAGATTCCCGACCTGGACAAGATGTTCATTGACGTCGGCGCGAAAGACAAGGAGTCGTGCCCCGTCAAGGTGGGCGACGCGGCCACGTTCTGGCAGCCCTTCGTGGCGCAGCACGGCCGCTGGATCGCCAAAGCGTTTGATGACCGCATCGGATGCGCCGTCCTCATTGAAGCCCTGCGCACCATGCCCAAGCCCGCGTATGACACGTATTTCGTGTTCACGGCGCAGGAGGAGGTGGGCGTGCGCGGCGCAACCGTGGCGGCCTTCGGCGTGGAGCCAGACTACGCCATCGCCGTGGATGTTACGACCACCGGCGACACCCCCGAAAGCCACCCCATGGCCGTGGGGCTGGGAAAAGGCCCCGCCATCAAGGTCATGGACCGCGGCATGATCGTGCACCAGGGGCTGAAGAACTGGATGATTCGGACCGCCGAGGAAGTGGGCGCGCCCTATCAACTGGAAGTGCTGGAGTTCGGCTCCACCGACGCGATGGCCATGCAGACGACGAAGGAAGGCATCCCCGCCGGCGTCCTGTCCATCCCGACGCGCCACGTGCATTCGCCCTCCGAGATGGTGGACGAGGGCGACGTCCAGAACTCGGTCAAGTTGCTGGCGGCGCTTCTCTCCAGGCCGGTGTCGCTGGAATAGCGCCGAAGCCGTTGCAATGCCAATCACGGGGAGTCCGACGGACTCCCCGTTTTTCATGCGAGGGTTCGCCTAGACGGCCGCCGACTCGCCGCAGGGCGCACAGAGGCTGCCGCGAAAGCCGGCAAATGCCTTTCCCCTCTGCGGCCCCTGCGGTGAAGCCCGCTTCCCTACGGGATCACGAGGCACTGGCCGGCGCGAATGTAGTTGATGTTGCAAATGCCGTTGGCCCTGGCAATGGCCCAGACCGATGTCCCGTACATGCGCGCGATGCCGAACAGCGTCTCGCCCCAGCGCACGACGTGGCAGGCGGGGTGTGGCCTCGGCCCAGGGCACCAGGTCGGGCACGGGATGCGCAGCACCTGGCCCGCGTAGATGCAGTCGGGGTTCCAGATGCCGTTGGCGGCGGCGATGGCCCCCACGGTGGTGCCGTAGCGCCACGCGATGCGGGTGAGCGTCTCGCCCGGGCAGACGACGTGATACCTGACGGCGCACGGGCCGGCGGCGCTGGCCGTCATGGGCCCCACGGCCAGCAGGAGCAGAACAGCAACAAGCAGGGCTACGAGGAGAATCCGGGTGCGTTTCATGATCGCCTCCTTGTCCACCAATGCCGAAACACGAAGGGTTCCAATCCACGTTTTCCGAGGCACCGACCATACATAATGTATTATAGCCGATTTGCTCCTATTCGTCAAGCGTGAATTGACATAAATCCTGTGAGCGCACGAGACCCCAAGGGTTCCCAAGCCCCTTGGGGGTCTGTTTTCATTCGCGTGGATTCGCGCGATTCGCGGTTACCACCGGGGTCTATCCCGCCTTCGCGTGGATTCGCGCGATTCGCGGTTACCACCGGGGTCTATCCCACCTTCGCGTAGATTCGTGTTATTCGCGGTTACCCCTGCCGCCTTCGCGTGGATTCGTGTTATTCGCGGTTACCCCTCGCGCATGCGGGGGAATCAGCGAGGAACCTCGTCGCGGCGCGTCCCCGTGCCGAGCATCAGGACGAAGGCCAGCCCGCCCAGGAATCGGAACGCGCCGCCCAGGTACAGCGCCAGGCGGATGTCGGTCGCCGCCGCCAGGTACGACCCCGCCAGTGGCGCCACGAAGGCTGCCGCGTTGACCGCCGACGTGTAGATGGCGATGAAGCGCGGCCTGTGCGCCTCGGGCGACACGGCCAGCATCTCATTGAAAGCGGCCAAGTTGAAGGCCGGCGTGAAGATTCCGGCGATAAAAGACGGAATCAGCAGCATGGGCAGGGACGTGGCCAGGCCCGTGAGCACCGGAAACGCGACCATCCCGAATGCGCCGATGATGAGCACCCTGCGGTTGCCCCATTTTGTCGCCAGCCGTCCCCAGACGATGTAGAACACGATCGTCATGACCGAGTCCACCATGGTCAGCAGGCCGATCCATGTATCCGTCGCGCCCAGATTGCGGACCCGGTAGATAGAATACAATGCCATAGGGAAATAGATGCCCCAGTGGAAGATCAGCGAACTGACGACGTAGTTCACAAAGGGCTTGGCCGCGGTAACCTCGCGGATGGCGTTGCGGATGCTGGTTGTGCTCCACGCCTTGGGGCGCTCGCGATGGGCCGCGGACACCTCTTCGGGGACGTGGAGTCGCGCCACGTAGCGCAGGCTCATCATGGCCGCCAGAAACGAGAAGCCGAACACCACCTGATACGAGACGGGAAACGGCAGCGCGTCCAGAATCGGGCCGCAGGCGAGGACGGTCAGCGTCGTAGTCGCCGAGAGCAAGACGCTGCGGATGCTGACAACTCGGGCGCGATCCTGCGGCGGGATCAGGTCGGCCATCATGCTGGTGAAGGCGACCGTGGATGTGGCTGCCGGGATGGTGGTCAGCCCCGCGATGAACACGACAGCGAAGACGCTCGCCTGTTCCCTGAACAGGAAAGGCACCAGCGCCACTCCCAGCCATGCCAGGCGCTGCAGGAACCCCACGCGCAACACCAGCGGCAAGCGGCGCGGCGCGCGCTCCACGATGCGGGCCGAGGGGATGGCCCAAATCATGTTGACCAGGGCGGGCAGGGCGGCCAGCACGCCCAGCCATTGGGTGGACGCGCCCAGCCGCACGGCGAAGACGCTCAGGTAGGTGAGCCAGACGCCGTTCGCAATCCCCCACCACGCCACGTCCATGTAGAGGTTCCAGATGTTCTGCTCGTGGACGGTCTGGCGGCTCTGGCGCCAGGGGAGGCGGGAACGGAGATACCGTGCCCGGCGAAGCCAGCGTTCTCGCCGCGCCCGGAATTGATAGACCCGCCTTCGCCAAGCCATGCGAAGGTGGGCGATGCGTCGCCGCAGGGATTCTCGCAACCGTTTCACTTCTACCCCACAACCCAAAACGCCGCCGAGGTTCGGCCTCGGGGGAAGTCCGCGCGCTAGGTCTCGCGCATGACCTCGTCAAAGATCGGCTTCAGTTTGCGGTAGGTGTCGTCCAGCCACTCGGGCACCACGCGGGTCTCCGCGAAGATGGCCATGAAGTTGGTGTCGCCGGTCCAGCGCGGCACGGCGTGCACGTGGATGTGCTCGTCAATCCCCGCGCCGGCGGCCCGCCCCAGGTTCACGCCGATGTTGAACCCCTCGGGGGAGACGGCCCGCTGGAGCACCTCCAGCGATTTGTTCAGCAGGACCAGCATCTCGGTCTGCACGTCCATGCTCAAGTCCGAGAGTCGCGCCGCATGGGCATAGGGGATGATCATCAGGTGCCCTGAGTTGTACGGGTACAGGTTGAGCATCACGCAGGCATGTTTGCCGCGGTAAAGGATATGGTTCTTGGCGTCGTCGCTTTCGGCGATTTTCTGGCAGAACACGCAGCCCTCGGGCCGCTTGCTCTCCAGGTATTTCATTCGCCAGGGTGTCCACAGTCGTTTCATGTCGCGTCTCTGCCTCTTTTTGGTCGCGCCATTGTAGCAAAGAGCGCGCCGCTGCACAAATGCAGAGCGCCACGTGTCGGCACGCGGCGCTCTGCAAGCACGTCATCTCCTGAGGCCGACCGTTATCCGGCGGCCTCCACGAGCGCGCGAATCCGCGCCAGCCGCTGCTCCCGTTCGCGGGCGAATCGCTCTATGCCCTTGAGCAGCCACGGCGGCGACAGGTGCGCCTCGTCCACCACCTCGTCCACGCTGCCACCCGTGCGCCACCGATTGTCCCAGTCCGATGCCATGGAGTATTCCTCCGACACGCGGTTGGTGATCCAATCGCTGGCCAGCCGCAGCGCCGACGTGGTGATGACCATGGAATCCCACCAGTCGGCCTCGGGCAGAATCTGATCGCGGTACCACTTGGGCTGCATGGCGAACAGTTCCGGGCTTATGGCCGCAATGATCTTGACATTGAGGCCAGCCTTGTCCAGTTCGGGCAAAATCTTGATGATGTTGAGGGTGCTGCTGGTGCCCTCCACGATCACCGTGCCCATCTTCTTCTGGCCCTCTTTGTACGGGCGGATGAGATAGGCGCCCCTGGCCGCGGCGAAGTGCGACTCAATGCCCAAGGCCGCGCGGTCGGGTATCGGGATAGGCGGGCGGGTCAGGTGCAGCATGATGATGGGCACGTCCTGCTTGAGCGCCGCCGCCAGCACCACCGGCACCTCGTTGTACTCCCAGGGGTGCAGGTTGATGATGTGCCCCTTGGGGAACAACTGGCCCACGCCCGGCGAGAAGATGCCAAAGTGTGTGCGAGAGTCCTCGGCGGTTTCAGGCCCCGAGTGGCCCGCCACCCACAGAACCTTGCCCAACTTCAGCGGGCAGTCCTGCGCCAACTGGCTGAACAGGCGCATGGGGCCGTACTTCAGGTAGGCGAACGACCCGTAGGTGGACGAGGCGGCGCAGAACCCGTCCCACTCGTTCCACGGGTCGTCGGCGAAGTTGACCGTGACCATGCCCACGCTGATGCCGGCATTGGCGAACTCGGTGATCTCCTGCGGGAGGAGCGCACCGTCGGGGTTGGTCTTGCGGTTGTACCAGCCCCAGCCGGGGAAGTTGCCCCACTTCTTGGCGAACCCGGCGATGTTGGTGGACTCGGCCAGGTCTGCCGACATGGCGATGAACAGCGGCCGGCCGTAGTGCTCGTAGCCGAAGGCGTTGACCCATGCGCCCCAGGCTCCCAGCGCGGCGCGGTTGGGAATCTTGGTGCCCGGCGCCACGTACATCTGCGGCGGGTAGTTTTCGTAGTCGTACAGGCGCTCGTCCTTCCACGGGTTGGCCTTCGTCTTCCTAAACAGGCGGAAGTTGGGCACCATTTCGGGCACCGAGTCGCCCAGGTCGGCCAGGGTGTCGGCGATGTAGTCTATGAGCGCCTGGTCGCGGTGCAGCACCGAGAGGACGATCTGCATGTTCTTGGCCGTCTGCGCGCGCTGCTCCTCGTAGGTCGGCGGCGCGGGCTGGCCGAACCCCTCAAACTCCACGCCGTACTTCTCGGCGAAAGGCATCTTGCACTCCCAGAACGCCTCGCAGTCCATCGGCGAATGCGGCGCGCCGTGCGAGACGTTGTCGTACTTGCCGTAGCCGCGCCCTTTGCGCGTCTTGATCCACGTGCACGACGGGACGCCGTCGGGGTTGTCGCCGTAGAACATCTGGAGCATGGCGTGGGTGATCTCTTCCCAGTCCTCGCCGTTCAGCGCGCCGAAGGTGCGCCACCCGTGCGAGCCGAACCAGTCGTCAGGCGTGCCATAGACCACCTCGCTGATGCGGTGGTCATCAATGCCGAAGTCGTTCCAGTCCACCACATAGTACAGGTTGTGCAGGCCCAGCCCCCACGCGGAGTTCATCGTCTCGTGGATGGCGCCTGGGGTGAGGCCGCCGTCGCCCTCAAAGGCGATGACCTTGACTTCGGGAGCGCCCGCCAGTTTGAGGGCCAGCGCCTGGCCGGCAGCCGCTGGCGAGCCATGGCCCGAAGGGCCGGTGTTGAACTTGAAGAACAGGGTCTTGCCGGCCATCTCGGCGTGTCCGGGCAGGCCGCCGCGGCGACGCAGGGTCAGCAGGTCCTCCCAGTACAGCGCGCGCTCCTTCTCATTGGCGATGAGGTATCGGGGGTCGCCCGTCTGCCGGTACTTGACCCGCATGGCCTCGTTGAGCACGGCCAGCGTGGCATAGACCAGGGGATTCACGTGCCCGCCCACCAGCACAAACCGGTCGGCGAAACGCTTTTCGGGGTGGCGGATGTCCCACCGCATTACGCCGCTGAGGGCGGTGATCACCATGGGGTAGACCTTGGAGCGGGAGCCTCCGGGGTGGCCGCTCTGCCGGAAGTTCAGCATCAGGTCCACCAACTGGTCAATCATGTCCTTGATAACTTCCCACTTCCCAAAGTGTGGCCGCAACGCCTCCAGTCTGCTGGCCACGTTCGGATCTGTAGAGCGGTTCATCTACTACACCCTCCTTGAGATTTGGTTGCCTGCAATGCGCACGGGGTGGCAAAACAAAACCGAGGGGGCGGACTCTCGGCCTCGGTTCACCGGTCTGTGGCAACAACGCATGGAAACCACTCTGGACTCCTTCGTCGCAGCGATGGGCTGGCCGCGTGGCGCGGGGCTTCCCCAAAGGACCATGCCCTCCCGCGGCCCCATGGCAAGTCTACCAGAAGTTGCGTCTTTCGTCAAAACCTGCGGCGGGGCACCCCCCTCATGCCCTGGCTTCTTACCAGCCCGGCATGAGGGGCGAATAAGCGAGGCACTTTGTACGGCCTATTCTCCGTTCGTGTGCATTCGTGTGATTCGTGGATGGCGGTCTATAACCGCGAATCACGCCAATCCACGCGAATTGGGAACAGTAGGGGCAGGTTTTCGTACCTGCCCGATGCTTCACACAAAGGCACAAAGACACAAAGGGACAAGGATACGGAGAAAACCCCCTCTGTGCCTTCGTGTCTTTGTGTGAGCCTCCGGCGGCTGTGGAAAGCCGCCCTACGAACTGTAACCGCGAATCACGCCAATCCACGCGAATGGGGTACGGAGCGGGGCGCTTTTGGGGTCTATTCTCCATTCGCGTCCATTCGTGTTATTCGTGGATGGCGAGCGTGCAAACCTGCGACGCACCTCGGAGGTGCGTCGCAGGTGGGACCGCACAGCGAGCGTAGGGCAGGTTTCCATACCTGCCCTCTGCCCTCGGAGAAAGCCCTCTGTGCCTTCGTGTCTTTGTGTGAGCCTCCGGCGGCTGTGGAAACCCGCCCTACGAACTGTAACCGCGAATAACGCCAATCCACGCGAATGGGGAACAGTAGGGGCAGGTTTTCGTACCTGCCCCATGTTTCACACAAAGGCACAGAGACACAAAGGGATAAAGACCCGGAGAAAACCCTCTGTGCCTTCGTGTCTTTGTGTGAGCCTCCGGCGGTTGTGGAAAGCTGCCCTACGAACTGTAACCGCGAATAACGCCAATCCACGCGAATGGGGAATGGAGCGTGGCACTTTTGGGGTCTATTCTCCATTCGCGTGCATTCGTGTTATTCGTGGATAGCGAGCGTGCAAACCTGCGACGCACCTCGGAGGTGCGTCGCAGGTGGGACCGCACAGCGAGCGTAGGGCAGGTTTCCATACCTGCCCTCTGCCCTCGGAGAAAACCCTCTGTGCCTTCGTGTCTTTGTGTGAGCCTCCGGCGGCTGTGGAAAGCCGCCCTACGAACTGTAACCGCGAATAACGCCAATCCACGCGAATGGGGTACGGAGCGGGGCGCTTTTGGGGTCTATTTTCCATTCGCGTCCATTCGTGTTATTCGTGGATAGCGAGCGACCGGGCCGTTTTTGACAGGCGACGGCGAACGGAGTATACTTCGCGGCGCTAAATAAACGGCGCCGCTTGCTGAAGGCAAGCCCATGGCCAGCCTTTCGCAGGTCGGCGCCCGTTCCAATTCTATGCGTGAGGATTACATGCGCCGATGATACGACTCGTCCGGTACCTGAAACCCTATGTGCCGTCCATCCTGCTGACCATCGCCCTGCTGTTTGTGCAGGCCAACGCCGACCTGGCGCTGCCCGACTACATGTCGCGCATCGTCAACAACGGCATCCAACAGGGCGGCGTGGAGAACGCGGTGCCCGAAGCCATCCGCCAAAGCCAGATGAACAAACTCGTCCTCTTCATGACGCCCGAGGACAAGGCGCTGGTGCTGGGCCACTACACCCTCATCACCCAAGACTCGCCCGACTACGCCACGTATGTTCGGCGATACCCCGCGCTCGCCAACCAACCCGTGTACGTGCGGAACCCCATCGGGAAGGCCGAGATGGAAACGCTGAACCCAATCCTGGGCAAGGCGCTGGTCGTCGTCTCGGGCATAGAGCAGGTGATGGCCGATCCGACCAAGGCCGCCGCCATGGGCCAGAGCCTGGGGTTTGACCTCAGCAAACTGCCGCCTGGGATGGACCTGTTCGCCGTGCTGGGCAGGCTTCCCGCGGCCCAGTTGGCGCAGATCACCACGGCCATCAACGAGAAGTTCGCAGCCCTGGGCGACCGCATGATCACCCAGATGGCGGTGCGCGCCGTCAAGGCCGAATACGATGCGCTGGGCATGGATACCAGCAGAATCCAGACGAACTATATCCTTCGCACGGGCGGGAGCATGCTCCTTATCTCGTTCCTGTCCATTGTCTGCGCCATCATCGTGGGGTTCCTGGCGGCCAGGACGGCGGCAGGCGTGGCCCGCGACCTGCGCCGCGACGTCTTCCGCAGGGTAACGGACTTCTCCAACGCGGAGTTTGACAAGTTCTCCACCGCATCCCTCATCACGCGCTCCACCAACGACGTAACGCAGGTGCAGATGGTGGTGATGCTGATGATGCGCATGGTGTTCTACGCGCCCATCATCGGCATCGGCGGCGTCATTCGGGCCATTGACAAGAGCGCCAACATGTGGTGGATCATCGCCGTGGCGGTGCTCACGCTCCTGGGCCTCATCCTGACGGTTTTCTCCATCGCTCTGCCGAAGTTCAAGGCCATCCAGAAACTGGTGGACCGCCTGAACCTGGTGGTGCGCGAGAACCTGTCGGGCATGATGGTCATCCGGGCCTTCAACAAGCAGCGATTTGAGGAAGCGCGCTTTGACGAGGCGAACAGGGATTTGACGCGCACCAGCCTGTTCGTCAACCGCGTCATGGTCGTCCTGATGCCGGTGATGATGCTCATCATGAGCGGGCTGTCGCTGATCATCATCTGGGTGGGGGCGCACCAGGTGGCTGAATCCACCATGCAGGTGGGCGACATGATGGCCTTCCTCCAGTACGCGATGCAAATCGTCTTCGCCTTCCTCATGATGACCATGATGTTCATCTTCCTGCCGAGGGCGTCGGTGTCGGGCGACCGCATCGCCGAGGTGCTGGAGACGAAGCCGACCATCAAGGACCCCGAGCATCCCAAGGAGTTCAAAGAGCCGTTCCAGGGGCGAATAGAGTTCTGCCACGTGCACTTCCGCTACCCGGACGCCCTGGAGGACGTGCTGCACGACATCAGTTTTGTGGCCGAGCCGGGCAAGACCACCGCCTTCATTGGCTCTACCGGTTCGGGCAAGTCCACCATCATCAACCTGATCCCGCGCTTCTACGACGTAACGGCGGGCGCCATCTACGTGGACGGCATAGACATCCGCGAGGTGCGCCAGAGAGACCTGCGCGACAGGATTGGATACGTCCCGCAGAAGGGCGTCCTGTTCTCGGGCACGATTGAAAGCAACCTTCGCTATGCCGACGAGGACGCCGACGAGGAGAGCATCCGACAGGCCATTGAGGTAGCCCAGGCGGGCGAATTCGTCTTCGCCAGGCCCGAGGGTCTGGCGGCGGAGATCGCCCAGGGCGGGGCCAACGTGTCGGGCGGGCAGAAGCAGCGCCTGTCCATCGCCCGCGCCCTGGTGAAGAAGCCTTCCATCTACATCTTTGACGAGAGTTTTTCGGCGTTGGATTACAAGACCGATGCCGCCCTGCGCAGGGCGCTGAAAGACATCACCGGGAAGAGCACCGTGCTCATCGTTACTCAGCGCGTCTCCACCATCATGAATGCCGACCAGATCATTGTTCTGGACGAGGGCCGAATCGTGGGCAAGGGGACCCACCGCGAACTGATGGAGACCTGCGAGGTTTATCGGGAAATCGTCCTGTCGCAACTGGGGCGGGAGGAGGCCGCATGAGCATGCCAACCAGCACTGCACCCAACAGAAACGGGCCCGGAGACGGGCGCGGGCCGATGGTCGGCATGGGGCCGGCCGGAGCACGACGCGGTCCCATGATGGGGCCTGGCCCCATGGGCAGGGGCGGCCCCATGGCCATGATGAAGGGCGAGAAGCCCCGCGACTTCAAGGGCACCATGAGGAAACTCATCCAGTACCTCGGGGCCTACAAAATCTCCATTGCCGTCGTCATGGTGTTCGCCGTCGCCTCCACGATATTCTCCATCGTGGGGCCCAAGATCCTGGGCAAGGCCACCACCAAACTCTTTGAGGGCGTGATGGCCCAGATCGCGGGCACCGGCACGGGCATTGACTTTGACTACATCGGGCGCATCTTGCTCACGGTGCTGTTCCTGTACCTGCTCTCGGCCCTGTTCAGTTACATCCAGGGCTGGATCATGTCGGGCGTGTCCATGAACATCACCTACCGCTTCCGCAGGGACATCGCCGCCAAGATCAATCGGATGCCCCTCCGGTACTTTGACAAGACGACGCACGGCGAGGTGCTGTCCCGCGTAACCAACGACGTGGACACGGTGAACCAGACCCTGAGCCAAAGCCTCACCCAGATCATCACGTCGGTAACGACCCTCATCGGCGTGCTCGCGATGATGTTCTCCATCAGTTGGCAGATGACGCTGGTGGCGCTGTTGATGGTGCCGCTGTCGCTGGTGATCATCAGCCTGGTCATCGGTCGGTCGCAGCGGTACTTCCGACGGCAGCAGGACTACCTGGGGCACATCAACGGGCACATAGAGGAGACCTACGGCGGCCACGTGGTGGTCAAAGCCTTCAACGGCGAGGCCAAGAGCGCCGAACGGTTTGATACCCTCAACACCGTGCTGTACGACTCGGCGTGGAAGTCGCAGTTCCTCTCGGGCATGATGATGCCGGTGATGGGGTTTGTGGGCAACCTGGGGTATGTGGGCGTGAGCATTCTGGGCGGCTACCTGGCGGTTCGCGGCACTATCACCGTCGGCGACATCCAGGCGTTCATCCAGTACGTGCGGTCGTTCACGCAGCCCATCACCCAGATCGCCAATATCTCCAACGTCCTGCAGCAGACCGCAGCGGCCGCCGAGCGCGTCTTTGAGTTCCTGGCAGAGGAAGAAGAGGTGCCCGACCCGGCCCAACCCGTGCGGCTGGAAGACGTGAGGGGCCAGGTGGAGTTCCGCCACGTGCGCTTCGGGTACAATCCGGACAAGGTGGTGATCAAGGACTTCTCGGCGCTCATCAGGCCAGGCCAGCGGGTGGCCATCGTCGGGCCGACGGGCGCGGGCAAGACGACGCTGGTCAAACTGCTGATGCGGTTCTACGACGTGGACGACGGGGCCATCCTGGTGGACGGCCACGACATCCGCGAGTTCGCCCGCGAGGATTTGCGCAAGATCTTCGCCATGGTGCTCCAGGACACGTGGCTGTTCAACGGAACCATCATGGAGAACATCCGCTACGGCCGCCCAGACGCAACGGACGAGGAGGTCATCGCGGCCGCGCGCACCGCTCATGTGGATCACTTCGTCCGCACCCTGCCCGAAGGGTACAACATGGTGATCAACGAGGATGCGTCCAACATCTCCCAGGGGCAGATGCAGTTGCTTACCATCGCCCGCGCCGTCCTGGCCAACCCCAAGATTCTCATCCTGGACGAGGCGACCAGTTCGGTGGACACCCGCACCGAGATGCTCATCCAGGACGCCATGTATCGGCTGATGGAAGGGCGCACGGCATTCATCATCGCGCACCGCCTGTCCACCATCCGCAACGCCGACCTCATCCTGGTCATCCGCGACGGCGACATCGTGGAGCAGGGCACGCAGGAGGAACTGCTGGCGCGCAACGGGTTCTATGCGGAACTGTACTACAGCCAGTTTGAGCGCGTGGCGGTAGCCTGACAGGGTTTCACCGCAGAGCGCGCGGAGAACGCAGCGGTTCTGTTCGTTCCTTTGCGCTCTTTGCGGTGAAATAATCTCTGGGCGGAGCGAGGCATGGCGCAGCGGTTCATCATGGGACTCGCGCTCAGCCTGCTCATCGGCGGGCTGGGCTACTGGCGCGGGGCGCTGTCGGGTTCGGGGGTGGCGGGGGCCGTGCTGGTCGGCACCGCCACCTTCGCGTTCGGGGGCTGGGACTGGGGGCTGATCCTCGTGCTGTTTTTCCTCTCGTCCAGCGCCCTGTCGCGCTTTCGCGCCAGCGCCAAAGAGCGCGTCGCCGAGAAGTTCGCCAAGGGCGCGCGCCGCGACATGGGCCAGGCCCTCGCCAACGGCGGCCTGGGCGGGCTGCTCGCCGCGGCCTCTCGCCTTTGGCCATCGCCCCTGTGGTTCGCAGCCTTCGTCGGCGCGCTGGCGGCGGTGAATGCCGACACATGGGCCACCGAGATCGGCGTTCTGTCCGCGCGGCCCCCGCGGCTCCTCACCACGGGACGGCGCGTGCCGCCGGGCACGTCGGGAGGCGTCTCGCCGCTGGGCACGGCGGCGGCGCTGGCGGGCGCGGCGTTCATCGGGGCCTGCGCCGCGCTTCTGGCCTGGGCCTCGGGGTTGGCCGCGCCGTGGGTGTACCTGCCGCTGGGGACGGCGAGCGGGCTGGCGGGGGCATTGGCCGACTCGCTCCTCGGGGCCACCGTGCAGCGCATCTACCACTGCCCCGCGTGCGGCAAGGAGACCGAGCGCCGCGTGCACGCCTGCGGGACGCCCACGCGCCCCCTCCGGGGCTGGGTGTGGCTCAACAACGACTGGGTGAACTTCCTGGCGTCGGCGGTGGGGAGCGGGGTGGGGGTCGCGGTGGTTATGGCGATTATCCGGTAAGCGGGCGCGGGGGCGTCTCCGTGCTGGCCCTCTGCCCCTGTAACCGCGAATCCACACGAATCCACGCGAATGGGGAACAGTAGGGGCAGGTTTCCATGCCTGCCCCATGTTTCACACAAAGGCACAGAGACACAAAGGGATAAAGGCTCGGAGAAAACCCTCTGTGCCTTCGTGTCTTTGTGTGAGCCTTCGGCTTTGTGTGAGAATCATGTTTCACACAAAGGCACAGAGACACAAAGGGATAAGGACTCGGAGAAAACCCTTTGTGCCTTCGTGTCTTTGTGTGAGCCTTCGGCTTTGTGTGAAAATAATGTTTCACACAAAGGCACAGAGACACAAAGGGATAAAGACTCGGAGAAAACCCTTTGTGCCTTCGTGTCTTTGTGTGAGCCTCCGGCTTTGTGTGAAAATAATGTTTCACACAAAGGCACAGAGACACAAAGGGATAAGGACACGGAGAAAACCCTTTGTGCCTTCGTGTCTTTGTGTGAGGCTTGGCGGCG
>DAOTVT010000078.1:0-20702 GCA_034436295.1 Anaerolineae bacterium | reverse complement strand
TCTCACACAAAGACACGAAGACACAGAGGTTTTCTCCGTGCTCCTACCCCTTTGTGCCTCTGTGCCTTTGTGTGAGAAGAATCTCCCACACAAAGACACCAAGACACAGAGGTTTTCTCCGTGCTCCTACCCTTTGTGTCTTTGTGGCTCTGTGTGAGAAGAATCCCCCACACAAAGACACCAAGGCACAGAGATTTTCTCCGTGCCTGGTGTGAAAACCGCCGCGGCCCGCTGTTTTCGCCGCTATCGCGTTACGTTGCGCATGACCAGGGGCAGGAATATGCGCCCGTGAGGCACGGGCGTGATCTTCGGCGTGGTCTTGGGCGTTGCCGTCGGGGTCGCCGTGGGCGTAGGCGTCGGCGTGCTCGTGGGCATTGCCGTCGGGGTCGCGGAGGGCGTGTCGGTCGGCGTCGTCGTGGGCGTCGTCGTGAGCGTCTGCGCTTCGGGCCACCACGAGACCGCCCACCCGTCCAACGCGGGCGAGGCGCTGCCGTCCTGCGACTCCAGCCGCGCCACCAGTCTGAGGGCAGGGTAAGCCTGCACGCTCAGCGCCGCCAGGCTGGCCCCGCTGGGGACATCCGTCAGAACGGGCGCGCCCGATGCGTCGCGGACATCCACGTGGAGGGCAGCGCCCGTCGGGATGGTGGCAGTGTACACGAGTCGGCCCCACTGGCCGAGCGGGCTGGGCGCAATGAGCACCGAAGCGGCCGAGCCTGCGGGCTTGTAGCGCCAGTACGACAGGCGCACCTCGTCCACGCGGGGCGACACGAGGTGATTCGTCGTGGCCAGGTTCGCGCGCACCTGCACGAAGCGCGCGGCGGGCACGGGCACGTCCACGCCCGACACCGACAACTCGGGCGACCAGTCGCTCCACGATGCGTCGGGGGTGGCGGTGTTGCCGCTTCGCGCCTGGAACGACAGGGTTGTGCTCGCTGGCACCGAGGCGGCCCACTCCAGCGCGCCCCACCGCGCGATGCCACCCGTGTCCCAAACGGGCGACACGTAAACGCCCATATCCACGTAGTTGGGGTCGTAGCGGGACATGTAGATTCGCCCCCCGGAGAGTTCGCGGCGGTCTTCCCAGGCCATGTGCAGGCGGCCCGATGGCTCCGCGACAGCGGCCGGGATGCCATGCTCAAAACCCGCGCCGCCTGGGTCGGCGGGGGCAAGGGAAGACCACGTCAGCCCGCCGTCGGCAGAATAGGCGTGGGCAAGGTTCAGTTGTCCGCCATCATTCTCGCGGCACAGGAGGTGGACGAAAGACCCGCCCACGGCGAGCACCGGGTTGTGCTGGTCTGCGGTTGTCTGCGGCGAGAGGATGCGGACGGGTTCGGCCCACGTGCTGCCGCCATCCGTGCTCCGGGACACGAGGACGTCGTAGCCGCTGGTGGGGCGATTGCGGTTGTCCCGCCACGCCGCGATGAGCGTGCCGTCGCCCGCCACGGCCAGCGATGGCGTGTCCTGGGCGCCCGCCACGCCATTGATGCGCACGTCTATGTTCCAGTGTGCGCCGCCGTCGGTGCTGCGGTCCACATAGATTTTCCACTCGCCGCTGCGGTCGTCGGCCCAAATGGCGTACACGGCGTTGCCTGGGCCGGCGACGATGCGCGGGGCGTCGCTGAACTGCGCGGCAGTCGCATCGCTGATGCAAAATACGCTGCTCCAATTGGCGCTGTTGGCGTAGAACACGCCACCGAAATCTACCGCCCAGACAACGTGAATCCTGCCAGACCCCGAGCGGGCGATGTCGGGGGCTTTGTTGCCACCCGACGAGAACGAGGCCAGAGTGGTGAGCGTCCAGTCGGCGCCGCCGTTGGTCGTGCGGCCGTAGATGATGCTATCGCCGTTGTCGCCTTCTTTGGATTCGCGCCACGCGGCGTGAATCTCGGTGGGGCTTGCCGCCGCGATGCGGGCAGGGTAGCGGTACGCCGTGGACGGGTGGCGAATCGCCCGCGGGGGCGTCCACGTGGCGCCGCCGTCCGAGGAGTAGGCGTAGAAGAGTTCCCACAGGCTGGACGCGAGCACATCCTGCCACACCAGATGAATGCCGCCTGCGGAATCGCGGGCCAGCGCCGGCGATTTCTGCGCGGCCTGCTGGGTGGGCGAATAGACCCGCGTCGGCGCGGAGAAGCCGGCCGCCGCCAGTTCCACAGCGCCCTCCTGCGTAACGACCCGCGTCCCGCTGAGGGTGCCGGCTGCGAAGTCGGCGGCGGTGGTCTGTGTCCAGGTCGCGGGTTCCTGTGCCAGGAGGAGATTGCCGTCGGCCACGAGCGTGTCGGTCATGGCGTCAAGGCCGGTGCTGTCCGCGAAGGTGTCGTGCCACCAGGACTCGCCGGTGCCTGGAGCAGCGGATACGGCAAGGAGCGCCGCGGCCAGGGCGGCGAAAACGAGCCATGCGGTGGCGATGCGTGCGATGTGCGGTTTTGTCATGATTGCTCCGTCCGAGATTGGGATGGGCTGCCAACGGCCAGCAGCGGTGCCCTGTAGCCGGCCGCTTTCTTGCTACAACGCGCGTCGTTCGCGGCAGGTGCGGCAACACGCGCCCTACGCGCCCAGCGCCTTGTCCAGGAGTTGCCACAGATCCAGCACGTCCACGAACTTGTCCACCTCGTTGGCCAGGCGGCCCGCGCCGCGGAGCAGGGTGGGCGTGCAAGTCGGGCAGACCGTGATGACGGTCTCGGCGCCGACGGCCAGCGCGTCGCGGATGCGGTTCTTGGCGATCTCCGCCGACAGTTTCGGGTTGACGGCGGTAACGCCGCCCCCTCCCCCGCAGCATGTGCTGAACGTGCGGTTGTGCTCCATTTCCACCAGGTTGATGCCCAGGGCGCGGATGATCTGCCTGGGCTCCTCAAAGACGCCCAACATGCGCCCCAGATGGCACGGGTCGTGGTAGGTGGCCGTCATGGCGACAGGCTCCAGCCGCAGGTCGCCCAGGCGCTCGGCCACGGCGACGATGGCCGGCTTCACCCGCAGCCCGTACTTGTCGCGCAGGGTGATGGTGCAGGTCGGACACAGGGTGAGAATCTCCTGGTCGGCGTAGGGCGCATAGACCTGCCGGAACCGTTCCTGCGCGCGCGCGAACCCCTCCGAGTCGCCGGTGGCTTCCACCACGTAGCCGCAGCAGACCTCGTCGGCGATGAGCGGGTCAAAGCCAGCCTTTTCCAGCACCGACAGAACGGTGTTGACCTCGGCGGGCTTGCTCTGATACAAACACCCCAGGTACAGCGGCGTTGTGCCTTCGCGTCGGATGGCTGAGGTGCGCGGGAAGAGATAGCCTTCGGCCAGAATCTGCGCGGCGTTGGCCTGGTGCTTGGGCGCGCGAAAGCCCGCCTCGGCCAGCGTCTCGCGCAGCGCGGTGATGATCTCCACGTTGTGGAGGGCGCAGCGGGCGGCGCAGTAGCCGCACAGGAGGCACTCGTCGGCCATGCGCGCCATCTCCTCGTCGGGCTGAAGCGTGCCCTCCAGCAGGCCCCGCGCCACCAGCATCTTGCCCCGACAGGAATAGGTCTCGTATCCCTCCACGCGGTACACGGGGCACTCCTCGCGGCAGAAGCCGCAGCGGGTGCGGTTGCAGGTGTAGATGTCGTCTATGTACGGCTTGAGGGCGTCTTGCGCAGTCATCGCAGCCACCTCGTCTCAAACTTCTTGCCAGGGTTCATGATGCCCGCAGGGTCAAACAGGGCCTTGACCTGCCGCATGTATTCCAGGCTGGGGCCGTGCTCCAGGATGTTGAACCCGCCCAGGCGGTCGCCGTCGCCGATGTAGGAACTCATCGTCCCTTCCAGTTCCACGGCCATCTGGCTCATCTCGCGCACGTACTCGTAGAAATTGCGGATGTTCTCCTCGGTGGAGTCGTCCACGAAGACGGCGAAACTGATGCTGGCGGTGGATTTGTTGGGCGCTTCGTTGTACACGGTCATGCCCAGGATGTCCTGATGCCACTTCGCGGCGATTTCGCGGAAGCGGGCGTAGGCCTCGTCCAGGCGGCCGATGGGCAGGCCCAGGTCGGCGGCGCCGAACTTCTTGACCCGCTGGCTGTCGGGCCATTTCTGCTTGAACGGGATGAACTCCAGGCGGTGCTTGGAGTCCCACCACCCGTCCACCATCTCCTGCTCGCGCACCATCTCGGCGCCGTACTCCTCCTGCAGGATGCGCGTGGTCTTGTCCATGCTGAAGTCCACCACGTCGGGGTCGCCCGCCCAGGAGATGAACAGGATGGCCTGCGCCCAGTCGGGCACCTGGGGTTCGCGGTGGTACTTCTCGCGGTACGAGTGGGTGTAGAAGTGCAGGCGCTCGCGGTCGTTCATGTGGGCGCTGTCAATGGCCAAGCCCGCCGCCAGGAGCCGCTCCAGGGCCTTCGCGCCTTCGTTCAGGCTGCGGAGCAGGTACCCGCGCACCTGGCGGGTCTGGGGCAGCGGAAAGACGCGCAACGTGGCCTCGGTTACGACGCCCAGCGTCCCCTCGGACCCGACGACGAGTTCCATAAGTTTGTAGCCCGTGGACGTGAACGAAGCCTTGCGGCGTCCCAGTCGGATGGTCTCGCCCCGCCCCGTAACCAGCACCAGGTTGGTGAGGTTCTCCAGAATCTTGCCGTAGCGGATGCCGAACGTGGAGTCGTTGTCGCAACCGATGCACGCGCCGATGGTGCAGGCGCGCTTGCTTTCGGGCTGGTGGGGGAACCACAGATTGTGGCGGGCCAGGTGCTCGTTGAGCGTCCAGATGGTGATCCCCGCCCCGACGGTAACGGACAGGTTTTGCAGGTCCAGTTCCAGGATCTGGTTCAGTCCTTTGGTCTCCACCATGATGCCGCCGCGCCAGGCCGCCACGCCCCCACCCATGCCAGTGCCGCCAGCGAAGGGCACGACGGGCAGGTTGTACCGCAGCGCCACCTGCACCAACTGGACGACCTCATCGGTGTTGTGCGGGATGACGACGAGGTCGGGCAGGTCTTGCGCCGAACGGTGGCGGGGGCTCCAGTCGCGGCTGTAGGCCATGCGGTGCATGGGCGAGACGGTAACTCGCTCCCCGAAGATGGCTTGTAAATCCTCAAAGGCGCGTTGGATGTAGGTATCGGTGGACATCGCATCACTCCTTTGTGAATGCATGGCTCGGATTCTATCCCTCAACGTGCAGGATGCGCTCGCACGAGGGGCAAAAGGCGACTTGAGAGCGGTCGCGGGCCTGCTGCGCGATGGCGATGGGCACCGAAACGCCGCAGGCGCTGCACACGTTGGCGCGGGTCAGCAGCGCGACTGGACGGTTGCCTTTGCGGCGCGCCAGGTACTCGTAGAGGCTTACGCTTTCGGGGTTGAGGGCGGCGCGGATTTGCGCGATGGTGCCGTCCAGCGCGGCGATGCGCCGCTCAAGTTCCTCGCGTTGGCGCGTGAGGTCCGCAACCTGGGCCTCGCGCTGCGCCGTAACCTCGGCGAGCCGAGCGCTGGCGGCGGCGTGTTGCGCCTGGGCCTCCTCCAGACGGATCAGGGCTTCCAGCAGGTCGTCTTCCAACCGCGCGATGCGGCGCTGGAGGGCTTCGCTTTCGCTCTGAAGGCCAGCCAGTTCTTTGGGATTCGTAACTTTGCCGCTGAACATGCGCTCCTCGGTGTTGGCCCGCTTGGTCTTGACGCTCTGGATTTCCAACTCCAGTTCGCGGACGGCGGTCTGCGCCTGGGTCAGGGCGACCTGGGCGGCTTTGGCCTGGGCGTCGGCGGCCGCCACCTGGGAGGAATCTCCGAGGGTGGCGATGACCTGCGCGAGCCGTTGGGCGCAATCGGCCCGTTCCAATTCGGCCTGCTGGAGGCGGTACAGGGTCGGCGCGATTTCCACTGGGCCCCTCGCGTGCGTGTTGGCGCGTTTGCGCGGCCCATTATACCATGAGGGGCAAGGCGAGGCAATTGCGGGCGTGGCGGCGCTGCGCCCACCAGCCCGTTGACGCCAGGCCAGTTCGTGGTAGAATGCACGCGCGACATTGCAACCGGAGAGTTCTATGCCCACCCGCGAGCCGAACGAGCGTCTCTGGATCGCGCTTTGCGTCTGCGCGCTGCTGGCGTTGACCGTGGCGCCCTACGTTGTGGCGTGGCTGGGCGCGCCGGAGGGCCGCGTCTTCACGGGCGTGCTGTACAACCCCTGGGACGGCCACTCGTACCTGGCCAAGATGCGGCAGGGCTGGGACGGCGCATGGCTGTTCCATCTCCCGTTCACCGAGGAACCCCACGACGGCGCGTTCATCTTCACCTTCTACCTGCTGCTTGGACATGTAGCGCGGGTGCTGGGTCTGTCGCTCCCCCTCACCTTCCACCTGGCGCGGCTTCTCGCGTCGGCCTTCATGTTCGCCATGCTGTGGCGCGTGATGGGGCGGCTCTTCGGCGGCGCGGCGCGGCGACGGGCCTTCTTGCTCACGGCGCTCGGCGCGGGGTTTGGCTGGCTGTTCCCGACCGCCGAGCCGCTCCTGCCCGACCTGTGGATTCCCGAGGCGTTTGCGTTCTACAGCGCGCTGTCCAACCCGCACTTTCCGCTGGCGGTCGGGCTGATGGCGGCGCTGGCCGACATGAGCCTGGCCGACGGGCGGCCTGGGCGGCTGGCGTGGGCGGCGGCATGCGGGCTTGCGATGGCGGTGGTGCAGCCGCTGGCCCTGCCGGTCATCCTGGCGGTGCTGGGGGCCTACGCGCTGGCGCGGGCCGTCCAGCGGCGGGAGTGGCGCGGGCCGCTGCGCGTGGCCGTGGCGGCTGGCGTGGCAGGCGCGCCCGTGCTGGGGTACGATGTCTGGGTGTACGGCGCGAACGGGGCGCTGGCGGCCTGGTCCGCGCAGAACGTTACGGCCTCGCCGCCCGCGTGGCACTGGCTGGCCGGGTACGGGTTGATGGCGGCGCTGGCGGCGGTAGGCGTTTGGGCGGCCTGGCGGCAGCGGCCCTCGCCGCTGGATTTGGCAGTGGTGTGGGTTGGAGTCGCCGCTGTGGGCCTGTACGTCCCCTTTGCGCTCCAGCGGCGCTTCTCCATCGGGCTGGAGGTCCCGGTCGGGATTCTGGCCGCGGCGGGGTTCGGCGTCTTGACCGCACGGGCGAAGCCGCGCCTGGGAAATCTCGCGTTCGCCGTGGTGCAGGCGGCGGTGAGCCTGTCTTCGGCGATGCTGCTGGTCCTGGGCATCGTAGGCGCGGTCGGCGGCGAGGCGCGTGTGTTCGTGAGCGGCGACGAGGCGTGCGCGCTGACCGCGCTCCGAGACGCCAGCGGCGGGCGCGGAGTTGTGGCCGCGTCGCCGACGCTCAGCACCATCGTGCCCGGGTGGGCTGGCAACCCGGTGGTGTACGGCCACCCCTACGAGACGATTCGCGCGGAGGAGAAGAAGGCCGCGCTGGAGCGGTTCTTCGCGCAGGGGGATGACGACGAGCGCCGCCGCTTTCTCGCCGAGCACGGCGTGGCGTTCGTGATCTGGGGGCCCAGGGAGAAGGCGATGGCGGCGTCGTTCTCGCCGCAGGCTCTGGGGCTGCGCCTGTTGGCGCGGTGCGGGAACGTTGAGGTCTGGGCCACAGGAGAGCGGCCATGAGGACGACCCGTCGCGAGTGGGTGTGGGCTGCGCTCCTCATCGGCGGGATGACGCTGGCGAGCCTGTGGCCGCTGCCCATCCACGCCGACCGCCTCATCATGCCCGCGCGCGGCGAGTTCTCGGACCTGGCGATCAGCCACTGGCCGATGCAGGCGCTCTTTCGGGAGTCGGTTCGGGAGCGGGGCGAGTGGCCGTTTTGGATGGCGACGTACTTCAGCGGCCAGCCGCTGGCGGGCAACCCCCTGGCGGGGTCCCACTACCCGCCGAACTGGCTCCATGTGGCGCTTCGCCCCGAGGTGGCGTTCGCGGTGCTGGTGTGCCTGCACGTGTGGCTCGGCGGCCTGGGCATGTTCGCGCTGATGCGGAGGGGCGCGGGGCTGTCGGCGGAAGGGGCGCTGCTGTCGGCTGTGGTCTTCTCCTTCGTGGCGCGCCTGGCGGCCCACCTGGGCGCCGGACATGTGAGCATCGTGTACGGGTGGGCGTGGCTGCCCTGGGCGGCGTGGGCGGCGCTTGCGGCGCGTTCCTGGCGCGACGGCTGGAGGCTGGGGCTGGCGCTCGCCCTGGCGTTCCTGGCCGACGTGCGCATGGGGTATTACGCCGCGTTGATCGCTGCGGTCATCGGCCTGGCGCGCGCGAGGAAGGGCCTTCTGCGGCGAGGGCGCGCGCCCTGGCGGCAATGGGGCGCGACGGTTACCGCCACGGCGCTGGGGTTTGCGGGCGGGTCGGCTGTTCTTGCCCTGCCTTTGGCGGAATTGCTGGGCCAGGCGACGCGCGTCGGGCTGTCGCCCCAGGAGGCCATGGCGCTGTCGCTGCCGCCGGCGGCCCTGCTCGGGACGGCGCTGCCGCTGGAACCCGCCACGCACGAGTGGGCCACGTACCTGGGGGCCACGGCGATAGCGCCGGCGGTCTTGGCGATGTGGGGGCCGCGCCGCAAGATGGCCTGCGCGCTGTGGGGATGCGCGATTCTGGCGGCCGCGCTGGCCCTGGGCGCGCATACGCCGCTCTACGGCCTGGCGCTCCATGTGCTGCCGGGCTTGGGCCTGTTGCGGGTTCCGTCGCGGTTCTGGATTCTGGCGCTGGGGTGCGTGAGCGCGCTCGCGGGGATGGGCCTGGACGCCACCGCTGCCATTCGCCGCGACCCGCAGGCGAAGCGGCCAGCAAGCCTGGCGCTGGGCGCGACGCTGGCCGCTCTCGGCGCGCTGGGCGGATTTGCAGCGGCGGCGGGCCTGGGCGAGGTCAGCGCCTACCTGCGCTTCGGGATTGCAGGCGCGGTCGGCGTGGTCTCGTTGGCGCTGGCCATGCGGGGCCGAGCCGCCCGAATCGTCGTCGTCCTGGTCGTGTGCGCGGCATTTGCGGATGCGACTGGCGCGGCGCGGGCCTGGTGGCACCTGGCGACGGTGGATGAGGTGATCGCGCCGGGGCGGGACATCGCCGCGTACTTGGCGAGCCTGCCCGACCGCGGGCGTATCTACTCGCCCAGTTACAGCGTCCCGCAGCAGACGGCATGGCGCTACGGGCTGGAGATGGCGGACGGCGTGGACCCGACCCAACTGCGCCGCTACCGCGATTTCATGGCGCTGGCCGGGGGTTACGCGGATACGGGGTACACGGTTACCATTCCGCCGTTTCCGCCCGACGCGCCGATGGAAACGGCTTTTGCCGACAGCCAGCCCAGCGCCCGCCTGTTGAGCCTGCTGAACGTAACGCACCTGGCGGCGGCGTTCCCGGTGCAGGCGGACGGCTGGGAATTCGTCGGGCGGGTGGCGGGCGTGTACGTGTACCGGAATGCGCAGGCCATGCCGCGGGCGTGGCTCGTGCACGAAACGCAAGCGTGCGGCGACGCCGAGGCGTTGGGCCGACTCGCGCAGTTGGATTTGGCGCGGCAGGCCGTGATCGGCGCCGAATGGGCGGGATTCGCCGCCATCGCCGGCGGGGACGCCGCCGACGACAGGGTGCGGGTGGTGGCCCGCTCTCCGAACAGTCTGGAATTGGACGTGCAAACTACGGGCCCGGGGGCGCTGGTGGTGAGCGAAATCTGGTATCCTGGATGGCGCGCTTGGGTGGACGGGCGGCCCGCGCCAGTGATGCGGGCGGATTTTCTCTTGCGCGCCGTGCCGATTGACGAGGCGGGGGCGCATCGCGTCCGTTTGGCCTACGCGCCGATGTGGTTCTACGCGGGCGCGGCGGTCTCGGCGCTGACGTTCCTCGCCTATGGCGTCGCGGCGGCATTCGGAGGGAAGCGATGAGGCGAGTGGCCTGGCGGGATGCGGTTGGCGTCGGCGCTCTCGCGCTGGCCTCGGCGCTGGTGTCCTGGGACTTGCTGTTCGGGGGCCGCGTGCTCTACTGGGGCACGGCGTCGCTCCAGTTCCTGCCGTGGCACCGGCTGGTGGCCGACGCCATACGCAGCGGACACGCGCCGCTGTGGACGCACGCCCTGGGCAACGGCGCGCCGCTCCTGGCAAATCTGCAGTCGGCGGCGCTGTACCCGCCGAACTGGCTGTACCTGGCCCTGCCGCCCGCCCAGGCGATGAGCGCCCTGTTCGCGTTGCATCTGGCGCTGGCGGGGGTGTTCGCCTACGCGCTGGCCCGGGCGTGGGGCTTGCGGCCGGCGGCCGCGTTGGTGGCGGGCCTGGCCTACGGGCTGGCGGGGTTTGTGGTCTCGCGGTCGCAGTTCGCCAGCATGACGAGCGCCTACCCCTGGCTGCCGGCCAGCGTCCTGATGGCGGAGCGGCTGTGTCGGCGGCCATCGCTCCGGCGGGCGGTCGGCCTGGCGCTGACGCTGGCGGTGTTCCTATGCGCCGGCCACGCGCAGATGCTGTACTACGCGCTGCTATTCCTCGGCGCGTATGCGTTGTGGCGCGGCTGGGCGGGGCTTCCCGATGCGCGACGGGCGCGGGGAAGCCTGGCCGCAGCGGGCTGGCTGGGGCTGGCCGTCGCGTTGGCCTTGCTCCTGGGCGCGGCGCAGGCGTTGCCCACGGCGGAACTCCTGACGCAGTCGCAGCGCCCGTCAGGCCCCGACTACGAGCGCGCCATGACCTACTCGCTCTGGCCGTGGCATCTCCTGGCGTTCCTCGCGCCCGACTTGTTCGGCAATCCCGCGCAGGGCAACTACTGGGGATATGCCAACTACTGGGAGGACTGCGGCTTCATCGGCGTGCTGCCGCTTGCGCTGGCGGTGATGGCGGGCGCGGGCAGCATCGCCCGACGCTTCGCCCGCAAGCCGCCTCGCCCCGATTCGGTTCCGGCCGGCCCGACACCGACGGGCTTTCTCCTGGCGGTTACCGTGGTCTCGGTGGCGATGGCGCTGGGAAGCCACAGTCCGCTGTACCTGCTGGCGTACCGACGGTTTCCGGGGATAGCCTGGTTCCAAGCGCCCGCGCGGTTCCTGTTCCTGTACACCTTCGCGGCGGCGATACTGGCCGGATTCGGGGCCGAGCGCCTGTCCCCTTCGCGGGCGTGGATCTTCTGGGGCCGGCTGACGCTGGCCGGCGGGTTGGCGGCCTCGGCGATGCTCCTTTTGCTCCAAGCCGTGCCCCCGTTCAGCGGGAGCACGTTTCCGGCGGCGCTGTTGAGGCTGGCGGCGACGGCGGCGGCCATCGGCGCGTGGGGGGCGGCGTGTCCCCGCAACGCGCATGGCAAACGGGCGGCCGCGTGGCGGTGGGCGGCGGCGCTCATCGTGCTGGTGGAGTTGACCACATTCGGGCGGCCGCTCATCCCAAGCGCGCCACAGGCGGCCTTCGCGGGCGACGCCGACATCCCCGCCTTCCTGCGCCAGGCGTCGGGCACGTCGCGGATTCTCACTACCGAGTCCTACGAGTACAACACGATGTTCTCCGGCTTCACGCGGTTCGCCGATTTCGGGCCGCAGGACGAGGCGACCGTCCGGAAACTCCGCGCGAGCCTGCTCCCGAACCTGTGCGCGCTGGCCGGGCTGGAGACCGCCGCCAACTACGACCCGCTGCTGGACGCGCGCCATGTGGAACTGCGGCGGCGCGCCGAGTCGGCGGCGGGCGACGCGCAGAAGCGCCTGCTGGGGCTGATGAACGTGCGCTATGTCATTTCGCGCACGCCGATGGCGGGGCTGCGCGTCGTTCGCGACTCGCCGGGGATGGTCGTCGGCGAGAACGACGCGGTGTTTCCGCGCGTGCGCGTCGTGTCGTGCGCGCGGCAGGCGGCCACGCCCGACGAGTGGGATCGCATCCTGCGCGAGGGCGACTTCCGTCCCGACTGCGTCTGGCTGGAGTCGCCGCCCGCGATCACGACCGGCGGCGCGGAAGCGGGGACGGTGTTCTCATGGGCGGCGTCGCAGAACGGCCTGTCGGTTCGCGCGCGGACGGACAGGCCTGCCTACCTGGTGGTGAGCGAGACGTATCATCGGGGCTGGCGCGCGTGGGACAACGGCACGCCGGTTCCCGTGCTGCGCGCAGACTACGCGTTCATCGCCGTGCCCATGAGCCAGCCCGGCGAGCATGTGGTGGAGTTGCGGTTTACGCCGGCGACGTGGCGCGTCGGTTGCGGTATTTCCGCGGCAGCGGCGGCATTGGCGGCGGGGGTGCTCCTTTGGCCTCTGGCGCGGCGCAGGCGAAAGGCAATCGGCGGAGGTGCGCGGGAATGAACACCGTCGCGCGGCCCGGCAAGCAGTGGGTTACCCTCGCGGCGTTAGTCGTCGCGGGGTTGGCGCTGGCGTTGCTCCTGCACCTGCCCAAGCGAAGCCCGGGCTACATGGACGCCTACTACCACCTGACGATGGCCGAGCGCATCGCTGGCGGGCAGGGGTTCACCGAGCCGTTCGTGTGGAACTACCTGGACGCGCCCGAGGACATCCCGCACCCCAGCCACCTGTACTGGGCGCCGTTGCCGAGCATCCTCGCGGCGGGGGCCATTCGGCTGTTCGGGGATTCCTACGCCGCCGCCAGCCTGCCGTTCATCTTGTGCGCGGCGGCGCTGCCCCTGCTCACCTTCGGCCTGGCGCGGCAGATGGGCGCAGACACGCGCGAGGCGGCGGTGTCGGCGCTCCTGACGCTGCTCGCGGGCTTCTACGCGGCCTACTGGACATCGCCGGACAGTTTCGCGCCGTTCGCGGTGGCGGGGTGCGGCGCGCTGTGGCTGATGTCGCGGGCGCACGAGCGCAGGTGGCGGGCGCTGGGCGCGGGGCTTTGCGCGGGGCTGGGACACCTGGCGCGGCCCGACGGCGTGCTGCTGATTCTGGTCGGCATGTTGGGATTGTTGTGGGCGGGGGCGCGTGGCGTCATGGGGCGCAGGGCGGCTTCGCGCGCGGCGCTCTGGATGCTCGTGGGGTACGCGGCGGTCATGGGGCCGTGGTTCGCGCGCAACTGGGCGGTCGCCGGTTCGCCCCTGGCGGGAGGCGGGCTGAGCGCCTTGTTCCTCCGCGACTACGACGAACTGTACGCGGCGCGGCACATCCCCACCCTCGCCGATTACCTGTCGTGGGGCTTCGCCTCCATCGTTGCGTCCAAGGCGAGCGCGCTGGTGTCCAACCTCATCACGCTGGTGGGGGCGCTCCTCGTGGTGCTGGTTGGGCCGTCGGCCTGGGGGCTGTGGGCGGCGCGGCGGCGCATCTGCCTGTGGCCGGCGATGGCGTTCGGGACGCTGCTCCTCCTGGCGATGAGTTTCGCCTTCACGTTTCCGGGGATGCGGGGCAGTTTCTTCCACTCCGCGGGGGCGCTGGTGCCCTTCCTGTTCGCGGCGGTCTTCCCGGGCCTGCGCGCGGGTGTGGCATGGGCGGGCGCGCGCCGTCCATCGTGGAACGCGGCGCAGGCCTATCGCGTCTTCGCAGTGGCGCTGGTGGCGATGGCGGTGGCCGTCAGCGGGGTGCTGTACGCGCGGGCCATCGGGGGCAGGCCGCCAGCGGTCGCGCCGTGGAACCTGCGCGATGATGTGTATCCCGTGGTGGCCCGTTGGCTGGACGAACACGCCGAGGCCGCCGACCGCGTCATGGTCGGCGATCCGCCGGCGTTCTACTACTACGCCAGGCGCGAGTGCGTCGCGATCCCATCGGACGGCATGGAGGCTCTGCGCTTCGCGCAGGCCAAGTACGGCGTCCGCTGGCTGGTGTTGGAGTACAACCATCCGCGCTTTCTGAACGCAATCTACGATAAGAGCGAGACGCCGCCGGGCTGGGTCTTGCGGCAGGTGTTCTACGATGCTCTGGGGGAGAAGGTCGTGCTGTATGAGATGGCCGAAGGGGAGCGATAGGGGCATTCTCGCGGCGGCGGTGGTCGGGGTGGCGGGGGCGCTGGCCTACGTGGGCTACGCGGCGGCGCAGGGCTACTCCGGCTTCCCCCTGGACGACGGCTGGATTCACCAGACCTACGCGCGCAACCTGGTGGAGACCGGGGCCTGGGCCTACGTCCCGGGCGAGGTGAGCGCAGGCTCCACCGCGCCGCTGTGGACGCTGGTGCTGGCGCTGGGGTATGCGCTGGGCGTGCCTTTCCGCGTGTGGACGGCGGTCGTGGGCGGCCTGTCGTCGGGGGCGGTGGCCGTAGTCGCGGGCTGGGTCGCGCGGCGGCTGTTTCCGAGCCTCGGCGTGGGCTGGGTTGCGGCGCTGGCGTGCGCCCTGGAGTGGCATCTGCTTTGGGCCGGGGCGTCGGGGATGGAGACGGCGCTGTTCGCGGCGCTGGCGCTGGCCGTGCTGGGCGGCGCGCTGGCGCTGGCCCGGGACGAGCGCCCGTGGGCATGGCTGGGCTGGGGGCTGCTGGGCGGGGCGGCGTTCCTCACGCGGCCCGAGGGGTTGCTCCCGCTGGGGCTGGGCGGGGCGTGCCTGCTGGCCGCGCGGCGCGCCGATTGGACGCAAGGCTCGCGCGGCGCGGCGCTGAAACGGTATGGCCTGGCCGCCGTCGGGTTCCTGGCGCTGGCCGTGCCGTACCTGGCCTTCAACTGGAAGGCGTCGGGGGCGATCCTGCCCAACACGTTCTACGCCAAGCAGGCCGAGTACCGCGAAGTCGCCGAGGCAGTGCCGTGGCTGGTGCGGCTGATGCGCGTGGCGGGGGTGCAGTTTGTGGGAGGCATGGCGCTGCTCGTCCCTGGCATGGTGGCGGCGTGGCGCGAGGTCGGCAGGCGGCGCGACTGGATGGGGTTTTTGCCGCTGCTGTGGTGGGCGGCCACCGTCGTGCTGTACGCGACGCGCCTGCCGGTAACGTACCAGCACGGGCGGTACGAGATGCCGGTGATTCCCGCGCTGTTGGTCTATGGCGCGCCGGGCACGGCGTTGCTGGCGGCGCGGGCGAAAGGGCCGGCGGGCCGCATCCTGACCCGCGCGCTGGCGCTGGCGGCATGCGCGGTGATGGCGGCGTTCGTGGCAGTGGGCGCGCGCGCCTACCTGGCCGACGTGCGCATCATTGACACCGAGATGGTGGACGTGGCGCGGTATCTGGATCGCAACACGCCGCCGGATGCGGTGATCGCGGTGCACGACATCGGGGCGGTGGGATACTTCACGCGGCGGCGGCTGGTGGATTTGGCGGGCCTGGTCAGCCCGGAGGTGGTGCCGTTCATCCGCGACGAGGGCCGCCTGTACGAGTACATTCGCGCGCGTGGGGCCTCGTACCTGGTAACGTTTCCGTCGTGGTATCCGCAGATGACGGCGCGGCCCGATGTGGTGATGATCTATCAAACCCGCGCGCCCTGGGCCGTGCTGGCGGGCGGCGACAACATGGCCGTCTATCGGCTGCGGTGAGGGCGCGGGCGATTTTGCCGCCCCGCAGGCTTATGATATGATACGCGCTATGCTTGCGCAGGCTTGGGTGAGCGTCAGGAATCGGCTTGGCGGGGTAAGTCGTTGGACGGCTGCAGTCGCGCTGCTGACGCTGGCAGGCGCGGCCCTCCGAGCATTCCACCTGGGCGCGCAAAGCCTGTGGTACGACGAAGGGTTCAGCGTGTACCTGGCCTCCATGCCTTTGCGGGAGGCCACCGCCTGGACCGCCCGCGATGTGGCCCCGCCGCTGTACTACTACGCGCTGCATTTCTGGCAGGGCCTGTTCGGCACCAGCGAGGCCGCCGTTCGGTCGCTTTCGGCCCTCGTGGGCACGCTGACCATTCCCCTCATGTACGCCGTGGGCAGGATGCTTCTCGGCCGCCTGCCGGGGCTTCTGGCCGCCATGCTGGTGGCCGCGTCCCCGCTCTACATCTGGTACTCGCAGGAGACCCGCACCTACGCCTTGCTCACGTTCCTCGGCCTTGTGGCGGCGTGGTTCTTGCTGAAGGTTCTGTCGGAGCGGGGCAAGCGGCGGCGCGCGTACTGGCTGGGATTCCTGTTCGCCGCGGTCGCGGTCAGTTACGCCCACGCGACCGGCGCGCTGCTCCTGGCCTTCTTCGGCGTGGCCTTCCTCGCGGGATGGGCCGGGTGGATACGGCGCTTGGCGGTCTTGGCCGAGGCAGCGGCGGTGGCTGTGGCGTTCGCGTTGCTCCACGTGCCCTGGATTGCGCTGGTGGCCGAGAACCTGGGCATGTACCGCGGCTTCTGGAGGGGCACGCTGGGCATCGGCGGGGTGGTCCGGCGGGCCTTCTTGTCCTACTGGACCGGCGAGACCCTGTTCAGCCGGACCGCCGATGCGTTGCTTCCGGCGTTCGTGGCGGTTTCCGTCGTGGCGGCGGTGGCGCTCATCGTGGCTGCGGTGAGGCGACCTGGGCCGCTGGCCGAAGCGCCGCTGCCGCGCTGGTTTGCGGTGCTGTTCCCCGTGCTGTACACGGCTCTGCCCGTGGCCCTGTTCATCGTGCTGTTCCTCAACCGGCCGAAGTTTGAGACGCGGCACCTGCTGTTCGCGTCGCCTGGGTTCTTCTTGATTCTCGGCGCGGGGCTTGCCTTCATGCTGGACGCGCGCCGCATCCGCCTGGCGTGGGCGCGGTGGGCGGTGCGCGGCGCGGGCATCGCGGCGCTGGCGTTTGCCCTCGCCGTGTTCGCCTACGGGAACTACAATAACTACTTTGACCCGCGCTTCCAACGCGACGATTTTCGCAACGTGGCGCGCTACATCAAAGAGCGCATCGGCCCCAACGAGACGGTGATCCTGTGCGCGGGGCATTTCTTCCCCGTGTTCCAGTACTACTTCGGCCCCGACAACTGGCACCCGCTTCCGCCCGACCCGATCCTGGACGTGGACAACGTGCTGACGTACCGCGTGGCCGACGACCTGAACCGCATCCTGGCGGGCAAGGACGGCGTGTGGGTGGTGTTCTGGCAGGACCACATCGCCGACCCCAACGGCATCCTGACGATGATGCTGAACGAGGAGGGGTCGCGGCTGCCTTCGGGGCCGCAATTCTGGGGCGTGCGGTACGTGCATTGGGCGTTGAACAAGGGCGCGCACTTCTCCAGCGAGCCGCGGGTCCAGTACCCGCAGCGGGTGAATTTCGGCAATCGCGTGGAGTTGCTGGGATTCTCCGTCGGCGTTGCCGGGCATGTGCTGCTGTACTGGCAGGCGCTGCAACCGCTGGACCGCGACTACTCGGTGTCCTTGCGGCTGCGGGACGCCGCGGGCGAGTTCTGGGGGTCGCTGGATCGGCGGCCCGCCAGCTACTACTTCCCCACGAGCCGCTGGCGGCCGGGGGAACCCGTCTTCGGGAGCAATCTGCCGCCGGCGCTGCCGGGGACGCCGCCAGGGGAGTATTTCCTGGAAGTGGTGGTGTACGACGAGGCCACGGGCGAGCGGCTGGACGTACTGGACGCGGCCGGAGCGCCGCAAGGGCAGTCGGCGCGCATCGGCCCGGTGCGTATCGCCGCGCTGCAGCCCGCCGACGTTGCCGACCTTCCGAACGGGCGCAACCCCGTGATGCTGGACGGGAACCTGGGCCTTGTCGCATGGCAGGTGGACCGACAACAGGCGTCGCCCGGGGAGACGGTGTCCATCGTCGGGTTCTGGGAGGCGGCGGGGACGGTCGGGGCCGACTACGACGCGGCGGTGGCGTTGGCGAGCGCGGATGGGACAGTCGTCGCGGAGAAGGTTTTCCCGCTGGGGACCTCGGCCTACCCCACGTCGGCGTGGGGGGCGGGGCGGCCGGTGCGGTGGGTGGCGAGGGTGCCCGTCCCGGCGGCGGTCGCGCCCGGCACCTATGTGCTGAAGGTGGCGCTGCGCGACCCGAAGAGCGGCGCGGCCGTCGGGAACTCGGTGCCCATCGGCGCGGTGGAGGTGAGCGGGCCGGCGCGGGTCTTCACGCCGCCGCAGGCGCAGACGATCGTCTCGGCGCGGTTTGGTGTGTACGCCGAACTGTACGGCGCGGACGTGGGGGCGACCGTCCTCTCGCCCGGCGACGCGCTCCGGATCACGCTGTACTGGCTCGCGCGCGAGGAGATGCCCAAGTCGTACACCGTGTTCGTCCACCTGATTGACGCGGGCAATCGCATCTGGGCGCAGCAGGACAGCATCCCGCAGCGCGGCAACCGGCCGACCACGGGCTGGCTGCCCAGCGAGTACATCACCGACGAGTACACGCTGTACGTGAAGCCCGATACCCCGCCCGGCGAGTACTGGATTGAGGTGGGCCTGTACGACGCCGCCGACCCGTCGTTCCCGCGACTGCCGGTCTTGGGGGCCGACGGGCAGGCTACAGGCGACAGGGTCTTGTTGGCAAAGATTGCGATACGGTGATAAAATGGGGGCCTCTAGGGGAAGCGCCGGGAGGCCACAGGCGCGCCGTCTGCGCGACGATGCGGGGCTGCGCTGCGATCCGCTGCAAACCAACCTTCTGTGAGGGGGCATTGAAAGAGTACGCTGCACCGAGACGGCTATTGGCGAACTCCTGCGTGAGGGGGCTTTGCCTGTCGCAATTCACGGCGCTGGTGGGAAACTTCGCCCTGTACTTCGCATCCATGGCGCTGGTGGAGGAGATCACCCATTCCAGCACGCAGGTTGGGCTGATGATCTTCTCCAGCACGCTGCCTGGGTTTATCTTCGGGCTGATCGCGGGGCCGTATGTGGACCGCCACGACCGCATCGCGGTCATCAAGTTGGGATGCATCCTGCGGGTTCCCATCGGGATTGGGTTCGCCCTGGCCATGTATTTCGCGCCGCACACGTCGTCGCTGCTGTGGGTGGTCTACATCTGCAACTTCCTGTTGTCCGCGCTGGCCCAGTTCGTAATCTCGGCAGAGGCGTCGGCGATCCCGCGCTACGTAACGTCCGAGCAGTTGATGGGCGCGAACTCGCTCTTCAACCTGTCGTCGGTGGTCTCGCAGGGCGTGGGGGTGATCCTCATCGCGCCGATTCTGCTGAAACTGGGCGGGGCGTGGCTCGTCGGCGTCGTGAGCACCGTCTTGTATGTCCTGTCGTGGCTAGCCATCGTCGGCCTCCCCCGGGGCGGTTCGGAGTTTGACCCGACGAAGCCGACCGTGAAGAACGGTTTCGTGTCGGCCCTGGCCGACTTGAGGCAGGGCTGGGCCTACATCGCCAGCGACCGCTTCGTGTGGCTGGCGGTGATCCAGATGGTGCTGGCCGCCACGTCGGTGCTGGCGGTGTCCACGCTGGCGCCGGGCTTCGCCAACCGCATCCTGGGCAAGCACGTGGCCGACGTGGCGTATGCGGCGCTGCCGGCGGGCCTGGGGTTCGTCGGCGGCCTGATGTTCATCTCCAGCCGCCACGGGCTGCGCATGTCGCGGCAGGCGTGGTCGGCGCTGGGGCTGACGCTATTCGGGGCGGGGCTGCTGGGCTTCTCGCTGCTCACGATGCTGAAGGGGCTGCATTTGCTGGGCCTGGCGCTCGCCGTTGCCGTCGCGGGCTTCGGGTTCGCGCTGACGATGATCCCCGCGCGCACCATCCTGCAGGAGCGGCCCGCCCCCTACATGCGGGGCAGGGTGATCTCCACGCAGATCGTGCTGGCCAATGCGGCATCCACGCTGCCGATGCCCGCCACGGGAGGTCTGGCCGACATCTGGGGCATCCAGCAGGTGCTGATTACCATTGCCGTCATCGTCCTGGCAATGGCCGGGCTGAGCGTCTATATGGTGCGCACGGAGAGGGCCAAGGCGGTGGCAGCGGCCTCGCCCAAGGTGGAGGAGGTATCTTGAGGAAGTCGCTCTGGGTTCCGTTCCTGGTGGGTTTCGTGGCGCTGATGGCGCTGCTCCTGGTCGGATGCGGGACGCGTCCGCTCCTGTCGGATGTGGATGTCAGCCCAAGCCAGATTACGCCCAACGCCGATGGCGTAACGGATGTAACGCGCATCTCCTATCGGCTGACGGGCAACGCCGATTTGTCCATCTACCTGGTGGACGCGCAGGGAGGGCGACACTACTTCCGCAAGGCGCAGCGACGCTCGGCGGGGCGGTACGGGGTGGATTTTGGCGGGGTGGTGGACGGCCGAATGCTCCCCGACGGCGACTACGAGTTGGTGGTGGAGGCGGTGGACAGCGAGGGCCGCACGCACCGCGTCAGCCGCACGCTGTCGCTGCGCGACGCCGACACGACCCCGCCCGAGTTGCTGAACTTCAGCGTGTACCCGCAGCGGTTCACGCCGAACCAGGACGGGTACGACGACCGCGTGAAGGTGTCCTACTACCTGACCAAACCCGCCGATGTGCGGGTGTTCCTGGTGGATAAGGACGGCAATCGGTTCCCGCTGGCCGAGCAGGAGGGCGTGGTGAAGCCCGGCGAGGTCGGCACGCACATCTACGACTACGCCGGGGGCGTGGATGAGGGCGCGACGCCGCCGCCCGACGGCCTGTATGAGGTGCGGGCCGAGGCGCGGGACAAGGTGGGCAACTTCACCGTCGTTACGAGCACGCTGGAGATCGCCGAAGGCGGCGTGCCCCGCGTGGACATCGTGCAGGCGGCGGTGGAGTTCTACCCCAGGGTGGTGCCCATCGGGCAGATTCTCGCCTTCACCCTGACGGTGGAGAACATCGGCTCGGTGCCGGTGCGAACGACAGGCCCTGCGCCGGGGACGCTGTACACCAGCAGCCAGAACTTCAACACGTTGGGCTACGCCGAATCGCCTGGGGCCTGGCGTGTGGGCATTGACTTTGAGGGCAACAGCAGCGGGCGGCCCTATCCGTACCGCTGGGCGCTGGCGCCCGACGACCAACTGACGGTCATCGGCGAGGGCAAGTACCTGATGCCCGGCCAGCGCGCCACCGTAACCGGCTTCATCCGCATCACCGACAAGCCGCCCAGAACCTCGCCCCACTTCTGGGCCGGCCTGATCCACGAGGACGTGC
>DAOTVT010000077.1:0-2924 GCA_034436295.1 Anaerolineae bacterium | reverse complement strand
CGCGCCGCCACGCCCGGCGCTGAAGCATCGGGCTGAAGGGGCGAAGCCCTGCGGGCTAGGGGAAATTCGCGTTCATTGGCGTGGATTCGCGGTTACTGGGCGCCCGACGCCGAAGCATCGGGCGGTGCAGACCTCACCCCCTCGTTCCCCCTCTCCGCGCGCGGAGAGGGGGAAGCCGAAGGCTGGGGGTGAGGTGCGCGCCGCCACGCCCGACGCTGAAGCATCGGGCTGAAGGGGCGAAGCCCTGCGGGCTGGGGGAAATTCGCGTTCTTGGCGTGGATTCGCGGTTGCTCGTCGCCCAACGCTGAAGCATCGGACTGAAGGGGCGAAGCCCCGCGGGCTAGGGGGCAAATTTGCGTTCATTGGCGTGGATTCGCGGTTCCGCGTCGCCCGACGCCGAAGCATCGGGCTGAAGGGGCGAAGCCCTGCGGGCTTGGGGCAAATTCGCGTTCATTGGCGTGGATTCGCGGTTGCTCGTCGCCCGGCGCTGAAGCATTGGGCTGAAGGGGCGAAGCCCTGCGGGCTGGGGGTCTAGCCCCGGGTGTGGGGGAGAAGCGGTAGGGAGGCTTGGTTGAGCGGTCTGTATCGTGCGGCCTTGTCTTCAGCCAGGAGTTAGCCCGCTTCGGGCCTGCCAGCACCTGTTTCCAGCCCTTCTGCCGCCCCAACAGTCAGGCAGAGGAGCCAAACTCCAGCGCAGGTTTCCATACCTGCCTCCGGCCTCCGGCGGCTGTGGAAAACCGCCCTACGAACTCGGATTCACCGCCGAGCGCGCGGAGAACACCAGGTGCGACGCACTTCCGAAAGTGCGTCGCACCTGTACGCCGGCTATGGAAAGCCGGCCTACGTGTCCACCCTTGTTCCCCATTCGTGTGGATTCGCGTTATTCGTGGATAGCGTAGGCGAGGTTTCCGTACCTGCCCGTGGCCCGGCTACGGAAAGCCGCCCTACGGACTGCGGCGGTTAGGGAGAGCCGTGCTACGAAACCGGATTCACTGTGGAGAGCGCGGAGAACACCAGGTGCGACGCACTTCCGAAAGTGCGTCGCACCTGTACGGCGGCTATGCAAAGCTGGCCTGCGAAACCGGATTCGCCGCCGAGATTCCACGGAAAGAACGGGCGTGTCGTGCTTCTGCCCATTGCCCCCGCTCTGGAATCCGCCAACGCAAAGGGCACCGACTAGGGGGTCAGCGCGCGGCTCGGCTGGTAGATGGAGCGGTAAGCCGCGTACTGGCCCAGGATGGCCTTGAGGTACGTTTGCGTCTCGGCGACGGGGATAGTCTCCACGAACAGGTCGGGGTCGTAGTCCTGCATCTGCGAGAGCCACAGGCGGGCATAGCCGGGGCCGCCGTTGTAGGCCGCCAGCGCCGCCAGCGGGTCGCCCCCGAAGTCGCGCATCTGCCGGGCCAGGTACCACGCGCCGAAGCGGACGTTGACCATCGGGCGCAACAGGTCCTCCCGTCGGAAGCCCCGCTCGCCCAACTGGAGCGCGATCCACTCGCCCGTCGGAGGGATCACCTGCATCAGCCCCAACGCCCCCGCCCACGACCCTGCCGCGGGGTCAAATCGGCTCTCCTGGCGCACAACCGCGAACAGCAAGAGCGGATCCAGCCCGTTGCGGGCCGCGTGATCCAGGATGAGTTCGGCGAAGTACGTGGGATAGGCCAAGCGGTGGAGGTAGCGCGGCACATCGGATCGTGCCCCCGGCGGCGACAGCGCGATCACCCGCTCGGCGCACGCGATGGACTGGCGGTATAGCCCCGCATCGCGCAGGTACTCGGCCATCTGGAAAAGCGCGAGGGGAGCGTCGTTCCAGCGCGCGCGAACGGCGCTGAATCGCTCCGCGGCCTCCTCCATCAGCCCGAGGGCCGCGAAAGCCTGCCCCTTGCGGAAATCCAAATCCTCCGCCAGGTCGTCCGGCAGGCGGTCAAACGGATACGGCTCGCCGTGATTCGCCCAGGCGATGAGCCACGAGAGACACGTGGCGCGCTCGCCTGCCTCGTCGGCCGCCAGCAGCAGGTTGCCGGTCGGTGGGAGGATGGCATCCTGCGCGTGGAGTATGCTCGTGGCGCGGAGGGCGTAGTAGTCGGCGGCTTGACCCTCGGCCAGGGCGCGCAGGTGCGGTTCGGCCAGGTCGGGGCGGCCGGCCATCAGTGCCGCCTTCGCGGCCCAGAAACGTGCCGCAGAGGCCACGTCCGACGCGGGATACCGATTCAGCAACTCCTCGCACACCACGCGCGCCTCGGCGAACCGCTTGTCCTGATAGTAGAGGATGGCCGCCTGGAACATGGCGTTGTCCGCGCCGTCGTCTCCCGGGTACAGGCGTTGCAGCCAGAGGTAATCCGAGGCGGCGGTAGCGCGGTCGCCCTGGGCGGCCGCGGCCTGGGCGCTGCGCCACAGGGCCTGGGGCGCGGTGCCGCACGACGGGCAAATCTCCTGCGCCTGTCGGTAGGCCTCGCGCGCCTCCAGCAGTTTGCCGGCCTTCTCCAGCGCCCGCCCCTGCGCCATGAGGATTTTGGCCTGGAACGCCGCATCCTTGCTGGCCGCCCGCGCCTCGTCCAAAGCGGCCATCGCGCCGTCGTAGTCGCCCAGGGCCATGCGCGCCAGGCCCAGATAGTACCCGATGTCCGGCCGCTTGGAGGCATCGGCCGAGGCCAGCGCGCGCCCGAAAGCCTCGGCCGCCGCCTGATAGGCCCCGTTCTGGTAGTCTATCAGGCCGCGCCGAAACTCGTCCACCGCCTCGCCGGCCTGGACCAACTCCACCAGCGCCAGATACGATTCCCGCGCCGACACAGAGGCTTCCGTGGCCGCCCGAAACTCGTCCAAAGCCGCCTTCTTGTCGCTGTCGCGCAGGGCCAGCCCCTTCAGGTAGTGAACCTTCGCGGCCAGTTCGGGCGATGAGGCCAGGGCAAGCAGCGCGTCGTAGG
>DAOTVT010000076.1:0-10009 GCA_034436295.1 Anaerolineae bacterium | reverse complement strand
TGGAACGGCGGTTCGGCGCGCCGTTGCGTTGGGGCATGTTCCTGGTGGGCGCCATCAGCGTGTGGACGACGCAGCAGGTGCCGTTTCCGCGGGCGGCCGCGTTCGGCCTGGCGGTGTTCATGGGCTTCGCGCTCCTCATCTCGGTGCTGGTGTACGGCCCCTGGCGCGACAGGGTTCCCGTCTGGCTCGTGCCGGTGGCCACCATCGTGGACTCGCTGGCCATCCTGTTCCTGATTCCGTACTCCGGCGGCGTGGGGAGCGAACTCTACCTGCTCTACTTCGTGCTTGCGGTGAAGGTGGCCCTGTGCTACCCGTTCGCGCACTGGCTCATCTTCCTGCCGTTCCTCTACGGGCCGCTGTACATCCTCGGCGTGTACCTGCAGATTCAGTCGCTCTTGTTCCTGCTGTCGCCCGGGTTCGTCCTGCGGTATCTCATCCTGTTCGCGATGGTGCTGGCGGCCCTGTACGTGGCATGGCTGTTGGAGCGCCGGTATCGCCTCGTGCGCGGGCTCAACTACGCCCTGGAGGAGCAGGGGCAGGAACTCCGCCGCAAGACGTCGGTGTTGCAGCGGACGGCCACGGACTTGGGCGACCGGGTCATGCAGTTGCGCTCCCTGCAGGAGGGAATCAAGACGATCAACTCGGCGGTGGCCCTGGAGTCGCTGCTGGCGATGATTGTCGCCAACGCCTCGCAGGTGCTGCGGGGCACCCGCTGCTCCATCGCGCTGCTGGACGAGGCGTCGGGCGAGGTAGTAACCCTGGCGGCGTCGGGCGTGCCCGCGCAGAGCCTGTGGGGGTCTCGCTTCCCCGTGGGCAAGGGCGTCGCCGGCTGGGTGGTGGCCAACGCGGCGCCGGCGCTCATCGGCGACGTGAGCCAGGATGCCCGCTACATCCGCCTGGGGCAGATGCCCGTGCAATCCATCATCAGCGTTCCGCTCATGTCCGACGGGAAGGCCATCGGGGCCATCAGCGCCACCAGCCCCGAACCCAACGCGTTCACCCCCGACGATTTGAGCCTCTTGGCGGCCTTCGCCGACCAGGCGGCCATCGCGGTCAAGAAGGCGCGGCTCTACGAAGACCTGGCCCGCGAGAAGCGCCAGACCGAGCAGATTTACCGGAGCGTGCAGGAGAAGAGCAACGAGTTGGAGGCGGTGCTGCAGGGCATTGGCGACGGCGTCCTGGTTACCGACACCGACCTGAATCTGGTGATGATGAACCCCGTGGCGGTGCGCATCTTCGGCGTGGAGGACGCGCCCTCGCTGGGCAAGCCGCTGGCCGACACGGTGGGCCACCGCGAACTGATGGGCGTGATGCGCGAGGCGCTGGCGGCTCCGGGGAAGCCCGTCATCCGCGAGATTCGGGTGCCGATGACCCGCGAGCACCCGGAGATGATCTACCAGGCCCTTGCGACGACCGTCCCGGGCGCTGCCGGCGAGGCGCGCGGCGTCGTTACCGTGCTGCGCGACATCACGAGCCAGAAGCAACTGGAGCAGATGAAGTCCAATTTCCTGTCCGTCGTCTCGCACGAGTTGAAGACGCCGCTCCACTCCATCAAGGGGTTTGTGGACATCATCCTGATGGGCAAGACGGGCAAGATCAACGACCTCCAGCGCGACTTTCTTGCCACCGTCCGCGAGCAGACCGACCAGTTGCAGAATCTCATCAGCGAACTCCTGGAGTTCTCGCGGCTGGAATCGGGGCAGATTCGGCTGCGCATAGAGGAGGTTTCGTTCGCCGACATCGCCGCGCGCGTCGCCGAGAAACTGTCGCCGCAGGCGCAGGAGGCGCAGATCGCGCTGGAGTCCACGATCCCCGCCGATTTCGCCACGGTGGAGGCCGACGCGACTCGCATGGAGCAGGTGCTCACCAACCTGGTGGACAACGCCATCAAGTTCACGCCAGCGGGCGGCCGCATCGTTATCCACGGCGAGGATTTGGGCGACCGCGTGCTCATCTCGGTGGCCGATACGGGCATCGGCATCCCGCCCGCCGAGCGCGAGAAGGTCTTTGAGCGGTTCTACCAAGTGGACAGCGGCGCGACTCGCCCCTATCGCGGCACCGGCCTGGGCCTCAGCATCTGCAAGCACATCGTGGAGCATCACCGCGGGCGCATCTGGGTGGAAGGCGCCGAACCGCAGGGCAGCGTGTTCAAGTTCGTCCTGCCCAAGCGACTGGAAGGCGGGCGCGACCTGTCGCTGGACTTCACGACGCTGCCCTCCGAGGGCGCCCGACAGTGAGGTCTCGTGCCCTCGCTCTGGCGTCGGTTATCATGAACAGTTTGTCATGCGCGCCCGATGGGTTTGTCATCCGTTTTTCATCAAGGTTGTGTATAATCGGGATAAGGAGACCTGTCATCACAAGTGGGCCGCTGCCTGCGTCGGCTCCCGGCACTCGGGGCCGACGTAATTGTGCGGATGGGATGGCGAGGGATGCGCGGCCCGAACACGGGGTGCAAAGAACGGCAACGCCCGACGCTTCTGCCCTTCCTCCACATCCGAATCCAGAGGAGATGATGCTTTGAGAGTTGCGCTGATTGCGCCGAAGTGGCACGAGAAGATCACCGACTACCCGCCCCTGGGGCTGGCGTACCTGGCGGCGGTCCTGGAGCGCGGCGGGCACGAGGCGCGCATCTTTGACTTCGGCCTGCGCCCCCACCGCCCGCAACAGGAGGACGTGGCCGACGTGGTAGCCTACGCGCCCGCGCTCATCGGGTTCACGGTGATGACGGGCGGGTATCACAGCGTAACCGAAGCCATCGCGCTGCTGAAGCAGGCGCTGCCGTCGGTGCCCATCGTCCTGGGCGGGCCGCACCCCACCGTCTTCCCCGAAGCCGTGGCCGCGGACCCGGGCGTGGATTTCGTGGTGTACGGCGAGGGCGAAGAGACGCTCATGGAACTCGTCGCGGCGCTGGAGTCGGGCGCCGAGGACTTCTCGGGCATCCGCGGCCTGGCCTACGCCCGCGAAGGCCGCGTGGTGCGCACGCCAGAGCGCCCGCTCATCGCCGACCTGGACGCGCTGCCGCTGCCCGCGCGCCATCTGCTGGAACTGGACAAGTACCCCCTCGCCGCGCCCGACGGCGGAAAGATGCTGACCGTCCTGTCCAGCCGCGGCTGCCCCTTCAATTGCAGTTACTGCTTCAAGGGCATCGTCGGGCGCACCTACCGCCAGCGGAGCGCGCAGAGCGTCGTGGACGAACTGCGCCTGCTGCGCAATCAGTACAACGTGCGCAACTTCTACTTCATTGACGACTTGTTCACCATCAACACCAAGCGCCTCATGGCCATCTCGCAGATGATCATAGACGAGGGCCTGGACATTCGCTGGCAGTGCCTGGGGCGCGTGGACCGCGTAACGCCCGAGAGTTTGGCCATGATGTACCGCGCCGGCTGCCGCGAAATCCACTACGGGATTGAGTCGGGCAACCCGCAGGTCCTGGCGGCCACCGGCAAGAACATCACCATGGATCAGGTGCGCCAGGCCGTGAAGTGGACGGCGGAGTCCGGAATCCGCAGCAAGGGCTACTTCATGCTCGGCCTGCCGGGCGATACCGAGGAAACGATGGAGCAGACGATTCGCTTCGCCTGCGAACTGGAACTGGACGAGGCGATGTTCAGCATCACGACGCCATTCCCGGGCACGCGCCTGTGGGACGAACTGGTCAAGAAGCGCCCGGAGACCCGCTACAATGCCGACTTCACGCGCGCCTACTACTACAATGCCTACACCGAGGAGATCGCGCCTTTCCTGAACGTATCGGAGGTGTCGGACTCGCGGCTGGGGAAACTGGCCCTGATCGCGCGGCGGCGGTTTGAGGAGAGCCGCCAGCGTCGCCGGTACCTGAAGGCTTTTGGCCCGCGCCTGGGCGCTGTGGTGTGGGCCATCTCGCGCGTCAGGCCCATCCGGGCGCTGGGCCGCAGGCTGGTTCGGCTGGGCCTGTTCCGGCGTTTCGCATCCCTACGAAAGGAAGGAAAACACGCATGGGCATAAGGATTCCGCGGGGCCGCCGCCTGCGAAAGCGAGCGGCTTCCCTGGTCAAGTATCTCGGATACAAGGCCGGCCTGGTGCGGCTCCCCTACTATCCCGACCGCATGTACCTGGAGTCCACCAACGCCTGCAACCTGAACTGCATCATGTGCCCCAACGGCATCGGCACCATGAAGCGCAAGCGGGGCTACATGGATTGGGATCTATTCCGGAGCATCGTGGACGAAATGGCCGGCCACGTGCCGGTTACCACGCTCCACATCTGGGGCGAGCCGCTGCTCCATCCGAAACTGCCCGACATGATCGCTTACGCCCGCCAGAAGGGCATCCGCCCCGAGATTTCCACCAACGCCACGCTGCTCACGGAAGACCTGAGCAAGGAGATTCTGAAGGCGGGGCTGGGGACGATCTACATGTGCCTGGATGGCGCGTCGGCCGAGACCTACGAGGCCATCCGTCGGCGCGGCGACTTTGAGCAGACGCGGGCCAACATCCAGCGGTTCATTGACCTGCGCCGCCAGGTGCCCGGGCCGGAGCCGCAGGTCAACGTGCAAATCATAGAGATGCAGCCGACCCTGCCGGAGGTGGAGGAGTTCACAAAGCAGTGGCGGCAGGCGGGGGTGTACCGCGTCAGCGTCAAGCCCTTTGACTCGTGGGGCAACCAGGTGGACGCCATCGCGAGCCTGCGGGCCGCCGAGGCCAAAGTGCCCCCCAAGCGCTGGCATTGCCCCAACCTGTGGTTCCATGTCCACATCTACTGGGACGGCACGCTGGTCTGCTGCGACCGCGACTTTGACGCCCTGTATCCGTTGGGCAATGTGGCGGGCGGCGTGATGAAGGCGTGGAACGGCCCGGCCATGCAGGAACTGCGCCGCAAACACCTGGCGCGCCGACTGGACGACGTGCCGTCGTGCCGCAACTGCGTGGAGTGGTCGTGGTGGAAGCCCACGCCGTTCCAGTCCTTCGGCAACCGCCCGCAGGAGTAGACGCTCACACGGGACTGCTATGGCGAAGACGTTGACCGCAGAAAAACCCGTTTGGACGAGGTGGGTTGCGCCCGTCGTCCTGCTGCTAGTGGCCCTGGGCGTGCGATTGTGGCGCATCGGGGCCGAGAGCCTGTGGCTGGATGAGGCGACCAGCCTGTTCCTGGCGCGCAAGTCGGCTGTGGGCGTCATCGCGTGGACGGCGAAGGACATCCACCCGCCTCTGTACTACCTGCTGCTGCATTTCTGGCGGGTTTTCGGCGAGAGCGAAGCGGCGCTGCGCAGTCTGTCGGCCGTGGCGGGCGCGTTGAGCACCGTCGTGCTCTACGCGCTGGGCGCGCGCCTGTTTGACCGTCGCACGGGGTTTGTGGCGGGCGTGCTGCTGGCCCTGGCGCCGATCCACGTGTGGTACTCGCAGCAGGCGCGGATGTACGCCTGGCTTGGGTTCTGGGCGCTCCTGTCCAGCCTGTGCCTGGTGGCGTTTCTGGACGGCCGAAGGGCGCGCTTCGCCGTGGGCTACGTTCTCGCCAGCGCGGCGGCGCTGTACACGCACTACTACACGGTGTTCGTGTTCCTGGCGCAGGGGGTGTACGTGCTGTACGAGGCGCGGCGGGCGCGCCGCTGGCAGCACGTGGGCGAGTTCGCGGCGGGCGTCGGGGCGAGCGCGCTGCTGTTTGCGCCGTGGATTCCGACGATGCTGTTTCAGGTTACATCCGGCGGCGGGGGCTGGGTGGCCCGCGGCGGGACGCCGGGATTGCGCGCCCTGGCGGACATCCTGGTCGGGTTTAGCGTGGGCAACGTGAGGGCGATGTACCCGTTTTGGCTGCGCTGGCTGGCATACGGTTTGCTGGCAGGGTTGAGCGTCTGGGCCATCTGGGCGGGGCTGCGTGCGCCCGAGCGCGCGCCGCGCCGGGGGGTGGTCTTCGCCGCCGTGTATCTTGCCGTGCCGGTGGGGACGGCCTGGCTTATCTCTCAAGTCAAGCCGCTGTACTCGGAGCGGTACCTGGTAACCTTCCTGCCGGGCTACCTGCTTCTGGCGGCCGGCGGTGTGGGAGCGCTGCCGAAGGCATGGCTGCGGCGCGGCGCGGTGGCGCTGCTCGTGGCGGCGATGGCCTTCGGCCTGTGGCAGATGGGCAACGTGTTGCAGACCGAGGACTGGCGCAGCGCGGCCGCGTATGTGTCCGAGCGCGCCGCCGATGGCGACGTGGCGGTCTTCTACCCCGGCTGGGACGCGAAGCCGTTTGGGTACTATTCCACTGCGGACCTGCCCGCGTGGACGTGGTTCAAAGTCCCGCTGCCGCCGGACGAGGTGGAATCCAGCGTGCGGCCCGGGGTGGAGGGGTACCGCCGGGCGTGGCTCGTCTGGTCCATCGGACACTACGGCGACCCGCGCGGCATGGTCAAGCAGTACATGGACGAGCACTACACGCGGGTGGACGAGCAGGAGTTCCGCGGGCCTATTGGCGTGGCGCTGTACATCTTGACTGCACCGTAGGAGGCGCGTCTGAAACTATCGGATTGGCGTGGGCAGCGACGTGATGCGCTGATTTCATATTGGGGGCCAGCCCTCCCGATGGACAGGTGGATCGTCGTGGAACTGGTGGCGATCGCCGTGCTGCTCCGCGTCATCGCGCTGGGGGACGAGAGCCTGTGGTTTGACGAGGCCTACAGCGTGGCGTTCGCGGGGGCGGATCTCTCGCTGCTGAACTTCTTGCGTCCGGGCGGGTTCGCGTTCACCGACAAGAACGTCTATCACATCCTGCTGCACTTCTGGCTGGGCCTGGGCCGGACGGAGTTCGTGATTCGCCTGCTGTCGGTCATCTTCGGGGTGGCGACGATGCTGGTGGTGCTGGGGGTGGCGCGGCGGCTTTTCGGGGGGCGCGCTGCGGCCTGGGCCGCGGGACTCCTCGCCGTCTCGCCGTTCCACATCTGGTATTCGCGCGAGGCGCGGATGTACGTCCTGGCGGGGCTTTTCGCCTGGCTGGCGGTGCTGGCCGTGCTGGAAGCCGTCCAGCGCCGACGTGCGCTCGCGCTGTGGGGGATGTACGCCCTCTGCGCGGCCCTGGGGCTGTACACGCACACCTTTTCCATCTTCGTCGTCGCGGCGGTCAACGTCTGGGTGGCTGTGGTGCTCATCGTGGAGCCGGCGCGGCGAAAGATGCTGTGGCCGTGGCTGGGAGCCAACGCCGCGCTTGTGGCGCTGGCCGTGCCGTGGTTCCTCGGCATCTCTGCCCAGCAGAGCCAGGGCTGGTGGGCCTGGATCGGCCAGAAGTACGGCACGCCGGGGCTGAAGCAGTTGCTGCTGTTGCCGGTGGATTTCGCCCTGGGGACGATTCGGCCCCCGTGGTCGTGGGCCTTGTGGCTGGGGGCGGGGTGCTTCGGGCTGGGCCTGCTCTTGGGTGCGGTGCCGCCTTCGCGACGGCGCGGGGAATCGTGGTGGCAATCGGGCGGGCGCGAGTGGGCCTGCGCCATGCTGCTCATGGTTCTGCCGGCGACGGTCGCGTTCGCGCTGGCCCAGGTGAGGCCGATGTTCGTGCTGCGGTACATGGTGCCGTTCGCGCCCGCCTTCGCCATCGTCGCGGGCAGGGGGTTCTGCCAGATTAGGCGAGCATTCCTGCGGTGGGCGGTGATGATCCCGTACCTGGCGGGGGTTGCGGCGGTGCTGCTCGTGATGTACCTGGTGCCGCAGAAGGAAGATTGGCGGGGCGCTGCCACGTACCTGACCCAGCACGTGCCGGCGGGGGGCACGATCTTCCTGGTGGATGAGGACATCCGCGTGCCGCTGGTGCACTACTACCAGGCGCCTGCGGATTTGCACCCCGTGTGGCGCGGGCACAGGAGCGACGCGGATCTGGAGCCGAAGGTCGCGCCGGTGGTGGCGACGGTTTCCGAGTTCTGGCTCGTGGTCAGCCACACGGACAACGACGCGCTGGCGCAGTATCTGGGGCGCTTCGCGGATGTGGTGGAACGGCAGGAGTTCCGGGACATAGTGATCCTGCACTTCCGGCGGCGCGGAGGCGCGGGATGAGGGCCGGGGGCGCGATGTCGTGGCGGGAGCACCTGGCGGTCTTGGCGGCCTTCGCGGTGCTGGCGGCGGTGGGCACCTGGCCGCTCGTCGCCCACCTGTCCGATGCCGTGCTGGGGCCGCCGGGCGACAACTACGAGTACCTTTACAAGATATGGTGGTTCAAGACCGCCCTGCTGGAGCGCGGGCAGTCGCCGCTGTTCAATCCGGACGTTTTCTACCCATCGGGCTACGACGTCAGTTTGTCGGAGACCACGCTGGCGAACATGGCGCTGGCGTTGCCCTTCGCGGCCATCTGGGGCGAGGTGGTGGCGTACAACGCGGTGGTGCTGCTGTCGTTTGTGTTGTCGGGGTGGGCCATGTACTGCCTGGCGCGGGTTCTGACGGGCAGCGTCGTGGGAGGCGCGGTCGCGGGGGGCATCTTCGCCTTCAGCCCCTACCGCATGGCTCATCTGGGGGCGGGGCATCTGCCGCTGCTGGGCACGCAGTGGATTCCCCTGGCGTTCCTGTTCGCGGAGCGGGCCTTTCGGACGCGGCGGGCGAGGGACGGCGCGCTGGTCGGGTTGTTCTTCGGCCTCACGGCGCTGTCGTCCTGGTACTACGCCTACATGGTGGGGCTGTTCCTGGGGCTGTTCGGCGTGATCCGATGGGCGCAGACGCGCCGCGAGTGGGAGCCGCGTCGCCTGGCGGGCGTTGTCGCGGCCCTTGTGTGCGTGGCCGGCGTGGTGATGCTGCCCGCGGCGATTCCCCTCGTGCGCAACGCGGACGCGGGGGCTACGGAGTACCACGACCTGGCCTACATTGACCGGTGGTCGGCGAGCGTGGCCGACTTCGCGTGGCCCAGCGTGCTGCATCCCCTCTGGGGCGAAACGCTGGCCGCCCGCTATATCCCCAACATCCACGAGGGCGTGCTCTACCTGGGGTGGGCGGCGCTGGCGCTGGCGGGGGTCTGGCTGTGGAAGCGGCGCGACCGGCAGTTGCGGCCCTACGCCTGGCTTGGGCTGGTGGGGCTTGCGCTGGCGCTGGGGACGACGCTGCACGTCGCGGGCGGCCCCGTGCGCATTCCCGCGCCCGAGGCGGTCTCGCAGGCGTTCGCGCGCGGCATGTATTTCCTGACCGAGAAGGCGGCGCTGAACCCGCTGGCGTTCGGCAAGATGGATGTGCCCGGCACGGTGCTCGTCCCCATGCCGACGCTGCTTTTGTACCTTTTCCTCCCGTTCTTCACGGCGATGCGGGTTCCGGCGCGTTTCGGGCTGATGACGATTCTCGCCGTGTCGGTGCTGGCGGGGGCGGGCGCGGCGTGGCTGGCGGGGCTGGCGAAGGCTCGCGGGGGGCGGCTCGCGGTCGCCGGCGGGCTGGCGCTGTTTCTGGCGCTGGATTTGGCGTCCGCGCCGTTTCCGTTAGGATATAGCGAGGCCAGGGGGCAGCCGGTGGACGCATGGCTGGCGGCGCAACCCCGGCCGTCGCCGGTGGCCCAGTTCCCGCTGGAGCGCACCTGGTACGGCTATCCGCTGTACCAGCAGCGGGTTCACGGCCAGCCCATCGCCTACGGATACGGGACTTTCGTACCGCTGTCGTTCCGGCAGGCGGAGCAGACTCTGCGAGGGTTCCCGTCGGCCGAGGCGCTGGCCTGGCTGGAGGGCAACGGCGTGCGCATCGTCCTGCTCGCGCAGGGGAGCCTGGGCGCGTCCTGGGACGAGGCCAGGGCGCTGATGGACGCTCGCGAGGGCTGGGAGTTGGCGGGCCGGTTTGAGGACATGGCGCTGTATCACGGCGGCGCGCTGATGCGCCTGGTGCCGCCCACGCCGGCGATCCCGCCAAGCGAATGGGTGAACGGGGACAAGAAGGCGTACATTCAGGATACGATATGGGCCTACCGATTCACAGGCTTGGAGCACAAATGACGCGATCAAGGAGAACGGGCATGAATCCGGTGATATTCCTGCTGCTGGCCGTGCTGCTGGGCGTGGCCGGCCAGATGGTGATGAAGACGGGCATGACGCAGGTGGGCGCGCTC
>DAOTVT010000075.1:0-12720 GCA_034436295.1 Anaerolineae bacterium | reverse complement strand
CCGCGAATAACGCCAATCCACGCGAATGGGGAATGGAGCGTGACACTTTTGGGGTCTATTCTCCATTCGCGTCCATTCGTGTTATTCGTGGATGGCGAGCGTGCAAACCTGCGACGCACCTCGGAGGTGCGTCGCAGGTTTGCACGCTCGCTATCCACGAATAACACGAATGCACACGAATGGAAAATTCACGTAGGGCGGCTTTCCATAGCCGCCGGAGGCTCACACAAAGACACGAAGGCACAGAGGGTTTTCTCCGAGTCTTTATCGCTTTGAGTCTCTGTGCCTTTGTGTGAAACATGGGGCAGGTACGAAAACCTGCCCCTACTGTTCCCCATTCGCGTGGATTGGCGTGATTCGCGGTTACAGAGGCTCACACAAAGACACGAAGGCACAGAGGGTTTTCTCCGTGTCTTTATCCCTTTGTGTCTCTGTGCCTTTGTGTGAAACATGGGGCAGGTACGAAAACCTGCCCCTACTGTTCCCCATTCGCGTGGATTGGCGTGATTCGCGGTTACAGCCGGAGGCTCACACAAAGACACGAAGGCACAGAGGGTTTTCTCCGAGTCTTTATCCCTTTGTGTCTCTGTGCCTTTGTGTGAAACATGGGGCAGGTACGAAAACCTGCCCCTACTGTTCCCCATTCGCGTGGATTGGCGTGATTCGCGGTTACAGACCGCCATCCACGAATAACACGAATACACACGAATGGAGAACAGACGCAGTCCACCTGCGACGCACCTCGGAGGTGCGTCGCAGGTTTGCACGCTCGCTATCCACGAATAACACGAATGCACGCGAATGGAAAATTCACGTAGGGCGGCTTCCCATAGCCGCCGTGGGCAGAGGGCAGGTATGGGAACCTGCCCTACGGTTCCCCATTCGCGTGGATTGGCGTTCTTCGCGGTTACAGTTCGTAGGGCGGCTTCCCATAGCCGCCCTCGGGTTGCCAGGCCCCTTGCCGCCTTGCCCCGCCTCATGGTATAATGGGTGCGGGTAGGAGACGGGCACGTTTCGGGCTGCGCACCCTGTGCCTCCCGACACAGAAGGGGGCCGCATGTCCGCAAGGATGGATCCCTTCATCCCTGCGCGAACCCGCATGGGGGCGGGTTTCCTGGAGGCGTATCTGCCGCCCCTGGCAGAGAACGTCGTGGCCGCCTGCATAGAGGCCCTCACTGCCCCGGGCGACCTGGTGCTGGACCCCTTCTGCCAGTCGCCGGCCGTGGTCCTGGCCGCGGCGTCGCTGGGGAGGCGCGTTATCGCCAGCAGTGCCAACCCCATAGACGCCTTCGCCGTCCAGCAAACCCTTGCGCCCCTGCCCGAGAAACAACTCAACGCCGCGGCAACGGCCCTGGGCCAGACCCTGCGCGGCACGACCCTGCTGCGCGAGCACATCCTCCGCCTGTACCGGTGCGCGTGCCCTTCGTGCCGCCGCCAGACCTTCGCCGATTACTTCATCTGGGACTTGGAACGCAACGCGCCCATGGAGAAGTACGTGCGCTGCCCCGCGTGCGGGTTCCAGGGTTCCGCCACGGTTCAGGATGACGACCTGGCCGTGCTGCAGCAAGTTGAGGGCAAGGGGCTGACCTACTTCTTCGTCCTGGACCGATTGTCGCCGCCCGGAGACCCGGCGCGCCAGGAAGGGGAGGCGCTTCTGAAGTTCTACACCACGCGCGCCCGCTACGCCCTGACGCAGATGGTCATCAAGACCGAGGCGGAATTCGCCAACACGCCCGAGGAGAAGGCGCTGAAGTATCTGCTGCTGGGGTGCATGGTGCGGTGCGGCCTGTTCAATCGCCCACCCGTAACCCCGGACATGCCCGCCATGCGCGCAAGCGGCCTTGGCCTGGAGCGCAACGTGTGGCTCGTCTTTGAGGAGGCGTGGAAAGAATGGCGAGAAACCCCGCGCCCTCCCGCCATCGCCGGCCTGAGTTCCCTGACCGGCGTGGAGGGCGTGGCCGAGGTGCTGGCCGGCGGAAGGGAGACCAGCGCCGCCGTGCTCCACTGCGCGGTGCGCGAACTCACGCGGGCGCTGCCTGTCCAAAGCGTGCGGCTCGCCGTAACGGGGCTGTCCAACATCGGCCAGCGCTACTGGCGGCTTTGCTTTCTATGGGCGGGCTGGCTGTTCGGGAAGGAGAGCGCGGCGTACCTGAAGCCCCTGCTCCGTCAACCCGTGCCCGACTGGGCCTGGTACGTCCGTACCGTGGGCGCGGCGTTCCAGGCGCTCCGCCCCAAACTGCACCTGCACGGCCATCTCGCGCTGCTGTTGTCGCCGCGGCGCAGCACCCAGGCGGAGGCGGCCCTGATGGCGGGGGCGTTGGCCGGGTTCCGCCCCGCTGCCCACGTGTACGGGCCTCGGTCCGTCGCCGAGGCCGTGCAGGGCGGGGGCGACTATCGCATCATCCTGGCCAAAGGCGCGGAGATTCTGGAGGGGGTGGCCCGCCCGCCCGACCTGGGTCTCCTGCGCAACGAGATCCGAGACGAGGCGGAGCGCGGCGCGCGCGAGGCCCTCGCCCAACGGGGCGAACCCCTGCCGACCGGCTGGCTGCGCCACGGAGCCTTCGCCCGCCTGGCTCAGCGCGGCCTTCTCCAGCGCGCCCTGCTGCCCAGGGACGAGGGCTATTCCGGCTACGAGGTCATCCACAAGGCGGTGGAAGAGGCGCTCGGCAAGGATGCCCGCGAACCCCTAGTGCCCATGGAATGGGAGGCGCGCTTTGCCCCCGACGCCCTGTTCCCCATGCTGTGGCCGCGGGAGGTGTCGGAGGTTGCCCCGCCGCTGGCCGACCGCGTGGAGACCGCCGCCGCCGAGATTCTGCGGGAGACGCTGGTCCTCCGCCGCGAGGATTGCGAGGAAGCCCTCTACCGCCGATTCCCGGGCCTGCAAACGCCCGAGCAGGACTTGGTCCAGGCGTGCCTGGAATCCTACGCGCAGGAGACATCCCCTGGCTGGGTTCGGCTTCGCGACGAGGATCAGCCCGAGCGCGTCCGCCTGGCCCTGGCGGCGTTCGTCGCCGACATGGAGACATTGGGGCGGCGGATGGGGCTTCAGGTGGCTGCGGACAGGCCGCCCTACCATGTGGTGTGGGTCGCCGACGGGGCGGTCCATGCGTTCGTGTTCTCGCCGACGGCCGTCATCCACACGCTGGCGGCGCTCGGCCCGCCCGACGCGGACACGGCCCGCTATCTGGTGATCCCCGAATCCCGCGTTGCCCTGCTGCGGCTGAAACTGCGCCGTTCGCCCATCTACGGTCGCATTCTTCAGCAGGGCGACTGGACGCTCATCCGCCTGCCCTTCATCCAGGCGCTGCTCAAACTGCCCAGCGTGGACATCCATTCGCTGAAGCAGGCCGTCGGGCTGGATCCCATCATGGAGAAGGGCGAGGCGCAGATTCCACTGTTCTAGCGGGCGGCGATGGGGAAAATCAAAAAGCGCGTTCCCCGTGGGGGAGCGCGCTTGTGGGTGGTGGCGGCGGAGGGCTTTGAACCCCCGACACAGGGCTTATGAGTCCCCTGCTCTACCTGCTGAGCTACGCCGCCACAACACACGGCAGGTGGGATACCTGCCGTGTCTCAGGTAGCGGGGGTTGGATTTGAACCAACGACCTTCGGGTTATGAGCCCGACGAGCTGCCACTGCTCCACCCCGCAACGTTGCGCCTGTATTATATGCCAGAGCGGCGAATTCGTCAAAACTGACCCGCCAGAGCAGTTGACAGCCGGCGAGAGTCGTGGTATGATATGGATGGTTCCGGCTGCGTCTGAGAGGCTAGTCCCACCCCGCTTATGGCGGGCTTCTTTGACCTTGTGGGGAGAGGCCAGAGAGTTGGCGCGAAAGCGAGATAAACAACCGATAACCTTGCTCATCGTCCCGCCGCAGCCCGAGCGCGCGCCGGTCAGTTTGCGCTTTCCGCGGTGGACTCTCCCGCTGTTCCTCATCTTGGGGCTTGCGTTCTTCCTGGCCCTGGGCTACTTCGTAGATTCCCGCGCCAACCTGGAGCGCGAACTGGCCCACTACCGTCGCATGGTGGCGCTGGAGAGTTCGCGTCAGCGGGAGATGCGCGACACGATTCTGGCCCAGCAGGAAGAGACCAAATCCCTCGCTGCCCAGGTGGCCGAGTTCCAGGAAAGCCTGAGCGAGGTGGACCGCCTGGCGCAGCAGGTGGAGCAGATGATGGGGCTTTCCACGCCGACGCCCACGCCCACGGCCGCGCCTGCATCCGAAAGCGCGCCGGCCGAAAGCCGGGGCTCGGTGGGCGGGCAGGCCGCCGCGCCACCCGTCCCGACCCCCGCGCCGCGCACCCTCAGCAGCCGCGGCACGCGCCCGACCATGGGGCTTGTGGATGCCAACATGGCCGAAATCGCCGCGCTGGAGGCCTCGCTGCCCCTTCGCATCGCGCACCTCAACGAACTCATCGCCGAGGCCAACAAGCGCCTGGAGCGCATTGACCCCGAGAAGCGCGCCACGAAAGAGCAACTGGAGCGCGAACTGCGCCTCCTGGCTGCAGCGCCGCACGGGTGGCCGCTGGACGGCAAGGTGCAGATCACCTCCGGATTCGGGTACAGGGTCTTACAGGGCGTGCGCGAGTTCCACGAGGGCGTGGACCTGAACGCCTGGTACGGCACGCCCGTCAAGGCGACCAAAGACGGGACGGTTACGTTCGCCGGCTGGCGGGGCGGGCTAGGTTGGACCGTGGAGATCAAACACGAAGAAGGCTTCGTAACCGTCTACGGCCACAATTCCCGCCTGCTGGTGAAGAAGGGCGCACAGGTCAAGGCGGGGGATGTGATCGCCCGCTCCGGTTCCACCGGCCGCAGCACCGGCCCGCACGTGCACTACGAGATTCGCCTCAACGGCAAGGCGGTGGACCCGATGAAATACATCGGGCTGGACACCAAGCCATAACCCTCTTCGGGTCGCGGCGCTCTTGTACTCGCTTCGGCCGACGCACGCAGCCGCCCCCGAAGGTTCCCGAAGCACAACCCTCACGACAAGGAGAGATACGACGTTGAGTCTAGGCAGAGAGAAACAGCGAGGCTCGGATCGCATAGAGACGGTGATCGGCCCCAACGCGCGCTTTTCCGGAAAACTGGAGACCGACGGCGGCCTGCGCATTGATGGCCTTTGCGAAGGCTCCATCCAGGCGGCGGGCAATGTGATCGTCGGCGAGCAGGGGCGCGTCCTGGCCGACATCAAGGCCAGCAACGTCTCGGTCTCGGGCGCGGTCAAGGGCAAGATCATCGCGTCGGGCCGGCTGGAAATCCTGTCCACGGGCAAGGTCTGGGGCGACATCGCCGTGGCCTCGTTTCTCGTAGAGGAGGGCGGGTTCTTCCGCGGCCAGAGCCTCATGGCCGGCGCCGAGGAGCCCCCGCTGCTCAAGGCCCCCGAGGCGAAGACCGAGCCGCCTGTCCTGGAAGGCGAAGTGGTGGACGCCGAAGAGTCGTAGGCCCACAAAAAGGGGGCCCCCTCTCGGCGGCACCTTCCGAGAGGGGGATCAGCAAAGGAGGCAACCAGAAGCCCTGGCTGAGCATCTGGGTAGCCCACAACGGTGATTGTGCAACCTGGCACAAGTATACACCCGTTCTCGGAGATTGTCAAAAAATGCACAATCTCTGAAAGCCCCCCGATGCCCCCTGGGGTCTCTGTTCCATCCGGTAGATTCGTGTCGTTCGCGATGAAGTCCCTCCGGCATGGCTTCGCTGGCGACAACGTGGAACGACATCGGGTGCTGTGGCATCGCCGACAAAGGGGTGAAACCGAATCGTCTCCGTCGGTTTGACAGCGCCCGGCATTTGTGATAAACTGTACAGCGTTCCTGGGGATCTGGCGGGGATTGAAGAATTCCCGATACAGCGTAGTATCCTAACTCTATGTATGGAGGAATCCTCAGGTTATGCCAAGCGATTTTGTCCCCATCCTCATCTTGCTTGCGGTGGCAGGCATCCTGTCCGTATTAGCCCTTGGGGTTCCCGCAGTTCTAGGCCCCAAACGCAAGAATCCCGTCAAACTCCTTCCCTATGAGTCCGGCAAGATTCCGTTCCAGAGCCCGCGGGAACGCCCATTCTCGGTGAGGTATTACCGCTTCGCCATGCTGTTCGCCCTGCTGGACATGGTCGTGGTCTTCCTGTACCTGTGGGCTGCCAGGGTTCGGGATTTGGGATGGCCGGGCTTGTTGGGGGTTCTCCTTTTCCTCCTCATGGCCTTCGTGGGCTACATCTACGTCTGGCGGAAGGGAGCGTTGGAATGGGACTAGAGACCAAACTGCCCGATGGCGTTGTCCTCACAACGCTGGAGTCTGCGGTCAACTGGTGCCGCAAGTATTCGGTGTGGCCGCTGCTGTTCGGTCTGGCGTGCTGCGCGATAGAGATGATGACCGCCGGCATGTCGCGGTATGACATCGCCCGATTCGGCGCCGAGGTCTTCCGCGCCACCCCGCGCCAGCCCGACCTGATGATCGTGGCCGGCCGCGTGTCCAACAAGATGGCCCCGGTGGTCAAGCGCCTGTACGACCAGATGGCCGAACCCAAGTGGGTCATCGCCATGGGGGCCTGCGCGTCTTCAGGCGGCATGTTCCACAACTACGCCATCCTCCAGGGCGTGGACAAGATCATCCCGGTGGACATCTACATCCCCGGGTGCCCGCCGCGCCCCGAAGCCCTGTTCTATGCCCTGACCCAACTGCAGCAGAAGATCATGACCCAACGGTTCAAGGACTTTGCGTAGCCCCATTTCCTGAACGTGGATGGTAGGCATGGCTATGACCGATAACAACGTGCTCTTGGAGAGGCTCAAGGCGCAGTTCCCCGACGCGATCCAGGGTGTTTACGAGTTCCGGGGCGAGACCACCCTCACGGTCGGCGCGGATCACCTCCTGCCGGTTTGCCGCTTCCTTCGCGATGACCCCGACGCGCAGTTCAACCATCTGGCGTTTGTTACCGCGGTGGACTATTCGGCCTTGGGGCGGGAGCCGCGCTTTGCCACCGTGTACCAGTTGTACTCGCTCCCCCATCGGCGCGCGCTGCGCCTCAAAGTGCCGCTCGCGGGCGACAACCCCACCGCTCCCAGCGTTGTGGACATCTGGCCGGGCGCCAACTGGCACGAACGCGAGGCCTATGACCTCATGGGAGTCCGCTTCAAGGGCCACCCCGACCTGCGCCGCATCATGCTGCCCGACGACTGGGTGGGCCATCCGCTGCGGAAGGACTACCCGCTGGGCGGCGAGCCGGTCGCCTTCACGGCGACGCTGGACGACCCCGCGCTGGAGGGCCTAGGAACGCAGGTGCTGGACCCCGTGTCGGTGCCGCCGGTGCGCCCGCCCGAAGCCCAGCCCCACACCCTGGTCCTGAACATGGGCCCCCAGCACCCCAGCACCCACGGCGTGCTGCGCGTGGTGGTGGAACTGGACGGCGAGACGATGCTCAACGCCTGGCCCGACATCGGCCACCTGCACTCGGGCATTGAGAAGACCGCCGAGTACAAGACCTACGCCCAGGTGCTCCCCTACACCGACCGCATGGACTACGTCGCGGCCATGACCAACAACATGGGGTACGTGATCGCCGTGGAGAAACTCCTGGGCGTGGAGATTCCGCCGCGCGCCCAGTACCTGCGGGTCATCATGTGCGAACTCCAGCGCCTGGCCGCGCACCTGGTGTGGGTGGGCACCCACTGCCTGGACCTGGCGGGGACCATCAACGCCCTGCTCCAGTACGCCTTCGCCACCCGCGAGGACATCCTGAACATCTTTGAGATGGTCTCGGGCGCGCGCCTCACCCCCAGTTACATCCGCATCGGCGGCGTGGCGCGCGACGTGCCGCCGGGGTTTGTGCCCGCCGTCAAGCGATTCCTGGACACCTTCCCCAAGTGGCACCGCGACATCGCGCGCATGTTGGACAACAACCCCATCTGGCTGTCGCGCGTCAAGGGCATCGGCGCGCTGACCGCCGAGCAGGCTATCGGGCTGGGCGTAACCGGCCCCGTGCTGCGCTCCACGGGCGTAGCCTACGACGTGCGCAAGTACGCGCCCTATTCCTCCTACGACCAGTTTGAGTTTGACATCCCCACCGGCACCAACGGCGACTGCTACGACCGGTACCTGGTGCGCATGGAGGAGATGCGGCAGAGCGTGCGCATCATCCAGCAGGCCATCGCCAAATTGCCCGAAGGCCCCGTGCAGTGCGACGACCGCAAGATCGTCTTCCCACCGCGCGAGGAACTGGACTCCAGCATGGAGGCCCTCATCCACCACTTCAAACTGGTTACCGAGGGATTCCACCCGCCCGAGGGCGAGGTGTACGCGGCCGTAGAAGCCCCCAAGGGCGAGATCGGCTACTACGTCGTGTCGGACGGCGGGCCCAAGCCCTACCGGCTGAAGATTCGCGGGCCGTCGTTCTCCAACCTGCAGGCCGCCGGTTTGATGGCGAAAGGGCACATGTTCTCCGACATGGTGGCCATCATCGGCTCCATAGACATCACCCTGGGCGAGGTGGATCGCTAGCGATTGAGGCGGGAGGTTCACGTGCTGTCGGACAAGGTCAAATCGGAAATCCAGCAACTCAAGGCGCGCTACCCACACCCCAATTCGGCGCTCCTGCCCGCGCTCGCGCTGGCGCAGAAAGAGCACGGCTGGCTCAGCCCCGAGGTGTTGGAAGAGGTAGCCGAGGTCATGGGGTTGTCGCCGGCGCAGGTGGGGTCCGTCGCCAGTTTCTACACCATGTTCAACCGCCGCCCGGTTGGCAAGTACCTGATCCAGGTGTGCACCAACGTGACGTGCTCCCTGTTGGGGGCCGAGCATCTTGTGGACCATCTCAAGCAGAAACTGGGCATTGGCGTGGGCGAGACCACACCCGACGGGCGTTTCACGCTGTTGGAGGTGGAATGCCTGGGGTCGTGTGGCACCGCGCCGGTCATGCAGATCAACGACACCTACTACGAGAACCTGACGGCGGAGAAGGTGGACCAGATTCTGGCGGAACTGCGCAGCCGATAGTTGTACCTGAATAGCCAGGAGACGCACATGGCAGAACCAATCCTATTGCGCAACGTGGGAGTGCCGGACTCTCACAAGATAGAGGTGTACATGCAGCGCGGGGGGTACCAGGCCCTGCGCAAGGCGCTCAAGGAGTTCCAACCCGCCGCGCTGGTGGACTTGGTGAAGCGTTCGGGCTTGCGCGGCCGGGGCGGCGCGGGCTTCCCGGCGGGCGTCAAGTGGAGTTTCCTCCCCAAGGGCGTGTACCCGCGCTATCTCGTCTGCAACGCCGACGAGGGCGAACCGGGGACGTTCAAAGACCGCGTCCTCATTGAGCACGACCCGCATGGCCTGATTGAGGGCATCATCATTTCGTGCTACGCCTGCGAAGTCAACACCGCGTTCATCTACATCCGCGGGGAGTACGAATTCGGCGCGCGGCGGCTGGAGCAGGCCGTCCAGGAAGCCTACGCCCACGGGTTCCTGGGCAAGAACATCTTGGGCAGCGGGTTCAACCTGGACCTCATCGTGCACCGTGGCGCGGGGGCCTACATCTGCGGCGAGGAAACCGGCCTCCTCACCTCGCTAGAGGGCGACCGCGGCCACCCGAAACTGAAGCCGCCTTTCCCCGCCAGCGAGGGCCTCTACCGCAAGCCCACCGTCATCAACAACGTGGAGACCCTGTTCAACGTGCCCTTCATCGTGGAGCGGGGCGCCGAATGGTACACCAGCATGGGCACCGAGAAAAGCCCGGGCATCAAACTGTTCTGCATCAGCGGGCACGTGAACAAGCCGGGCGTGTACGAACTGCCCCTGGCCACGCCGTTGCGTTCGCTCATCTACGACTACGCGGGCGGGCCGCTGGAGGGCAGGCCCATCAAGGCCATCATCCCGGGCGGGTCGTCCACGCCGATGATCACGCCGGAGCATCTGGACGTGCCGCTGGACTACGAGTCGCTGGCGGCCATCGGCACCATGCTGGGGTCGGGCGCGGTCATCGTCATCGGCGAGGGCACGTGCATCGTGCGGACGGTGGAGCGCCTGGCCGAATTCTACCGCCACGAGTCCTGCGGCAAGTGCATCCCCTGCCGCGAGGGCACCGACTGGCTGTACAAGATCCTGCACCGCATTGAGCACGGCGGGGGCCGCGAGGAGGACTTGCCGCTCCTGCTGGACATCTGCAGCAACATCGGCGGCAAGAGTTTCTGCCCGCTCGGCGATGCGGCCCTGGGGCCAGTGCGCTCCAGCATCGCCCATTTCCGCGACGAGTACCTGCAACACATTCGCGAGAAGCGTTGCCCATACCAGGATTAGCGAGAGTACCCGCGTTTCTACACCAATGAGGTAGGCGCTGCATGGAAGTTCTGGTGAATGTAACGATAGACGGTCAACAGACGAGCGTCCGCGCCGGCACAACCGTGCTGGATGCCGCGAAGAAACTCGGCATCCCCATCCCGACCTTCTGCTACTACGCCAAACTGGTGGGCATCGGCGCGTGCCGCATGTGCCTGGTGGAAGTGGAGAAGATGCGCGGCCTCCAGACGGCCTGCACCACGAAGGTGCAGGAGGGCATGGTGGTCCGCACCAACACGCCGGAGGTCATCAAGACGCGCCAGGGCGTGCTGGAGTTCCTCCTCACCAACCACCCGCTGGACTGCCCCATCTGCGACAAGGGCGGCGAGTGCGATTTGCAGGATCAGGTCTTCCGGTTCGGCGGAACCATCAGCCGCTACGTGGAGGAGAAACGCCACAAGGCGAAGGCAAAGCCGCTGGGGCCTTTCGTGATGAAGGACGAGGAGCGGTGCGTCCTGTGCCGTCGCTGCATCCGCTTCCTGGAGGAGTGGCCGGGCGATGTGGAACTGGACGCCTTTGAGCGCGGGCGCAACACCGTCGTGGACACGTTCTACGGCCGCCCGCTCACGTCGCCGTTCTCGGGCAACGTCATTGACCTCTGCCCGGTGGGGGCGCTGACCAGCATCCCCTTCCGCTTCAAGGCGCGCAGTTGGGAGTTGCAGCATACCCCCAGCATCTGCACGCTGTGCGGCGCGGGGTGCAACCTCACGCTGGACGCCAAGGCCAACCGCCTTCTGCGGGCCGTGGGCCGCGAGAACCCGGATGTGAACGACGAGTGGCTGTGCGACCGCGGGCGCTTCGGGCAGGACTACGTGCGCAGCGACCAGCGCCTGAAGACGCCCATGATCCGCAAGGACGGCAAACTCCAGCCCGCGACATGGGACGAGGCGCTGGCCTTCGCCGCGCGTCGCCTCCAGGAGATCGCCCAGACGGCCAACCCGGACGTTGTCGCGGCCATCGGTTCGGCGCGCGCCAGCAATGAGGCTAACTACCTGCTCCAGAAGTGGGCCCGCGCCGTCGTGGGCACCAACAACGTGGACTTCGCGGGGCGGCCCGCCGATGCGGCCGCGCCTTTGTCGGCGGTAACAGCGCCTCTCCGCGCCGGCGTGGTCGTGCTCCTGGGCGTGGACCCGCTGGGCGACGCGCCGATGGTGGATCTCTGGATTCGCCGCGCCGCGCTCACGAAGGGCACCCGCGTCATCGCCATCGGCCCCAAGCGCCCCGTCGTCAGCCGCTACGGCGTCTGGCTGGGGTGCCGGCCGGGCACCGAGTCGGCGGTTCTGGCCGCGCTGTTGCACCTGCTGGCCCGCGACGAGCGCGTGCAGAGCGCCAGCCGCGCCGACATCGCCGCGTGGACGAAGGACCACGCGCCCGACCCCGTGGCCGAAGCCACCGGCGTGAGCGCGCAGGATTTGAAACAGGCCGCCAACTGGCTCGCCGAAAAGGGCGCGCCGCTGGTGCTGTATGGCAGCGGGACAGACTTGCCGCCCGTTCGGAATCTGGTGGCGCTTCTGGGTGGCGAGGCCGGCTACCTGGCGCCGCAACCCAACGCCTGGGGCGCGCTGCTCATGGGCGTGGCCCCGGATCGCTACCCGGGCGGCGCGTCGGTGGAAGACGCGAAGGCCCGCGATAGTTTCGGCAAGCGTTGGGATGCGAAACTCTCGCCGCGCAAGGGGCTGGCCCTGCGCGAGATGCTGGCCGGCTGCCGCGAGGGCACCGTCCAGGCCATGCTCGTGGTGGAGACCGACCTGGCGCATGAGCATCCGAGCGCGGCCGAGGCGCTGCGCACGCTGCGATTCCTGGTCGTTGTGGATCACTTCCTCACCGCCACGGCGGAACTGGCCGACGTGGTCTTCCCGTCCGCCGCGCCATCCGAAACGGACGGGACATTCCTGAACCTGACGCGGCGGCTCCAGCGGGCGGCCCAGGCGGTGTACCCGCCCAAGGGCGTGCGCCCGGCCTGGAAGATCGTGGCCGACCTGGCGAATGCGACCCCAGGCCGCGAGAAGAAGCGCGGCGCCGAGTCGCACTGGGACTACGAGGCGGCATCCGAAATCTGGCGCGAGATCACGCGGGGCGTCGCCGTTTGCCGCGAATGCACGTATGAGACCATCGGGGCCGCGGGCTGGCAACCCGAATCGGCGGCGGAGAAGGTCAAGCCCGCGCCCTTCGCCGTGGAGTACCCCGTCGCGCCCGAAGGCTATCCGTTGAGGTTGGTGGCCGGGCGGGCGCTGTTCCCGAACGCCGCGCCTGCCCGCTACTCGGCGGCCCTCGCGCCTGTCCTGTGGGGCGATGCGCTGTTGATCCACCCGCAGGATGCCGAGGCGCGCGGCGTGAAGACGGGCGATGCCGTTCGCGTCGCCTCGGCCAGGGGGGCTGTGGAACTGAAGGCCCGGGTGTCG
>DAOTVT010000074.1:0-2019 GCA_034436295.1 Anaerolineae bacterium | reverse complement strand
CTACGAGTTCATCACCTTCGCCGTCGGTTCAAATGATCACGCGGCGATAGAGTTCACGCTGACGGTGTATGAGCGAGACGCCATAACCGTCGCAAAGTAAAGAGAGGAGGTTTGATTAACATGGCAGGAATCCGCGCATTGCGCAAAATCCAGTTCGGTTTGGAGACCACGCCTGGGACGGCGGTGGCGGCAACGCACGTCTGGCGCGGCACCGGAACGCTCAAAGACGAGAAAGTGCCGAAGGCGGTGAAAGAGGAGGTCGGGGCGAACCACTCGTTGGGCCTGGTGTACTACTCGCAGGCCGGGGCGGTCATCAAACTGGCGTCCACGCCCGCGTCGTTTGAGCAGTTGCCCTACATCCTCGCCACGGGCGTGGAGGATACCACGACCGGCGCGGCGGATGGTTCTGGTTCCGGCAAAATCTATCAGTTTGATAGCCCGGTCGGCGACAATGCGGCGTCCAACGACATCGCGACGCTGACCGTGCGCGCGGGCGACAACCAGCGCGTGGACGTGGCCGAGTACGTCTTCTGTGAGAGTTTCAAGATCAAGGGCGCGAAGGGCGGGCCGGTAACAATTGAGGCCGCGCTCCGAGGCCGCCAGGCGACCGATGGCGACTTCACGACGGGCATAGACGCCGACACGGTGGAGCCGATCCTGTTCGGAGCGGGGAAACTCTACCTGGACGCGGACGGGGGCACCATCGGGACTACGCTCAAGTCGGCCACGCTGCTCGGTTTTGAGTTCGGCGGAGACACAGGCTGGATTCCGCTCTGGACGGCGGACGGCGCGCTGTACTTCGCCGCGCCGGTGTACGTCGGCAACAATGCCGACACGGGCGGCAAAGCGCTCACGGGCAAACTGATGCTCGTACACAACTCCAACGCGGAGACAGAACTTGCCGCCGCGCGGGCGGGGACGGTGCGGCTCATGCGCCTGAAGTTCGAGGGCAGTGCGCTGACGACGCCTGGCACGACGTACACGTACAAGACGTTCATCTTGGACGCCGCGATTCAGTACACGGACGTGCCCGACCTGGGCGAGGAAGACGACTTGGACGTGCTGGAGTTGCCGTTCCGCGTAGTGGAAAATGATGCGCGCAACCTGTCCTGGTCGGCCATTGTCGTGAACGAAGTGAGTGCGCTGTCGTAGGAGGGCGGCATGAAGCCAGACAGACCGCTGAACCCGCGCGGCTCCAACCGCGTGTACTTCCTGATGAGCCGCATCAACAGCGGTGAACTCAAACTGATAGACGACTATCCGACCATCTTCCCCATCCTGGCGGAGTACTCGGACTGGACGGAAGACGAGTTTTGGGAACTTGACCTGCAGGAGACCGCCGAGGTGCTGGCCGAGTTCGTCAAAACCGCGCAGGTGGCGGCGCAGGCCGCGGTAAACCCTTTGACCGCGACCTCCTAGCCGTCTGGCGCGCGGGGATCACCGAAAGCGCGCCGTGGTGGGCCGGAGTGCTGGAGGTCGCGAAGGAGTGGGGAATCCCGCCGTGGGAGATAGAGCGCGGCGGGGAGGACGTGCTGATCTGGTACATGCGCGCGCTCGCATGGCGCGACGCGGTGGCCGAACGCCAGAAGCGAGAGATTGAGGAGATACGGGATGGGTGAGGCTCTGAACCTGGCCATCTTGCTGACGCTCAAAGACGAAGCGTCCAAGCACCTGGACGGCATCGGCGACAAACTTAGTGGCGTGGGCAAGGCCGCGGCGGCCCTGGGCGGCGCTGCCGTCGCCGGTGTTGCCGCGCTCGGTGCCGCCGTGTGGGACGCCGCGAAGGCCGCGGGTGAGGAAGAGCAGGGTATCGCGCGCCTCGCGGCGGCGGTCAAGGCGTCCGGAGGGGACTGGGCGACTGCCTCGGCTGCGATAGAGACGTATCTGCAAAAGGAATTGGCACGGACGGCGCTTGATGATGGCCAGGGGCGCGAGGCCATTGCCAGGCTCACGCAGGCCACGGGCGACTACAAGACCGCGCTTGACCTGATGGGCCTTGCGCAGGATTTGGCGCGGGGC
>DAOTVT010000073.1:0-3439 GCA_034436295.1 Anaerolineae bacterium | reverse complement strand
TGTGTAAGGTTCTCAGCGAACATGAGGTATCGCCCTTCATCGCCTTCCAGGTCATTCTTTGCGAAGAGGATCACGATCACCGTGAACGCTAGCAGCAAGGGAAGTAGGCGAACGTATTCTGCTATGTGCGGCGCGCGGGACTGTTCTTTCGCGCCCGTCAAAGTGTGCCGCATCTGTCTCGGCTCCTACATGAGAGTTGCGCCTAATCGGCGACTTGAAAGGATTATAGCATGGGCCTACAGACAGGGCAAACCGTGTGACTGTTCTTGTAGTTTAGACTAGTGAATGTGGCCGTTCGGAGTTTGGTAACGAGTGAGGAGCACGAACGAGGAGCAGCCCTATCCTGTTGTCGTTTGTTCGGCTTATGCGACCAGCGCCTCCAGGTCCGCCCCGCCGCTATTCAGATGGTTCCCACACCAGGCCAGTAAACGGCTTACGTTCACGGCATTCGCCGCTTTCTTGTAGCCTCTCATCGTCCGATACCGCTCTTTGACCCACCATCCGATAGCACGTTCGGCGTGATTATTCGTCCCGTCAATCCGTTCTCCCTCTGGCCCCTTCCACGTGCGATAACGGGTCAATCGCCGCCAAAGATTCCAGCGGTCTAGCATGAGGGACCGCACACGATAGGCAATGCTGGCCTGCTCGTTCTCCCTCGGTGGGGCAGCCGCCATATAGCGCCCATACATCATCCCCAGTTCATCCTCTTGCTCGGGCTGGCGACTTCGGATGAGTTCCCCAAGCCGTTCCAGATCCGCTACCGCCTGCTCGGGCGAAACCCCGATTGCCGCAAGAGAGCCATCGCTGTCCGCGGCCGCAAGCGGCTTCAGATTCGCGATCAGCGCATCGGTGTTGCGCTGTACGTGGCTCTTGCACACCTGGTGCATGAGCCCCTGATTGTCGGCCACCTTCTTGAACGCATCGGCATCATCGGTGATCAGCAGTTCGGCCCCCACTTTGGTTACTAGTCGGAGCGATCCATCGTTCCAGGGTCTGAGCATCTTCACCGTCCAGCCCGTCCACGGTGAGCACCAGACCCTTTGTCCCATCCACAGACAGCCCCAAGGGCAACCATTTCCCCGCGCACCTCACACTCGTCACATCTGCTCCCAGTGCCGATACACGCACCCCCGTGAACACCGCCTCCCGTTTCATCCCGGGAACCCGCCGAGCAGCCTCCTGTACGACGTCGTATACCCTGCTCTTGGACAGAGGGGCGCCAAGGGCCTCCATGACCAAGGCGACTGCGCCGTAGCTGAGCCCCAACAGGTAGAGCATTACGGCAAGTCCCCTGATTCGCGTGGACGTGTGAGCACGGCTGACCCCGCGCGGGTATACGCGGTGAGTCGCTTCGTACTTGAGACACCGGTAGCGATACGCTTTGACCCGCGGATGCAGGGTATCTCGCAGAGGTTTTTCCACCTCCTGATGCAAGCGAAGGTGCTTGCTTCCACACACCGGGCACGCTTCGGGCACCTTGACGTCGGCCGGCTCAACCCGTGGCAGAATCAGGTTCAGTCGCATCGCTCTACACCTCCCCAAATCCCTGCTGCACCCTATTTTGCACCAATTTCCACCAATTTGCGAACAGTCACAGGTAAATGAACTTCTTGACTTGCGCAGTTGCTGACTAGCACAATCATAAGGGAGGTTCTATGAGCAACGGGAAATTGCTGTTGGCCGACAACAATGCCGACTACCGGTCATCCCTTCTGCCGCTGCTGCGCCTGGAAGGCTATGAGGTGGAGGAAGCAGACTCGGTGGAGTCGGCGATAAAGAAATTGGAGACAATGCCTGTGGATCTGGCGCTGATTGACCTGCGGTTGACGGAGGACGGGGACGATCACGACATCAGCGGACTGGAGGTGGCGAAGCGGGCGGGGGAACGGCGCATCCCAGCGATTATCATCACAGCCTATCCTTCGGTAGAGACGACGCGGCTGGCGCTGCGGGCGCGGGGCGCCGACCCGTCCCTGGCCGTGGACTATGTGCTCAAGCGGCCTGGCCCCGACGCACTGCTGGCTTCCATCGCGGCGGTGCTGCGTCAACGCCAGGAACCCAATTATGACTTGGTTGTGGACGCGGAGCGCGGCGACGTGTCCCTGAGAGGAAAGCCCCTGCGATTGTCTCGGGCCCAGTTTGCGCTTCTGGCGCATCTGTACCAGAGGCGGGGTGCTGTCTGTTCGCGCAAGGAATTGGTCAAGGCGGTCTATGGCGAAGACATGTCCGATACCGATGCCAACCTGGACAAGCGTCTGGAGCGCCTGATCGCGCGTGTCCGGGAGAAGATTGAGGAAGACCCGAAGAATCCCAAACGCCTGGTGAGCGTGCCCGGACTGGGCCTTCGTCTGGAGTCGGGCGATTAGCCGATCACCACGTTACATCCCCTATTGTGCCCCTCGCCTGCTGGTGAGGGGAACGGTTGTCCCACGCGTTTTCCTCCTTACCTACGATAAGCCGCGGGTGTCATTGCAACGACGGGCTTTCTGCGTTCGGCTTCGGGGTCCGCTGCTTCCCAACATGGGAGTCCTGTGTCCAAAGGTGGGAGTTCCGGAGTTCCATCGCGCTGCCCTCCTATGGTATCCTGGGCATAGAGACGGAGAGATGCGCGTGAATGGAGGGCGCGCTACGGATAGAACCCTCCGTCCCAGGAGGTGCGCGATGGGTGACGGGATGCTGCTTCTGATAGCGGGAGGCGTGCTCCTCATCCTGTACCTCTGCGTGAGGCTGTGGGTTGCGGAGCACGACCGGGCGATCCTCTTGGAGAGCCGGGCCCCTGCCGTAGTCCCGGACTACGGCGCTGCGGTGGTGGTTGGCATGTTGTTCCTGTTCTGCGTTCTGGCCGCCGGCATCGGGCTCCTGCTGCTGATGGGGATCATCTAGCCTGACTGGCGGCGCTGTGACGCCGCCAGTCAGATGTCAGGCGCGGCGCATCGTGCGCGGCGTCTTCGAGGGGAGGTGCAAGATGTTATCGCAAGATGAGATTCGTGAGAGGCTCCGGGCAGACCTGGCCTGGTGTTTGGCCGTTCGTGAGCACTTTTTGGGCAATCTCGCATCCTGCGATGAGGGCGACTGGGCGTCGCTGTTGCGCGCCGAGGAGCGGATTTCGGACCTGGAACGGGCCCTCCAGCGCCTAGATCGGGGCGAATATGGAATCTGCGAGAGGTGCGGCGCCGAAATCCCCGAAGACAGGCTGGAGATGCTTCCGGAATGCTCTTTGTGCGTCGCCTGTGCTGCCGACATGGAAAGGGCGCGGCAGCCTCGCCTTAGGCTTGCTGCACAGGTGCAATAGGCGGGTTGTTTCGGGGTGTGGCAGGGTGGAAGATGCGGGTTTGTGCATGTCTACGGGGAGGACGGCCTGGGGACACCGGGCTTCCGGGCTGATGAAGCCTTGAGATTCCGTGTCAACGGCCAGGAGATCGCGCCTCTGACCCCAGTT
>DAOTVT010000072.1:0-1560 GCA_034436295.1 Anaerolineae bacterium | reverse complement strand
CCTGCAACCTTCCGGCGGCATCAACCTGAGCGAGACCCTGCGCTGCGGGCAGTCGTTCCTGTGGCGCGCCGAACCCGACGGCGCATGGCGAGGCGTCATCGGCGGCGCGGCGGTGCGCGTGTGGCAGCGGGGCGAGGCGCTTGTCTGCGAGACCTCGCTCCCGCCGGAGGCCGTGGCCGCCTACTTCCGGCTGGATGACCCGCTGGACGCCATCTACGCGACATTCCCCGACGATCCCGCGCTGCGAGAGGCCGTGGATGCGTATCGCGGCATGCGCCTGGTTCGCCACGAGTTGTGGGAAGCGGTGCTGTCGTTCGTGTGCGCGACGAATGCGAACATCCCTCGGATCGGCAGGATGCTGCGCGCAGTCGCGGCGCGTTTCGGCAAGCGTCTGGGCGATGACCTGTATGCGCTGCCGCGCCCGCGCACCCTGGCGGCGTCATCCGAAGACGAGTTGCGCGCGCTGGGCCTGGGCTACAGGGCGGCCTACGTTCTCCAGGCCGCGCGCATGGTGGATTCGGGGCAATTTGACCTGGGCGCGCTGGCGGGGCTGGACTACGAGGCCGCGCACACGCGCCTGCAGGCCCTGCCGGGGGTCGGGCCGAAGGTGGCCGACTGCATCTGCCTCTTCGGCCTGGGCTGGCTCCAGGCGGTGCCGGTGGACGTGTGGATGCGGCGCATCCTGTCGCAGCGAAAGCCGGGGCTTCGCTCGTACCGCGCGATGGCCGAGTTCGCCAGGGAGTGGCTGGGGCCCTGTGCGGGCTACGCGCAACAGTACCTGTTCCACTACGAGCGGATGCGGAACGGGGCACGCGCGGCGTGCGGGACTTCGCGCCAGGCGTGAGGCAAGACCCCTAACCCCACGGGGCCAGGGCGATCAGCACGCACATGGCGACCGCCAGGAGCGCCAGCGACGCCGAGACCGAGATGAGGATTCGCCGATGGCTCATGCCCAGCACGGCCAGCCCGGCCGTTACGGCGTAGGCGCCCAGCACCACGACGGCAAGAGGAATGCCCAATATCCCGTAGCGATTCAGGAAGTAGTGGACGCGCTCGGTGCGCACGCGGGCAAGATAGCGCACCAACTCGGGGCGGTTCTCCGCTTTGCGGCACGCCTGGAGGATCGCCAGCACGCCCCCGAACTGCCCCGCGGTGGACAGGCCGACGGCGACCGGCAGGCCCAGCCCCATTGCCAAGCCCGTTGTGGACGGGAACCAGATGCCGCCCCAAGGGGCCGCACCCAGCAGCACAACGACGAGCAGTTTCGTGATCACGGAACTACTCCGCGCGTGGGATTGTCGGGCATGCATAGTATAGCACAAGATTTGAGTTTTGTACAGGGGGCAAATGGCCCGGCAGTGTCTATCTTCGGTGGAAATTGGCCAGACCGATGAGCGCAGCATGAAACGCATTGAGCGTAGGGCAGGTTCCCATACCTGCCCCCGGCCTCCGGCGGGTAGGGCAAGCCGCCTACGAACCTGTGTTGGCGGCCAATGTGCGACGCACTTCCGAAAGTGCGTCGCACATTGGCTACCCGCCCCTGCCACGGCGGCTATGGGA
>DAOTVT010000071.1:0-70402 GCA_034436295.1 Anaerolineae bacterium | reverse complement strand
GACAGACCACGTAGGGCGGCTTTCCATAGCCGCCCCGCCCACCCCCTCGCCCCGCTTGCGGGGAGAGGGCCAGGGTGAGGGGCCTGCCCGCGCCCGCCCACCCCGCGCTTGACACCCCGCGCCCCAGGTGCTACAATCCGCTGCACACGTGTGGTGCGCCTGACATCCTGCATCGGAGCACTCGTCATGCAAAACGCTGTGAGCAAGCGAACCGCCCTCATCGTCGTCGCCACGGGGTCGTTCCTCACCCCCTTCATGGGGTCCTCCATCAACGTCGCGCTGCCTTCCATCGGCAAGGCCCTGGCTATGGATGCAGTGCGGCTGGCATGGGTGGCCATGGCCTACAGTCTGGCATCAGCCATGTTTCTTGTACCCTTCGGGCGGGCAGGGGATATCCACGGCAGAAAGCGCATCTTCCTGGCAGGCGTGATTGTGGATCTCGTTTTCTCCACGTCATGCGCGTTCGCGCCCTCGGGCACGGCACTCATCGTCTTCCGCGCCTTCCAGGGCCTCGGCGGGGCCATGCTGTTTGGTACCGGGATGGCCCTGTTGACGTCGGTCTTCCCGCCCAACGAGCGCGGACGGGCTCTGGGCATCAACGTGGCGGCGGTGTACCTGGGGCTTTCCCTGGGACCGGTGCTCGGCGGAATCATTACGCAGAATCTGGGCTGGCGGGCGGTGTTCCTTTCCAACGTGCCACTCTGCCTCTTCATCATCGTGTTCACACTGAAGAACCTGAGGGGAGAGTGGGCCGAATGCGCTGGCGAGCCGTTTGACTGGACAGGTGCGCTGGTGTATGGGATCAGCCTGGCCGCCTTCATTTATGGCTTCTCGCACGTGACCGAGCGCGTGGGCCCGACGCTGCTGACCATTGGGTTGGCGGGCTTGGTCGCCTTCGCAGTCGTAGAAATGCGCGTCCGGTACCCGGTGCTGGAAATTCGCCTGTTCCGCCGGAGCCGCGTCTTCGCCCTGTCCAACCTGGCCGCCCTCATCAACTACGCCGCCACCGCCGCCATAGGCTTCCTCCTCAGCCTGTACCTCCAGTACATCAAGGCGCTCACGCCCCAGGCGGCGGGCTTCGTTCTCATCGCCCAGCCGGCCATGCAGGCCCTGTTCTCGCCGCTGGCGGGCCGCCTGTCCGACCGCATTGAGCCGCGCATCGTGGCGTCCACCGGCATGGCTCTCAACGTCATCGGCCTGATTCTGCTGACGCTGCTCAACGCGACGACGGCCCTGCCGTTCATCGTCGGCAGTTTGCTGTTCCTGGGCCTGGGATTCGCCCTGTTCTCGTCGCCCAACACCAACGCCATCATGGGCTCCGTGGAGCGGCGCTTCTACGGCGTGGCATCGGCGACGCAGGCCACCATGCGGCTCGTCGGTCAGATGTTCAGCATGGGCGTCGTGATGCTCATCATCAACCTCATCCTCGGGCCGGTGCAAATCGCGCCGGAATACTACCCGCTGTTCCTCCGCGCCGCGCACACGGCGTTCGTTACCTTCGCCATCCTCTGCTTTGGCGGCGTCTTCGCGTCGCTGGCGCGGGGCAAGATGCGGTAACGACATCCCCCCATTGCGCGCCGCGCCACTCTGTGCTACAATGCCTCCGTGCGGCGAACCTACGCCGTAACTACGAAAGGAGATTGGCGTGAACAAGAAACTGTACCTGATGGTTGCGCTCGTCATTGCCGTTGTGCTCCTGGCGGCCTGTGGCGGTGGTGGCGGCGGCGCAGGCAAAGCCCCCGTGGCGATGCAGAAGTACGAAGCGAGCACCTTCACCATGGAATACCCCAAGACCTGGCAGCAGAGCAGCCTGGACATGATGGGCGTCGGCATGGCCTTCTTCTCGCCGCAGGCGATTGACACCTCGAACCCAGCCAACCTGGACCTCAGCAAACTGGGGAGCGACTACCCCATCGTCGTGCTGATGACCGTTCCGCAATCCTTGGCGGGCGCGATGGGGGTGGAGGACATTGACGCGGCCTTGGCGCAGGTGGACCTCACCAGCGAGCCAGATGTCAAGATCATCAAGCAGGGCGATACGACCATAGGTGGCGCGAAGGGGAAAATCTTCGTCGGCACGGGGACCGATCCCGACATCGGCAAGATGGGCGCGCACATCGTCATGGCGAAGCGGGACGACGGCACGGTGCTCGTCTTCATGGGCGCGACGCCTGACAAGGACCTGGACGCGAACATGAAGATCTTTGAGTACATGCAGGCGGCGTTCAAGTTCAAGTAGAACCCTGCGACCGACATGGGGTAGGGACGTAAGGGATTCTCACGGCAGAGACCGGCGAGAACGCGGAGATTTCGGGATATATCTCCGCGTTCTCCGCTCGTCGCGGTGAGCGCGCGGCTTACCCCGTTACCACAAACGGCACGTGCGGCGAGATGACGAACGGCCGCAGGAGCGTGAACAACCCCAGCGCCGCGCTCGCCATCAACAGCGCCCATGTCCAGCGCTCGCGGCGAATGCCGTAACTGAGCACCAGCAGCGGGAACATGCCCGCGAACACCCGCCCTGCCGACGCATACGCCGCCCAGATGTCGTAACTGGCGAAGAGCGCGAAAGCCGCGTGGACGAACACGCCGCCCGTGTAGGCATCGTAACCCGTGCGCATCCGCCACAGCGACACCGCCAGCGCGGCCAGGGTCAGCGCCATCACCGCCACGATGCTCCCCTGCCTGACCATCGTCCCCAGCCCCTGGCCGATGCTCGCCACCGCGCTGCCCAGCGCCGTCGCCATGCCCGCGCCAGGCGCCACGATGTGCCTGGCCGACACCGCCAGCCCCCCCCCGCCCCCAGCCACACCTTGAGCGCCCCCTGCCACGCGAAAAAGGGCACCACCGACAGGCCGAGAACCAGCGCAGCCCGCCACCGCTTCGCCAGCAGTTCCGCCGCCACGAGAGGCAACAAGAACAGGACGGCGCTTTCCCTGGTCAGGAGAGCCGCTGCCAGCAACGCGCCCGCCGCTCCCACGCGCCGCTTCTCCCAGCACAGCCACGCGCCCGCCGCGAACGCCATCACCATCGGCAGCGCCAAATCCATCTGCACCGCCAGAATCTGGCCCGAGTTCAGGGCAAACAGCAGGCTCCACCAGGGGTTGAGTCCATGGCGGCGCAGCAGGCGGACGAAAACCGCCGTGCCCGTCGCCACGGCGAGCAGGTTGACGGCCACCAGCGCGTAGGGGATGGCGGCCTCTTGCCCCAGCGACAGGAGCGCCGCCGCCAGCGGGTACCCGATGCGCTGCACCCGCACGGCAGGCACCGACGGACGCTCGCCGCGCACCAGGCTCCGCGCAACGTGATAGAAATGCTGGCCGTCGTATCCGATGCCCTGGAACACGATGAGACCATCGGGGAGCGACGCGGCGTCGTTCAGCGGGTTCGTCGCGCCCAGGCCGATGAGCGCCGAGACGTTGAAGCCGTAGGGCGCCAGGACAAGCGCCAGAAAGATAACGTATGCGGCCACCGACGCCAGAGCAGGCGCGAACGCCTCAACCGTCTGGCGGCGACTCTCGCTCGGCACGGCACCCTCCTTCGCGCGCGCTACGGCATCTGCAGGACTTCTTCCACCCGATCCAGCGCCCAATCCAGGTCTTGCTCGGAGATGACCAGCGGCGGGGCCAGGCGGATGACGTGCTCGTGGGTCTCCTTCGCCAGGACGCCGCGCTCTTTGAGCGCCTCGCAGAAGCGCCGCGCCCCGCCCGCCTGGCGCTTCAGGACGACGCCCACCATCAGCCCCTTGCCGCGCACCTGCTCCACGTGCGGGCTGCGCATCTGCCGCACGCGCGCCATCATCCGCTCGCCCAGGGCCGCCGCTCGCTCGGGCAGGCGCTCGTCCACGATGACGCGCAGCGCCTCCCGCGCCACGGCGCAGGCCAGCGGGTTGCCGCCAAACGTGGAGCCATGGTCGCCTGGCGCGAACACGCCCAGCACCTCGCGCGAGGCCAGCACCGCCGAGACCGGATACAGCCCGCCCGACAGCGCCTTGCCCAGCGTGATCACGTCGGGGCGCACGCCCTCATGGTCGCACGCCAGCATCTTGCCCGTGCGCCCCATGCCCGTCTGAATCTCGTCCGCGATCATCAGCACGCGGTGCCGCGTGCAAATCTCCCGCACCGCGCGGAGATACCCAGGGGGTGGCACCACCACGCCGGCCTCGCCCTGGATCGGCTCAAACAGAAAGGCCGCCGTGCGGGGTGTGATGGCCCGCTCCAGTTCGTCGGCGTCGCCAAAGGCAATGAGTTTGAATCCTGGGGTGTACGGGCCAAACCCGTCGCGGTACTGCTCCTCGCTGGAGAAACTGATGACGGTGGTCGTGCGCCCGTGGAAGTTGCCCGTGCACGCGATGATCTCGGCCTGCTCATCGGCGACGCCTTTCACCCGATACGCCCACTTGCGCGCCGCCTTGATGGCCGTCTCCACCGCCTCCACGCCGGTGTTCATCGGGAGCATCATCTCGTAGCCGAAGAGTTCGCACAGTTCCTTGGCGAGCAGGGGCAACTGGTCGTTGCGGAAGGCGCGCGACGTCAGCGTTACCCTATGCGCCTGCTCCACCAGCGCCTGCACGATGCGCGGGTGGCAGTGGCCCTGGTTGACGGCCGAATACGCCGACAGGAAGTCCAGGTACCTGCGCCCCTCCACGTCCCAAACCGCTGCGCCTTCCGCGCGGGCGATGACCACGTCCAGCGGCTTGTAGTTGCGGGCGTTGTATCGCTCCTCCAGAGCGATGTAGTCCTCGGTTCGCATGGTCTGCATCCGTTCACTCCTTCGTGAATATCTGGCACGACAGCGCCAATGCGGCCTGTGCCGTGGAATGCCCATACTACCACGAGGTGCGCGGGCCGCCAAAAGCGCTGCACGCTCAGTGCTGCGGATTCCGCAGATGCTCCACCAGCGCGTCGGCCGCGCGCTCGTAGGGGCTGAAGAAGTGGATGGTGGGCTTCGCGGCCACATCCATCAGCGCCGCCAGTTCGCTCCGGTACAGCCGTATCCAAATCTCGGCTTCCGGATTCAGGCTATGAGCCTTGAACCCCGCCTCCAGATTCAGCGCGTCATTGCCCGAGGCCAGGATGACAAGTGCGGCATCGCGGCAGTGGGCAGCCTCCAGCGTCGCCAGCGAGGTCATGTCGGCCTGAAGATAGCACACGTTTGGCGCAGCGACGCCGATTTCCGGCAGCATATCGGGCTTCACGTCCACCAGCACGATGGGCGCATCAGGGTTCACCGCGAGCAGTTTGCGACACATCGCGCGCCCCAGTTCGCCGACACCGCAGATGATGGTATGTCCGGAGAATGTTCTCGCAACCAACCGATCCCACTCCTCTCGGTACTCATCGCGCCGCACATAGACGGCGACCACGCGCAAAGCCCCCTCGCCCAGGATAAGAAAGGTCAGCGCGGGGACAACGAACGCCAGCGCGTCGGGCAGCCACCCATCCCCTGGCTCCACCACCGCCTCCAGATAGGCCATGTGAAACGCGCGCACGATGAGATCCAGCAGGCTCTCGTGCGGGTACGAACCGGCCAGGCGCATCACGACCGCCGCGCCAACCAGGAGCGCCGCGAACAGCGCCAGGTTGCCCGACACGGCGCGGACGACGATCCGCAAATCCCGCCAGATGGCTCTCAGCCTTTTCATGCGCCTTGGCGACCCAACTCCGAGGTGCAGAACGGGCAACGCGTCGCCTTGACCGGAATCTTGGACAGGCAGAACGGGCATTCCTTCGTCGTCGGCTCGGCGGGCGCGGGCTGACGCTTCATGCGGTTGATAGCGCGCACCACCAGAAAGATGGCAAAGGCCACGATGATGAAGTCAATCACGGTGTTGAGAAACGCGCCGTAGTTGATGGTGGCTGCGCCCGCGGCCTTGGCCTCGGCCAGCGAAGCATACGACCCGCCCGACAGGTTCAGGTACAGGTTGGAGAAGTCCACGCCGCCGAGCAGCAACCCGATGGGCGGCATGATGATGTCGTTCACCAGCGACGTAATGATCTTCCCGAAGGCCGCCCCGATGATGATGCCCACCGCCATGTCCACCACGTTGCCCCGCATCGCGAATTCCTTGAACTCTTTGAGCATCTTGCCACCTCCCCTTTTCGTTTGCGCGCCGAAGTGCCGACGCAGCGCAATTGTAGCCAGGTCCCGCGCGGCGTCAAGGGGGATGGCGGGACGACACGGTTTCGGATAGTGTCCGTCGCGGCATGGGCACAGGAGCGACGCGCTTGTAGAAGCGTGTCGCGCCTTGCACCAGCGCGATAGAACCGAGCCGCGGGGACAATCTTGCGCGTGGCGGCAACTCTGCTATACTGGCCCCGAATTCGGGCAACCGCGGCACTCTCGGTACGATGCGCCCGTCAGAGGCGGCGTGTGGGTACACTCTTCTGGATGGCAGTCGGCTTCCTGTCAGGTTCCATTCCGTTCTCCGTTTGGATCGGCCGCCTCCTGCTGCGCGCCGACATCCGCCGCTACGGCGATGGGAACCCAGGCGCGGCCAACGCCTGGCGCGCCGGCGGCTGGCCCGTGGGCCTGCTGGCGGGCCTGCTGGACTACCTCAAGGGCGCAATCCCTGTAGGCTTCGCCTATTTCCGTCTGGGCATGGACGGCCCCGCGCTCGTTGCCGCGGCGCTAGCGCCGGTTCTGGGACACGCCTTCTCGCCCTTCCTGCGCTTCCGCGGGGGAAAGGCGGTGGCCGTAACCTTCGGCATCTGGACGGGGCTTACCGTGGGCGAAGTGCCCATCATCCTCGGCGCGCTGCTCGGGGTGTTCTACTTCACGATCGCGGTGGACGCCTGGTCGGCCATGCTGGGGATGGCGGGCTTGCTGGCGCATCTCCTGCTGCGCGGGCATCCGCCTGTGCTCCTGGCGGTCTGGGCTGGCAACACCGCCATCCTCGCCTGGAAGCACCGCGCGGACCTTCGGCAGCCCATTCGGTTCCGCCCCTGGCTGCAACGGCGGCTGCGAGGCTCGCGATGAACGGGTTCTGGCCCCAGCACCAGTATAGCCTGACGGTTTTCCTGGCCATCATCCTGCTGAACGCCCTGGGCAACCTGTGGGCGCTGCGCAAGATCGGCCAATACCCCCTGGTCGGCACGGCCCCGCGGGTCTCCGTGCTCGTCCCCGCCCGCAACGAGGAGCACAACATCGGCCCGTGCGTCCGCGACCTCCTGGCGCAGGACTACCCCGACTTTGAGGTGCTGGTCCTGGACGACGAGTCCACCGACGGGACGCTGGCTTGCCTGCAGGCGTTGGCAGCCGAATCCCCACGGCTTCGCGTGCTCAAGGGCGAACCGCGCCCCGACGGCTGGATCGGAAAGCACTGGGCCTGCGCCCAACTGGCACAGGCCGCCGAGGGGTCGCTCCTCCTGTTCACCGACGCCGACACCCGCCATCACCCGAGCGCGCTGCGCGAGGCCGTGGCCACGATGCAGACGACCGGCGCCGATCTGCTCTCGGTGTTCCCGCAAGAGCAGGCGGTTACCTGGGGCGAGCGGCTGGTGGTGCCGGTCATGTACTGGAGCATCCACTCGTACCTCTCGGTCCCCTTGGCGCACAGTCGGCTTGCGCCCGATCTTTCGGTGGCGATAGGCCAGTACATGCTGTTCCGCCGCGCAGCCTACGAGGCCATCGGCGGGCACGCCGCCATCCGCGACAATGTGGTGGACGACTTGGCTCTCGCCGCGCGAATCAAGGCGGCTGGCCTGCGGCTGCGGCTCGCGGATGGGACGGACCGCGTTCAATGTCGGATGTACCGCAACTTCCGCGAAGCCTGGACCGGCTTCAGCAAGAATCTGTACGCCGCGTTCCGCTACAACACGGCCCTGCTCCTGTTCGTCTGGACCTACCTGCTGGTGTTGGCGTGGGAGCCCATCCTCGTGCTGGTGGCTGCGGGCCTCGGCATGCTGCCTCCCGCATTCGCCCCTGGCCCCGCCATTGTCGTCGTGGCCGAGATGCTCGCCACCTGGGCCATCGCGTGCGCCCGCTTCAAGTTCCCCCTGTATGTCGCCCTGCTCTATCCCGTGTCCATCCCCATCGCGTTCGCCATTGCCGTCCGATCGCTGGTGCTGGCGCGCCGCGGCGGCGCCGAGTGGAAGGGGCGCAGGGTTGCTCGCGCGCCTGGCGGCGGGTAGCGCCTCGGGGCCTGTCCTGCCGCCCAAGCGCAAAAGAAAGCCCCGCTTCCACAGCGGGGCCTCCTCGGCTATTCAGTTGTAGAGGTGGGTTTCCGAGTGTCGCGACCTACAGGTTGGAGATGATCTGGCTGAACACGTTGCCGACCGCCGGGCCAAGCAGCAACAGCACAGCGATCACGACCACGGCCACCAGCACGAGGATCAGAGCGTACTCAACCAACCCCTGGCCTTTCTCCCGCGGCAAGTAGAACATCTTGACATCTCCTTTCAAACTAAATGGTGGTTACTCCGATAATCTACCGCCATTATACGAGGATATACCGGCCCCCGCAATAGGAATAAGGTACTACGGCCAGGCCTCGGTTCCAGGGTTGTTGGCCGCGCCACGAGCATAGATGCGACGCACTTTTCGGAAGTGCGCCGCGCCTTGGATGTACGGCCGGCGCGCAAATTGAACTTCCCGCTTGCTTGTGGTAAACTTCCCCCGCATCTCCCCTATCGCTCAGGAGGCGCCATGATCCGAACACTCTACCGTCCGCGCGACGGCCAACTGCGCACCGACGTGCGCCCAGAGGAATTCGCCGCAATTCTCGCCGACGGCGGCGGCCTGCTCTGGGCCGATTTCGTCGGCGAAAAGCCCGAAGACTGCGAGCCTATCCTGCGCAACGTCTTCCGCTTTGATCCGCTGGCTGTGGACGACGCGCTGCAAGAGTCCCACGTGCCCAAACTGGATGACTGGGGCGATTATCTCTACATCGTCCTGCACGCTGTGGCCTTTGACACCGACGGCGGCGAACACGTGGACACGCTAGAGGTGGATGTCTTCCTGGGCAAGACCTACGTCGTAACCCATCGCGACATGCCCGTGCCGGCCCTGGACCGCGTGTGGACGTCGTGCCAGCGCGACGAACGCCACACGACGCGAGGCGCCCCCTACCTCGCCTACCGCATCGCCGACGAGATCGTCGCGGGCTACATGCCGGTCTTTGAGGAGATTGACGTCGCCATAGACCAACTGGAAGACCAGGTGCTGGCGGGGTCGCTGCGCACGGCCACGCTGGAGCGGCTCCTGGCGCTCAAGAGGGCGCTCCTCAACCTGCGACGCATCATCGCGCCCCAGCGCGAGGTGCTCAACAAACTGGCCCGCGACGACTACGAGGTGGTAGATGCCCGCGGCCGCCTCTACTTCCGCGACGTGTACGACCACCTGGTGCGCCTGCACGACATCAACGAATCCATGCGCGACCTGGTCAGCGGCGTGCTGGATACCTACCTGTCCGTCGTCAACAATCGCCTGAACGACGTGATGAAAACCCTGACCCTCATCACCACGTTGTTCATGCCCATCTCGTTCATCGCCAGTTTCTTCGGCATGAACTTCTTTGGGCCTGTCGCCACCGGTCTTGCCCCCTGGACGGACAATCCGGCGTTCCTGCTGACCCTTGCGCTTATGGTGCTGCTGCCCGCTGCGATGTACGTCTGGATGCGCAGGCGACTGCTGGGCTAGGCGGCGCGTCGTCGCGCATCACGCCCTGGGCGCCACGCCCTGCGTCGCCAGCAGTTCCAACAGGATGCGCACCGTGCCCACGACAATCGGCTCGCACCGCTTGTCCTTTTCCGGAAGGCTGTCGCGGATGGCCTGGCATTGCGTGTGTCCGGCCAGCGCGCGAAACCGCTCCCGAAACTCGCGGCCCAGCGCCTGCACCGCCTCGTCGCTCTCCGAGATGGAGACGCGGCCCAGCAGCGCGCCCATCACCATCAGCCCGCCGCTGAGCAGCCCGCACATTTCCTGGTACGAGCACCCCGCGCCGCCGGCCAGCGGACACGCGGCGCGGATGAGAATCTCGGGCGCCTTGCCGAAGTAGTAATCGCCCACGGCGATCACAATCGTCTCGGATCAGTGATGGCACGAGAGAAAAACCTGTCGGGCATGTTCCACCACGGCGTCTGCATTGTTCGTCATTTTGCCTCCCGAAGTCTGCCTTGTGAGAGAACGCACGATGGATACAGTATATGCCAGCCCCTGGGTATTGCCAAAGCGAAGCCCGTCCCCTCGCCCCGCTCGCGGCCAGAACCGTAGTGCAATCCCCTCGCCCCACCTTGCGGGGAGAGGGCTAGGGTGAGGGGGGCAATCCCCTCGCCCCGCTCGCGGGGAGAGGGCTAGGGTGAGGGGGGCAATCCCCTCGCCCCGCCTTGCGGGGAGAGGGCCAGGGTGAGGGGCCCCACCCGATGGGCGCATCACTCCACCGTTACGCTCTTCGCCAGGTTGCGCGGCTGATCCACATCGCACCCGCGGCGCACCGCCATGTGGTACGCGAACAGTTGCAGCGGGATGACCGTAACCACCGGCGACAGGAGTTCCGGCAGCGGGGGCACATAAATCACATGATCGGCCTTCTCGGCCAGGTGCGCGTCGCCCTGCGTGCCCAGCGCCAGCACGATCCCGTTGCGCGCCTTGACCTCCTCCACGTTGCCCATGATCTTCTCGTACACGCGGTCGCGGATGGCGATGATCATGACCGGCATGTGGTCGTCAATCAGGGCGATGGGACCATGCTTCATCTCGCCCGCCGGATAGCCTTCGGCGTGGATGTACGAGATTTCCTTGAGTTTCAGCGCGCCCTCTAGGGCGATGGGGTAGTTGATGCCCCGCCCCAGGTACAGGAAGTCGGCCTTCTCGTAGTACAACTGCGCCAGCGCCTCGTACTCGTGGCCGTTGGCCAGCACGCTCCCCATCAGATTGGGCAGTTCGGCCAAATCCTGGGCCAGCGCCAGCGACCGCTCCCTGTCCAGCCGCCCGCGCTTCTGCCCCAGGTACGTGCCCAGCAGGTACAAATCCACCAGCGATGTGGTGAACGCCTTAGTGGATGCCACGCCGATTTCGGGGCCTGCCTGCATGTAGATAACGCCGTCGGACACGCGCGCTGCCATGCTCCCCACCGCGTTGACGATGCTCACGATCCTGGCCCCCTTGCGCCGCGCCTCGTCCATGGCCGCCAGCGTGTCCACCGTCTCGCCCGACTGGGTGATGGCCACCACCAGCGTCCGCGGGGTGATGTGAGGGTCGCGGTAGCGAAACTCGGAGCCGTAGTCCACCTCCACCGGCAGGCCCGCCAGCGATTCCAGCATGAACTTGCCCACCAGGCCCGCGTAGGCCGACGTGCCGCACGCCACGATGACGACCCGATCCAGGGCGCGCGCCTCGTCCTCCCCGATGCCTACGTCCGCCAGGATCGCCTCGCCGGTCTCAAAGTCCATGCGCCCGCGAATGGTGTCGGTTACGGCGCGGGGCTGCTCGTAGATTTCCTTCTGCATAAAGTGCTTGTACTCGCCCTTGGCCGCCGCCACCGGATCGTAGGGCACGGTGTGGGGCGTCTTGGACACCGGCTCGCCCGTCAGGCGGTAGTACTGCGCGCCGCTGCGCGTTACGACGGCCATCTCGCGGTCTTCCAGAAAGACCATGCGGCGCGTGTGCTCCAGAATCGCAGGGATATCCGAGGCCAGGAACATCTCGTCGTCGCCCAGGCCCACCGTTACGCCTCCCGCGTTGCCGATGCGCGTCGCCACAAGTCGGTCGGGTTCGCGCGACGTCATGACGACAATGGCGTGGGCGCCGCGCAGCCGCTGGAAGGCCGCCCGCGCCGCCTCGGCGATGTCGCCCTGGTAGTACTTCTCCACAAGATGCACGATTACTTCCGTGTCGGTATCCGAGCGGAATCGGTGCCCTTCGGCCTGCAGTTCCGCCTTCAACGCCATGAAGTTCTCCACGATGCCGTTGTGGATGACCACGATCTCGCCCGTGCAATCGGTGTGGGGATGGGCGTTGCGCTGGCTGGGCCGGCCGTGGGTGGCCCAGCGCGTGTGGCCGATGCCGACGGGGCCGTGCACCGGCTCGCGCTCCAGGATGGCGGCGAGGTTGGCCAGTTTGCCGGCGTCGCGGCGGACGACCAGGCGCCCCTCCTGTAGCACGGCGATGCCGGCCGAGTCGTAGCCGCGGTACTCCAGACGGCGCAGGCCGTCCATGATGATTTGCGTCGCGTCGCGGGGGCCGATGTATCCCACAATCCCGCACATAAGCGTTCCTCCAGTGATGATAGCCGTTGGCCGTTGGCCTTTAGCCGTCAGCCGTTAGCCTCTAGCCTTTAGCGGTCAGCCGTTAGCCGTTAGCCGTTAGCGGCATCCGTCGCTCGCTGATCGCAGACCGCTGACGGCTGACTGCTGCTCGCTGACCGCTAACCATGGGGCATGCGCAACAAGAGCGCGCGAGGCCCCTCCATGCGGATACTTCGCGGGACGATGAGTCTCGCCCGATCCCTGCGCGGCCCTTTGTCCCGGCGGTCGCCCGCGCGGATTTGGGGACGCGCTCGTTTTGGAGGGGAGTTGTGGGGGCGGGATCGCCCCCGGAGGCTTCCGCCGATCTTCCGATTTTCCCGGCGCGTGCCGGTTAGCCTCACCGCGAGGTGAGGAACCTCCGTCCTCGTCAACTGGGCAGGCGGCTCATGAAGTGGCCCTCACCGCCCAGTCCAGGCGCTACTCTCCCCGATGAACCCGCCGTTTGCGTAATCCCGCGCACCACCTCCTTCCGAACCCGACGCGCGGATGATGCTTGCCTTCCTGGATCCGTCGCTACGTCAGCCGACCCAAGTCGCTCAAACGCCTTCACCACCTGCCTGCTGCTGAGCACAGGAACCACGCGCGTCACGCCAAGACCTCTACCTGGTGCATTTCAACGGTTAGCGGCAAGCCCTTCTCAGCGCGCACTTCCAGGCAAAGTCGGATGGCTTCTTTGATGTGGGTCAGCGCCTCTTCTCGCGTCTTTCCCTGGCTCACACAGCCAGGGATCGCGGGACACTCGGCCACCCAGATGCCGTCTTCGTCGCGTTCCAGCGTAACGTAGAACTTCATGGAGATTCCTCCGGCGTTTGCCTACTCCCCACGAATACCGCAGCCGCTTCCAGTATATGAACAGAGCAGACGCCTGTCAATTTGGCGCGCTCTTGACTCGGTCCAAAGTTTGTTGGTGCGGCGCACTCTCGGAAGTCCGTCGCACTTTGGTCGTCCACACAAGACGGAACCGAATCCATTCTTTCGGGTGCGCCCCGGCGCCGCCTCAGTCGTCCAGCAGCCGCTTCTGCCCCGTGATCTTCTGGATGTCCGTGATGTCCTGGGTTACCTCCAGCGTGCCCAGGTAGCGCCCATCCTTGCCCCGCACGGGGAAGTAGCGGATGTGAATCAGACGCCCGTTCATCTGAATCCAGAACTCGGCCACCTCGCGCCGCCCCGCCTTGAAATCCTCCAGGATGCGGTTGACCACGTGGACGCTCTTCTGGGGGTGGCACAATTGGACGGAGCGGCCGATGATAGCGGGCGTGCGGGGGAAAATTCGCTCGCGGCCCATGCTGAAATAGCGCACCGTGTCGTCCGCGCCCACAAACGTGATGTCCACGGGCAGCGTGTTGAGCACCGCCTCCAGTTCGGCAGGCGTCAGCGCGCCCGACGGCAGGCGAATCTCGCCCTCGCCGACCTGCGCCTCCAATTCTTCGCGCGCGCCGATGACCTCCGGCGGCGTGAAATAGCAGTAGCCCAAATCGTCCATGGACGCCTTGATCGCCTTGAACTCCTCGTCAGAAATCAGGCGCAGGGCGGTGGGGAACAGGATATTCTCTTCCTTGTAGAAGTGGCTGGGCACGCCCTCTGCCAGCGCGCGCAGATGGGGCAGGATGGCCGCCTTGAACTCGGCGAAGGCGCGCGTCCCCCGCTGCGCCAGCGCCTCGGCAGCCGCCTTGACGGCAGCGCGCTGCTGGTCGTGCTCCATCCACATGATGGACGGCGGGCCGGTTACCCCGTGTTTCTCCAGCACCGGAAACAAGCAGTTCTCCTCGCGGACCTTGTGCTTGTTGTACTCCTGGAAGTCGCGGAGCAGCGCATCCAGGCGCTCCAGTTCCCCTTCCACGGCGCTCCAATCCGTCGCCCGCTCCAGGAGTCCGATGACCTCGGCCAGATCGCGCGCGTCGCCCTTGACGTATTCGTGCTCCTTGAGCAGGATGTGGATTGGATGCCCAGGGCCTTCGCCTGGCTTCTCCTTCTCCACCGCCTCGCGCAGCACGGCCAGATGGACATCGCACAGGCGGTGAATCTCCTCCGCCGGCATCCCCTCGGCGATGAGTTCCTGCTCGGCCCTGGCGATGTCGGCGGGGCCGATTTCGCCCAGGAGCGTCCGGAATCGGCTCTTGAGCATCTCGGGATCCGCCCCTAGGTGCAGCGCCTTGATGAGTTGCTTCAACATTTCCTTCTGATTGCCGAACAGTTCGCTCATGACCCCCTCCACAAAAGATAACGTCGTTCCATCGTTCAGCGGCGCTGATTATAGGCGAAGACCCCGCGCGTGGCTGTAACAAAAGTCCCACTTGCGCGCTAACTGGGCTCGGCGAAGCGCAGCCCCCAGAGGAGCGGCGTGCTGAAAGGCGGCTGGCCTTCCAGCGCGCGCCGCACCTGGGCCACGGCCTCGTCCGCGTGCGCATCCAACATGCGCCGCCCGCGATCGGGGTCGGCCTCGGCCGGCGCGCCCATATAGGGCGGCATCGGGTTGGCATTCTGCCACGACAGCCCCGACCCCATGTACTCCAGGTCGCGCCCCAGCGTGTCGGCGCCCAGCAGCCCGATGACGCTGCCCAGCAGCGACAGCACGCGGTACAAACGGTTGTCGCGGTTGATGGTCGCGGGCGGCACCTGCCGCCAATCGGGCGCGACGCGGTCGGGGGCGATGGCCAGCATGAGCGAAGTCTCGTTGGTGCCGGCGTGCGCGTCGTCAATGTCGCCGCACGAGCGCGGGGCTGTGCCGGTCGCCTCTAGCAGGGCCGGGTCGTGTTCCACCATGCGGCGGTAGAAGTTGAGAAACGGGCAGATGAGCGCAAAGCGGTGCTTCTTCCAAGCCTTGCGCACCGCCTTCTCAATGGCCGCCTGGTGGCGCGCCCCGCCGTGATTGTCGGTTACCAGCATCCACTTGAACCCGAGACCGGCAAGGCTGGCCGCCGTGGAGACCAGCAGCAGGTGGATGGCCCTGCTGTCAATCTTCACAGACCCGGGCGCCGGAATCGGGTCCGCGCCCAGCGCGACGCTGGGAAAGACCAGATAGTCCAGTTCGGGCATGGCCGACTGGAGTTTGCGTATCACACGGTCGCGCAGCGCCTCGGCCACGAATACATCGGTGCCCAGCGGCAGATGAGGGCCGTGCGTCTCCAGCGGACTCAGCGCCATGACGGCCAGCGTGCGGCTTCTATCCAGGGCCAGCAGTTGGGGTTGGGTCAGTTCGGCGTAGCGGTAAACGGTTCCGGCCATACGCACCTCCTCGGAAAAGATGGCAGCGAACGAGCGGGGCCAGTGTAGCGCAACGCCCCGCGGACGTCAAGGCGGCGCGGCCTCGGCCGCCTCAATCGGGCGACGTGGCGCCCGCGCACAGGCCCAAGAAGCACAAGACCGCGAGGAGTCTCGCGGTCTTGCACCACAAACACACACGATTGACGCCAAAGCGGCCGGGGCAACCACGCCCATGCCAGACGCTGAACGGGCGCGCTTCCCGACTGGCCCGGCCCCATGAGGACACAGGCCCGGGCTAATCCTGAACCGCTGGCGCTTGCTCCTCAAATACCAATCTTTTATCCCCGGCCCCGGTGTAGCCACATTGTCCCACGCGCGGCGAGTTTACGACGGGCAGGAAGCCTTCCTCCCAATCCTCGTGCTCCTCCGCGTGGGCCGCGCAATAGGGTGTGGGGGGGAATTCAAACGTGTAGATCCAATCGGCCTGCTTGTCGCATAGCGCGCACGGGATGGCCGGGGCGTAGTTGCGCGCCAGGACCCGAATCTTTTCCTCTGGCACGCTGCCCTGCCGCTCGCCGACGACTTTCAGTGTCAGCGTTGTCGTCGTGCCAAAGTCGTACTCGTGAACGAAAACGACGCCCGGGGAGAGTACCGAATAAAGTTTGCGACTCATGCTCTCCGTTGGCAGGGGCGAGCCAAAGAAACCCGTCCACATGGCATGCTCCGCGCCCGTATCCCTCTCGTAATCGACGCCCCGGATCGTGAAGGCGCTCATGTGGTCGCAGCATTCCAGCCAGATGGCGCGCAGGAAGTCATCCAGCGCGGCAAGGGTGGCGCTGGCGGGGATTTCCAAGTGCAACCAGTACTCGGGGGCATACTTCCCCTCAACCCGCAGGTGAAAGAGCCGAACGGGCCTCCCCTTTTGTGCCGTCTCATGCTTCCGCACGCAGGCCTTGAGGTGGCGAGTCATGGTGTTCTTGGCGAATGTCCCGCCGCACAAGAAGCATTTGCCGTAAGACACAACTTGTGGGGCCATTGCAGCCTCCTTCCCTAGCCATGAACTGCATTCTCACCGCACTATACCACGATTCCTGAAAAGCGCCAACCCGCTCTTGCACCGCGTCCAGGCGCGCCCTCCGGCGTTGCAAATTGCCAATTTCACCCGCTGTGCTATAATGGGCGCGGCTCCAAGCCACACCAAGCACGAGGAGAGGTCCATGTTCAACCCAATCGCCGCCTTCCTGGGGCTATTCTCCCTGGACATCGGCATTGACCTGGGAACGGCCAACACGCTGGTTTACGTCAAAGGCAAGGGCATCATCATCAACGAGCCGTCCTGGGTGGCTGTGGACAAGAGAACGAAGCAGGTGCTGGCCATCGGCAGCGAGGCGAAGGACATGGTCGGGCGCACGCCCGCCAACATCATCGCCATTCGCCCCCTGCGCGACGGCGTCATCTCCGATTTCGTCGTTACCGAGCGGATGCTTCACTACTTCATCCGCAAGGCCCACGAGAAGATGGTCTTCAGCGTGCCGCGGCCGCGCGTCGTCGTGGGAATTCCCAGCGGCGTTACCGAGGTGGAAAAGCGCGCCGTGTCCGACGCCTGCCTGAGCGCGGGCGCGCGCGAGGCGTTCCTCATTGAAGAACCCAAGGCGGCGGCCATCGGCGCGGGCCTCCCCATCACCGAGTCCGTCGGCAGCATGATCGTGGACATCGGCGGCGGCACCACCGAGGTGGCGGTGCTCTCGCTGGGCGGCGTCGTGGTCAGCCGCTCCATCCGCGTCGCCGGCGACGAGATGGACGAGGACATCATCAACTACGCGCGCCAGAAGTACAACCTCCTCATCGGCGAGCGCATGGCCGAGCGGGTGAAGATCGCCATCGGATCGGCATACCCGCTGCCCGAAGAGAAGACCATGACCCTGCGGGGCCGCAACCTGGTTACGGGCCTCCCCGAAGAGGTGGAAGTCTCCAGCATTGAGATTCGCGAGGCCCTCGCGGGGTCCGTCGCCACCATCGTCAACACCGTGAAAGAGGCGCTGGACGACACCCCGCCCGAGTTGGTGGCCGACCTGATGGAGAACGGCATCGCGCTGGCCGGGGGCGGCGCGCTGCTGCAAGGAATGGCCACGCGCCTGAGCGAGGAAACCCACATGCGCGTCTATGTGGCCGAAAACCCCATGTGGTGCGTGGCGCTGGGGGCCGGCAAGGTGCTGGAAAACCTGGATTCCTTGCGCAAAGTCCTGGCCGATAGCCGCCGGCCAAGAAAGCGGTAGAGAAACCATTGGTGTTTGGCCGTTAGCCGTTAGCCGCTAGCCATTAGCCTGTAGCCATTAGCCATTGGCCTATAGCCTTTAGCCTCTGGCAGCGGGCCATTCGCCTGGGTTGGGAGGCGTTGGGCAGTGCCATCGCACCAAGGCCAAAGGCTATAGGCTAAAGGCTGTAGGCTAAAGGCTACTAGCCCAAAGCGAGATTCCCATGCATTCGCGGACGGACACACCCACTGCCCTTATCGTCGCCATCATCGTCCTCATCGTGGCCTTTCTGGTCTCCCAGACGGGCCTGTTTCGCCCCGTGCGCGACCTGGCGACGACGCTGCTCGCGCCGGTGCAGGATCAGTTCTCCCGCCTGAGCCGCACCGTGAGCGACTGGATACAGGGCGGGCGCGACATGGTGGCGCTGCGCGAGGAGAACCGCGACCTGCGCGCCCAGGTGGACCGCCTGTCGGTGCAACTGCTCCAGTTGGAAGAGGCTAACAAGGAGATTGAGCACCTGCGGGCGCTGCTCAACTTCACCCAGACGTATCCGGCCTATCAGTTCAAGGGCGCAGAGGTGGTGGGCTACGTCGTCGGCAGCGGCGCGTCCAACCTGTTCCCCGACCTGGTGCTGAACGTGGGCGCGCGCGACGGCATCCGCCGCAACATGCCCGTCGTAACCGAGCGCGGGCTGGTGGGCCGCGTGCTGGACGTGTACCCCAACGCGTGCCGCGTGCTGCTCATCGTGGACGCGCGCAGTTCGGTGAACGCCATGATCCAGCGCAACCGCGTTACCGGCCTGGTGGAGGGACGCCCCGGCGGCAAACTCGTCATGACCCGCATCCCCCACGACAGCAGCGTGGCCGAGGGCGATGTGGTCATCACGTCGGGCCTGGGAGGCATGTTCCCCAAGGCGCTCATCATCGGGCAGGTGTCCAAAGTCATCCGCGACGAGGTGGGGCTGTACCAAGAGGCCGAGGTGCAGCCGACGGTGGACTTCGGCAGCCTGGAGCGCGCCCTGGTCATCACGAACTTCACCCCCACCGAGGTGCCTTAGGGGTACAGCGTGCTGTGCCCTTGGGGATATGCCTCTGGGTCAGCGCAAGCAATCGCACGGACTTGCCGTTTCCCGCCGCTACGGGCCGACGACGAACTCCCGATCCTCGGCCAGGTCGGTCTGGAACTCGCGCACCTGGCCGCCCCCACCCCTGATGACGACCCGCAGCGGGATGCCCCACGTCCCCGGCTGCTTCTGCACGTACAGGCGGTACGCGCTCTGCGCCACCGACGCCGGCAACCGATAGCGGAACGTAACTTCCTGCGCCTCGCCCGGCTTCAGCACCAGCAGCCCGTCCCACACCGCCAGGCCCGCCTCCGATTCGGCCAGATCGCCGTCCTCCAGCCCCTCGCGGGCCAGCAACTCGGCCCCCGCCGGCGCGAACACCCGCACATAGTCCCAGTAGCAGCGATCCATCATGTCCTGGTATGTGTCCCCGTAGCGCGATTCGTGCACGCACACGTCCAGGCGGGCCTGCGACCCGTGGGCGTAGCCGATCTGCAACAGCGCCGTGGCGTCGGCCAGGTTGACCGTGTACGTGATGCTCTGGCGGATCATGGGGTTCACCTTGTTGAACCCCACGTTGCTGTCCACCACGAACAGGTAATCGCCCTGCGCCGGCACGATGGCGCCATCCCACTTCTGCCGATGGAGCGCGTCCTGCACAGGCGGCAGGAACAGCAGCAGGTGGCGCTCGTTCAACAGGCGCAGCGTCGTCTGCGCCACTTCCGCCATGTCCAAGTCGCCCGTGTGCTTCATCAGGCGCTCTATGACCGACTTCGCCAGGACGCCCATGAAGTTCTTGCGGAGTTTCCACCATTGCGGGTCGTTGCTGGCGATGTCAGGCCCGCCCACCGGCGACGCCCAGTAGTGCTGGATGCGCTCCAGCAGGTTGTCGGCGGTGATGGTGTCGTTGTACTCTTCCAGGCGGATGGGGTCTGCCGCCGCGACCAGCAGTTGCAGCGCGGGCGTGTCTATGGCGACAACCCCGTGCACCTTCTTGCCGGTGTCCTGCTCGTACAGTTCCCAGGCCTTGCGCGCCGACGTGGGGAAGTCGGCCCACCAGTTGGCGTCGCGCAGCAGGAGAATCTGCGCCCACATGTGGGTCTCCAGCGCGACGGGCGGGATGGGATGCGGCTTGGTCAAATCCATCACCGAGTAACTGTCGGCGAAGGTAACGGACGTGATCTCGCCGCGATTGACCTCCACGATGCCCACGCCGCTGATGAACCCACCCGTGGCGCGGATTTCATCGCTATTCTGCGCCAGGATGAGATACCGGCGCGGGCCGTCGGCCCCCAGCAATTCCGGCGCCGCCCGCAGCAGGTCGGGCGCGGCGGCCAAAACGGGGAGCGCCCGATTCACCAGCGGGACGAACCGCGCCAGCCTGGGCGACAAGCGGCGCGTGTCCACCCTGCCCCACGCCTCCGACGCCCGCCGCAGCGCCTCTTCCGCCTGCCGCAGGGCCTGCGGGTCGCCCGGCGTGCGCGTCGCCAGCGCGGCCAGCATCGCCCCCGCGCCATCGGGCAGCGCCGCCACCGCCAGCTTCACCTCACCGTACAGGAGCGCGCCGCCGTCCAGCGCGTTCTGGGCCGCGTTCGCCAGGTGGGGCAGCGCCGCCAGGTCGCCCCCGATGCCGGGAACCCAGCCGAACCACGCCGCCGCCTCCACGGCGAACCCCCAATCGCGGCGCGCCGAGGCCACCAGGCGGCGGGCGGCGTCCAGATGCGCCCCCAGTTCGTCGGCAGCGCCGGCACGGCTCAACGCCCGAAGCCCGCCGCTACGCACGGCGCTCCAGTAGGCCGCCTCGGCCCGCGCCTGGCGAATCAGTCCCGGCAGGCGCGCGACCCGCGGCCCAAAGGCAACCAGCAGCCCCGCCAGCAGGGCCGCGACGATCCAGAACAGCGGCGCGCGATAGAAACGGCGCGGCGTGGCGTCAACGTTCATCGGCTCACCCTCAACAGAGGCCCGGCAGGCTCCACCTTCCAGCCCCCAGGCGCAAGGTACTCCGCGGTAACGAAAATCGGGCGGTCATCCACGTTCCCGCCGATGAGTTGGGCCAGGAACGCTTCCTGGGGCAGGTTCGCGTCGGGCAGAACCAGATGGGGGTTGCGACGCAGCACCTGCGCCCGGTACCAGTCCAACCGCAACAGCGGGATGGACAGAACCTCGCCGTGGAATGCGCCATCCAGCGCCCAGCGGGCGTACCACAGGGCGAAGGTCTGGCGGTCGCCGTCGGCCAGGACGAGGGCGTCTGCGGGCAGCGCCGCCAGCGACGCATCCACATACGCCTGGGCTTCGCGGTCGCCGCGCAGGTCGCACGCCGCCCAGTCCATGCCGAGGGAGAGCGCAGGCAGCGCCACCAGCGCGACCACGAGGCCCACCTGCGCCGCGCGGGTCAGCCCCGCCCTTCGCGCCGCGACGCGATCCGCGATGTCCCCCAGGCCCGTCGCGATCCAGGCGGCAAACACGGCCAGCGCCGGCAGCAGATACACAAAGGAGTCCGTCGTATCGTACCCGATGGCGTACACCGTGATGAGGCCGAACAGACCCAGCAGCCCCCACGACGCGGCCCTGTCCCGCTCGTGAAGGGCCAGCGCCCCCCAAAGCCCCAGCGCGACGCCCCACACCTTGAACTGGCCCAGCAGGAGCGCGGCCCACGCGCCCAGGCGGGACGGCCACTCCCCGAGCGGCAGGCCGAACACATACGGCCGATACGGCGCGGCCGACACCACCCACCAGAACCCCGCCAGGGTGCGCGGCTCGCCCCAGTTGATGGGCGGAGACGCCGCCGCCCGCAGCGGGAGGTAGATGTAGAAGGCCAGGCCCAGCGCCACCAGCCCGACCGCCTCGCCCCAACTTCGCCTGTCGGCGCGGCGGCGTTGCTGCCACGCCCACACGCCCGCGGGAACCAGGCATGCGGCGATGAGCGGATGGTGGGCCATGCCCAACCCGAACAGCAGCCACGCGGCCCGCCATGCTCTCCTGCTCGCCGTGTTGCGCCAATGGAGCAACGCGGCCAGAAACGCCACGGCCAACAGCGCACCCAGGGCGTACACCTCGGCGATCACCGCCTGGCCCCACGGAATGGGCGCGAAGGCCCACATCAGCGAGGCCGACAGGGCCAGCGGCCAACGCGACCGGCCGACCAGCGCCAGGCACAACCGGAACAGCGCCCAGGCCGCCCCCGCGCCCGCCACCGCCGACAGGAGCGCCACGCGGTGCGCAGGCGTGCTCCAGCCCATCAGCAGGAACAGCCGCGCCAGGAGCGTGTACAGCGGATACCCAGGCGGATGGGGAATGCCCAGCGTGCGGGCCGCGGCGACCAGGTCTCCGCCGTCGGCGCCCTCGTGCGCCCACGTCAATCCCGCCGGCAGCGTGGCCACATACACGGCCAGCGGAGCCGCGAAGACCAGCATCTCCGCCGCGCGCGCGCCACGGGGTGAGGATAGGCCGCCGGAGCCGCGTCTCATCTCCGCCGCAGCCTCCCTGGCAGGAATCGCGCCATGCCCACGGCCAGCCCCACGCCCAGCGCCGCCGTGCGCACCCAGAGGAGCGCCGGCGACGCCACAGCCACGGGGAAGTCCTTGCGAGCCGCCCACCACGCGAACGGCAGGGTCGTGGCCGTCAGCGCCAGGGCCGCCGCCCCAGGCCACCAGAAAGACACCAGCCCCGCCGCCGCAGGCACGCACAACGCCAACGCCAGGTAGAACAGCGCCACCTGGGCGCGCTGGGATGGCGGCGTGTGGGTGTCGCGGGCGAGTTTGTTGGGGTGGGTCTGTACAATCCGCGCCTTCCAGAACCCGATGTGATACTTCTTCCGCGCATAGGCGCGCAGCGAGTCGGCGTGGCGGTGATAGACGATGGCATCGGGAACGAACACCAGGCGGTATCCCCGATTGGCCAGGCGGAACGAGAAATCCTGATCCTCCACGAACCGCACGGAGGGGTCAAACCCGCCGCCCTGCACGAACACGTCGCGGCGGTAGGCGGCCGAGTAGGTGTCCACAAAGTCAATGTCCTGAAGCGGCTTCAGCAGCCGATATTTGTCCTCGTACTCCAGTTGGACGAAGCGCGCCACGAGCGACCGTTGGCGCGTGCGGTACACGCCCCGCGCCCCCGCGACCGACGCATCCGCAAAGGGCGCGACCATGCGCGCCATCCAGTTGGGGGTGGGCTCGCAGTCCGCGTCGGTGAACAGCAGCAGCGACCCGCGCGCCACGGCCACCCCGCGATTGCGGGCGGCGGCAGCGCCCCCGTGCGCCGTGCGCTCCACCCGCGCCCCTGCCGCCTCGGCGATGGCGGCCGTGTCGTCGGTGGAGCCATCGTCCACCACGATGACCTCAAAGTCCGGCGGGCCTCCCACCTGGCCGCGCAAGGCGTCCAGGCAGGCACGCAGCGTGGCCGCCGCGTTGCGGGCCGGAATGATGACAGAAACCGTTGGCGATGGGCCTTCGGTCATGCGCTCACCTCGCCTGTATTATACCCGCGCGCGGCCGTATGCAAAACGCCGCGTCTGGGCGCTTTCGGTCATGCAGCGCGCAGAGATCACAGGCCGAGAATCGGAAATTGGCGCAAGTCCGGCAGCAGAGTGTAGGGCAGGTTTCCATACCTGCCCCCTTCGTCCGGCGGCTACGGAGAGCCGCCCTACGTGTCTGCGGACAACGGGCCTCGGAGACCGTTGGGGGTCTATTCTCCATTCGTGTGGATTCGTGTTATTCGTGGATAGCGGTTAGCGAGTGTAGGGCAGGTTTCCGTACCTGCCACCCGGCTATGGCGGCTGTCAAAAGCATACGGGGCGGCAGGATTCGGCTCCGTCTTGTGTTGGCGCCCAGGTGCGACGCACTTTGGGAAGTGCGTCGCACCTGGGCGTGCCCCCGGTTTCGGCGGCTACGGAGAGCCGCCCTACTGCCAGCCCTCCGCCGTGCGGGGCTTTGGCCGCGCAGGGGGCTATTGCGAATGGGCAGGATCCGGCGGCCGATCGTCCTCGCCGAGGAACAGGTCGGGATACAGCATCCTGGCGCAGTCGGGGCAAATGCCGTGGCTGAAATCCAGGTTGGAGTGCTTGGCGACGTAGGCTTCCACACTCTCCCAGTACTCCTCATCGGTGCGCACGCGCTTGCAGTTGGCGCAGATGGGCACAATGCGGCGCAACGCTTCCAGTTCGGTGATGTCCTCCAACGTCGCCAGGACGAGCCGCCGCCCCTTGTACTCAAACGGCGCCGTGCTGATGAGCAGGTGAAACTCCTGCGGCTGGCCCTGTCGCACCAGCAGCATCTCGGTCTTGCGCCGAATCACGCGGTCGCCCTCCATGGCTTCCCTGACCGCATTGCGCAGGGCGCAGTTGGCGCAGAACGGACTCGTACCGCATCCCCCCGCACTTTCCAGCGCGTGGACGCACTGCAACGCGTTCCCGCAGAGTTTGGGAAGGCTGTCCTTCCCCGACGTGCCCAGCATTTCCAGACCGGCCGCGTTGCAATCCAAGATCTGCACGCGCCTGTCCACGACGAACACTGCCGCCGGAATGGCATCCAGAACGGTGCGGACATAGTCATTCACCTGGAGTTGGTTTTGTTCCATGGACAACCTTTCTCAAGCGAAATGGCGCGCCGTATTATGTGCACTTATGCTCCTGAAGTCAAATATTCGTTTTCATTCGCCTCGGTTTCATTTTGTGTTGGCAACCGCGTACAGCCGATGCCTCGCGCACCGCCATTGGACAGGCGGCGCGAAATTGGCTATCATTCCACATGCGGCGATCATGCGCGCTCCGCGCAAAGGCCCGCAAGGGGAGGACGAACATGCAGTGGAACCGACGGAAATTCCTGGAGGGGCTGGGCATCGCCCTGGCATCGGTTGTGCTGTCGCGGTGCAGACCGCCCGCCGCCCAGAAAGACGACTGGGACCGCGTCCGCGACGCCTGGTACGGCCTGGACCGCCTGGCCCAGGACGCCAAGGACCTGGATCGCGGCCAGAAAACCCGCGATCAACTCGTCGCCGACCACCTGGCCGCGCTGGATAATCTGGTGCGCGCGGGGCTTATCGGCGCGGCCCAGGCCGAGGACATCCACGTGGCCTTCCAGGCAGCGGCCCAGCACGTCTGGCGCGCCAACGCCCCCATCACGTGCTACGTCCCCGCGCCCTACCCGCAGTATCGCATCATGGGCGCCAGCGACCTGGCCCACCAGGCCGACATCCTGGCCGAGATGGCCCAGCGCAGCGCCATTGACCCCGCCACCGTCGCCCTGGCCCAGACCTCCATCCAGCGCGACATGGCCATCCTGTCGCTGACCGACGAGGACGAGAAGGCGCTCATTGAAGCCCTGCGCCAGAGTGCGGGCGAAAGCGGCCAGTACCCCCCGCTGCAAGAACTCCAACTGGACATCCCGCCCGAAGCCGTAGATGCGGCGAGCCTGCTGGTGGACATTCTGCTGGGCAAGAAGTAGCGCGCATGGGCAGACCCCGCCTTCAGACCCTTATCCTGGAAATGACCCAGGACTGCGACCATGCGTGCCTGTATTGCTACAACCCGTGGCGGCATCCAGGCGCGCGGCCCGCTCCCGCTCGACCCCAACCCGACGCGACCGCGCTCCTGGCCCATGTGCTGGCCCAGGTGGACTGCGGCCACGTAACCCTCACGGGCGGCGAGCCGCTCCTGTGCGAGGACCTGGAAGAAACGGTGGGCTTCCTTGCGCGGCGGGGCGTGCGCGTCAACGTCATCACCAACGGCCACCGCCTGACGGACGCCCGCGCCGCCGAACTCATCCAGCGCGGCGTGAGCCTGTTCGCCGTGCCCCTGCTCAGCCATCGCCGCGAGACGCACGACGCCCTGTGCGGCGCTGCGGGCGCTTTTGACGCCGCGCTGGCCGCTCTGGCCCACATCCGCGCCCATCGCGGCGCCGCCGCCGTCGCCTTCGTTGCCACCCGCCTCAACATCGCCGACCTGCGCGATACCCTACGGCTGGCTTTCGCCTTTGGCGCGCGGGGCGTGCAGTTCAACCGCTTCAACCCAGGCGGGCGCGGCGCGGCCCACCTGGACCTGCTCCCCACGCTGGAGCAGGTGCGGGATGCCCTCGCCGTCGCCGATGCCCTGGCCGCCGAATTGGGCCTCTCGGTGGCGGTCTCCATCCCCATCCAGCCGTGCCTGGTGGCCCTGGATGCCTATCCCCACCTGAACTTCGGCTTCTGCGCTGCCGGCACGGAGCGCGCCTACTACACCCTGGACCGCGCCGGCCACGTCCGCCCGTGCAACCACAGCGCGACGGTGCTGGGTAATGTGTGGGAGCGCCCTTTCGCGGACATCATCGGCGGCGAGGCGATGGCAGCCTTCGCGGCGGCGACTCCGGCGTTCTGCCAGCCGTGCCCCCTGCGCGACACATGCCAGGGCGGGTGCAAGGCCGCCGCCGAGGTGTGCTACGGCGACCTGCGCGCCGAGGAGCCGTTTCTGCGCGCCAACATCGGGGCGGCGCGGCGGTTGCCGTAGCGCCGTTCACGCCACCCAGCGCAGCAGCGCCAGCGTCCCCAGCACGAGAAGCCCGAAGTACTCCAGCCGCACCCGCCATGTCAACTGCTGGCGAAGGTGGTGCTGGAGGATGCCCGTGAGCGCATAGGCCACGAGGAGCAAGATGAGCGCCGCGCCCGTCGGGGAAAGCCCCCCTTGCGCCATCCGACTCGCCCCGCCCCCAACGATGGCCCCCACGAGGGGCGCGTAGAGAGCCACCGAGTCGGGCGTGCGGTCGGGCAGTCGCAGCAGGTCCAGCGTCCCGAGTCCCGCCGCCACCCCGCACAACGCGCCGGCCTGCGCGGGCGTCGGGTTGCCGGTGAGCGCCGCCGTGAACGCCGCCAGTGCCGCCGCGTAGTCGGCCACGTTCAGCGCCCAGCGCGCGCGGGCATAAGGCCGCTCGGCGGCGTCCACCGTGGCCCACTCCAGCCACAGGACGCCGGCCACGGCCGCGCCGACGCCGACGGCCAGCCCCTCCACAGCCGCCCCCGACCGCAGCCGCGCCGCATGGACGACCGCAGCAGCCGCCACCAGGGCAGGGGTGGGCCAGTAGTGGGCGGTGTGGCTCAACTCGCCGCGGCGCGCCTTGGGGTGGGCCGCGATGACCTCATGGGTGCCCAGCGCCGCGCACGCCGCCACCGCCAGCGCCCACACCGGCGTGGCCCACAGGGTGAAGTCCCACGAGACCTTGCCGAGCGCGCCCTGCATCGTTCGGCCGAAGGGGCCGACCCAGGGCGCCAGGGCCGCGCCCAGCGCCAGCCACGCCGCCACGGTGAGGATATGCGTTCGCGGGGATTTCACTGCGCCTCTCCGACGGGATTCTTCGCCGGCATTGTACGGGCGGCGGGGCGGCGTGTCAAGCGGGCTTGACCCAAACACGTAGGGCGGCTTTCCGTAGCCGCCGGACGAAGGGGGCACGTATGGGAACCCGCCCCACGCTCGCTAAACGCTATCCACGAATAACACGAATTCACACGAATAGGGGCTGTTCTCCATTCGCGTGGATTCGCGTGGATTCGCGGTTACAGTAGACACGTAGGGCGGCTCTCCATAGCCGCCGGACGAAGGGGGCACGTATGGGAACCCGCCCCACGCTCGCTAAACGCTATCCACGAATAACACGAATTCACACGAATGGAGGATAGGGGCTGTTCTCCATTCGCGTGGATTCGCGTGGATTCGCGGTTACAGTAGACACGTGGGGCGGCTTTCCGTAGCCGCCGAAGCCAGGGGGCACGCCAACACGAGGCGGAACCGAATCCATACGCGGCGGGGGCTTGGACAACAGGCGGGGCGGGTGTATAATGATGGCAGAACACCACGGGGATGAGAGCATGAAGCAATACGAGGCCGTGATCCTCGCGCTGGAGCGGCTTGGCGGACAGGCCACCCTGGAGCAGTTGTACCGAGAGGTTATGAAATTGGAAGGGTGCGTCTGGGGCACAAAGACCCCCTTCGCCTCCATCCGCCGCATTGTTCAGACCCGCCCCGAGATCTTCAAGGTGCGCCCGGGTCTCTGGGCGCTTCGCGCGTACCAGCAGAGACTGGGCCTGACGGAGTACGGGAAGGCCAGGGAAATCGCACCCGATGAGCAGGGCCACGCCTACTACCAGGGAATCCTCGCCACCATCGGCAATCTCCGCAACCTGGGCACGTACATCCCGCAGCAGGACAGGAACAAGCCGTTCCTCAACAAGCGCCTCGGAGAAGTGCCGACGCTCCAAACGCTCCCGCGGTTTACCTACGATCACCTGATGCACTACTGCGAGACGATAGATGTTGTCTGGCTCAATTCGCGACAGATGCCGCACAGCCTCTTTGAGGTGGAGCATTCCACGGACATGCAGAATGCCATGCTCAAGTTCTACGAATTGCAGGACTTTCACGTGCGGATGGTGATCGTCGCAGACGCAAGGCGCAGGCGCGAGTTTGAAGACAAGAAGCGGCGCAGCGCCTTTGAGCCCATCAGGGACAGAATGCAGTTCCTGGACTACGAGGCGCTGATCCGACTGTACGAGCGCGAGGTGGAGCGAGCCGAGTGCGTGATCTAGCAGGGATCGCTGCCACCGGCCGCAGTTGCGAAGCGCCAGGCGCACGACCAGGAGCATTTGTCAGATTCGTGTTATTCGTGGATCAATCTTCGCGAAGATTCGCGTCCATTTGTGGTTCGTTCTGTGTCCGCCTCCTGAATCCTTTCGCTCCCTCCTGCATCTAAATTTCAGAATACTCTCCAGCGCCTGCGCGCTGCGCAACGCTGGGATTACATGCAGGAGGTGGTTGTATGTGGTACCCGTTGTTCCGACCGCGATGGGCGCGGCGAGGCCCCTGGGGCGAGTTCGGCGAACCCTGGGGCGAAGAACCCGAGGAGCGCACCTGGGCGCCGCCGGTGGACATCTTTGACCTGGGCGACCGACTGGTCATCTACGCGGACCTCCCCGGCGTGGACCGCGACTCCATTGACGTTACGCTGGAGGGCGACACCCTCACCCTGCGCGCCGAGCGCAAGGCGTATCCCGAGGAGGCCGACTACCTGTGCTGCGAACGCACCAGCGGCACCTACCGCCGTGTCATCCAAATCCCCATGGAGGTGGACGCCCAGAACATTGAGGCCCACTACGAGGACGGCATCCTGAAGATCACCCTGCCCAAGGCGCCGGAACTCAAGCCGCGCAAGATTAGCATCGCGACCAAATGACGCAACCCGCGCAGGAACACGGGGAATCTCCAACTCCCCGTGTTTCTGCGCCCACAACATTCTGTGAGGAGGGCAACACATGCCGATGATTCAACCCAAAGACCGCGAGTACCTGCAAAAGGAGTTCGCGGCCAAACTGGTACATCCCGTGAAACTCATCATGGTAACCCAGGACTTTGAATGCGACTTCTGCAAGGAAACCCGCGAGATCGTGGAGGAACTGGCCGAACTCTCGGACAAGATCACCGCTGAGGTGTACGACTTCGTCGCCGACAAGGACAAGATCGCGCCGTACAACATCGCGCGAATCCCCGCCATCGCGGTCATCGGCGAGAAGGACTACGGCATCCGCTTCTACGGCATCCCGTCGGGGTACGAGTTCTCGTCGCTGGTGGAAAGCATCATGATGGTATCGCGGCGCGAGAGCGGGCTGAAGGACGCCACCAAGAAGGCCCTGGCGGAACTGAAGCAAGACCTGCACATCCAGGTGTTCGTAACCCCCACCTGACCGTACTGCCCGCGAGCCGTGCTGCTCGCGTTCCAGATGGCGCTGGAGAGCGACCGCGTCCGCGCCGACATGGTGGAGGCGATGGAGTTCCCCGACCTGGCCATCAAGTACCAGGTGCAGGGCGTGCCGCGCTCCGTCATCAACGAGACCATCGCGGTGGAGGGCGCCTACCCCGAACCCCTGTTCGTCCAGGAAGTGTGGAAACAACTGCGGTAGCGGGCGCTCTGGCGCTGTGCGCGTGATAGGTGCGGCGCACTGTGGAAGGTGCGTCGCACCTCGCGTCGCCGATGCAAGACGAACCCGAACCTTGCGGCCAGCCTTCTTGCCGGGGGCGTCGGCGACACGTATAATGCACATGCTAGCCACGCGGTATGGTCATGCGTTTCCGCCCGGCCGTGGCGCATTTCCATTTGGGGAGGGGACAATGTCCGAAACGCCAGACCTCGTCTACAGGGTCAACGAGAACGACGAGATTGTCTTCGTGAGCGAAGACTGGGACCAGTTCGCCACAGCCAATGGCGGGGAGAGCGTCGTTTCCGAACAGGTTCTCCATCGCCCACTTTGGGACTTCATCACGGACCTGTCCACGCAGGAAATCTATCGGCTGCTCTTGCAAAAGGCCCGTGCGGGCCGCGTCATCCAATTCACCTTCCGCTGCGACGCCCCCTGGCGACGGCGGTTTCTGGAGATGATCATCGTCGGCCAGAAAGGCGGCGCGGTGGAGTTCCGCACCCGCACGCTCCTGGAACAGGAGCGGCCAGCGCCTTTGTTGCTAGACCCCCAGGCCGACCGGTCCGACGAATTGCTGCGCTCATGCGGCTGGTGCAAGAAGTTCTTCGTGGGCGGCGAATGGGTGGAGGTAGAGGAAGCCATCCAACGGCTGCGGCTTTTCCAACGACGCAGCCTGCCGGCCATTTCCCACGGCATCTGCGGCGAGTGCTACGAGAAGATGAACGCGGTGGTCGCCGAGGCGTGAGCGCAGCCAGCCCCGCCGCGCCTACAAGGCCGCAGCCTGCTGTGACCTGCACCCGCGCCCGAGCGCGTGCCCTTTGGCGGTGAGGCGCTTATGGATGTCAAACCGCTGCGGTTCATCGGCGAACCGATAGAAGTCGTCTTTGACGAGCCGCCCGCGCTAGAGAAGAAACCCGACTGCCCCAGAGGGTTCGTGTGGCGCGGCGAATCCTACCGCGTCGCGGAGGAACTCGCCGCCTGGCACGACTACACCCGCCGCGGACGCATGGCCCGCAACATGAGCCCGCGCCACGCAGCCACCGCCACGGCGCGAGGCTCCTGGGGCGTGGGCCGATTCTACTTCCGCGTGCGCACCGACGCGGGCCGCATCTTTGACCTGTACTACGACCGCGCTCCTGGCGGTCCGGACGACCGCAAGGGGCAGTGGTTCCTGTTCCGTGAGATGCAATCGTGAGAGGGGCGCAGCGGGCGACCCGCGCGCAGCCCCCGAAGGAGGCCACCATGGCGTCTGTCCATGACGTGCTCCACATGCTCCAGTCCCACGCCCACCCCGACAACGTGGAGGGCATGGCCCGCTTCGGCATGACGCCCGACGCCCGCATGGGCGTGTCGGTCCCCGACATGCGCCGCATCGCCAAGACTGTCGGCAGGGATCATGCGCTCGCCCTGGCCCTGTGGGAGACGGGCATTCCCGAGGCCCGCATCCTCGCGTCCATGGTGGACGACCCCGCCCAACTGACCGACAGCCAGATGGAAGCCTGGGTCGCCGATTTCAACTCGTGGGATGTGTGCGACCAGGTGTGCATGAACCTGTTTGACAAAAGCCCCCTGGCCTGGCAGAAGGTGGGCGAGTGGGCGCGGCGCGACGAGGAATTCGTGCGCCGAGCCGCGTTTGCCCTTATCGCCTGCCTGGCCTGGCACGACAAGGCGGCCCCCGACGAGGCGTTCATCCGCTTGTTCCCCGTCATCAAGGCGGGCGCGACCGATGGCCGTAACTTCGTGAAGAAGGCGGTCTCATGGGCGCTGCGGCAGGCGGGCAAGCGCAACGCCAACCTGCGCCGCGCCGCCCTGGACACCGCCCGCGAGATCGGCCAGATGGACGCCAAACCCGCGCGCTGGATCGCCGCCGATGTAATCCGCGAGTTGGAGAAGCCCTAGGCGCGAATCCCCGAAGCGGCCTGGCGGGTTGCGCGGGGCCAGCGCGCGATTCCACCCAGGCGCAACTTGCCTTATTCCGCGGTGTTGCTATATTGAGAGCCACAGTCGCCAGGCCAAACTCATCAGCGGAGGGACGGAATCATGTGGACGGATCTCCTGGTCATCGCCGCGGGCTATCTCCTCGGCTCCATCCCGTTCGCCTATCTGGTTACGCGCGCCCTCACGGGCAAGGACATTCGCTATGAGGGCGAGGGGAACGTAGGGTCGCGCAACGTGATGTACGTCGTAGGGCGCGGGCCCGGGTTCCTGGTGGGGTTCCTGGACGCGGCCAAGGGCGCGGCAGCCTATTGGGTGGCGCGACGCTTCGGCTCCAGCGACATGGCGCTCTACCTGACGGGGTTCGCCGTCATGTTCGGGCATGGGTTCCCCGTGTGGCTTGGATGGCGCGGGGGCAAGGGTCTGGCAGCCGCGGCGGGCTTCCTCTTGCAGATGTGGCCCTACTCGGTGCTGGGCGCGGGGGCCGTGTTCCTGGTGGCCCGCTTCTTCATCCCCGACTTCAACCTGGCGTTCACCGTGGCGGGGGTCGCGCTCCCCATCCTCACGTTCCTGGAAGGCAACAATCTCCAGGGGCTGCTGTTCATCGTGCTGTTCCTGGGCATCGCCGGCCTCAAGAAGGTCATAGACCTGCCCCACGAGCGAGCCATCCGCGCCAAGAGCGGGTGGATTGAGGGGCTGGATCATGTGCGCGAGCGGCGCAACCAGCATGCACGACGCGGATAGGAGACCCGGCCATGTTCCTGTGGTATCAGGCGTTCGCCAGCGTCGTCATGCTCTACATCCTGTTGACCACGCTGTACAACCTGCGCTACATGCCGCGCCTCCCTGGCGATGATCCGCTGCCCGAACCCGCGCCGCTGGTATCGGTGCTGGTGCCGGCGCGGAACGAGGAGCGGAACATCGGCGCGTGCCTGGCATCCCTCGCGGCCCAGGACTACCCCAACCTGGAGATACTGGTGCTGGACGACGATTCGTCCGACGCGACGGCGGCCATCGTGGAGACAATGGCGCGAAGGGACGGGCGCATTCGGCTCCTGCGCGGCCAGCCCCTGCAACCCGGCTGGCACGGCAAGGCGTGGGCCTGCCACCAGTTGGCCCAGGCGGCGCGCGGCCAGTGGCTCCTGTTCGCCGACGCCGACACCCGCCATCGCCCCGACTCGGTCTCGTCGGCGCTGGCGATGGTGCGCGGGCGCAACCTGGACCTCCTGAGCCTCATCCCCGACATGGGCCTCAAGGGGTTCTGGGAGCGGGTGATGATGTCGGTGATTCCCCTGGTGTTCGTGGGGTGCGTGCCGCACTTCGTGTTCACTCGGACGCGCCAGCCCGTCCTGGCGGGGGCCATCGGGCCGTTCATGCTGTTCCGCCGCGAGACCTACGAGCGTTTCGGCGGCCACGAGGCGGTGCGCAGCGACATCGTGGAAGACGTGTTCATCGCGCGCTGGGTCAAGCGCGTGGGCGGGCGCATCGCCCTAGCCGACGGCGTGGACACCCTGCGCGTGGATTTCTACAACGGCTTCCGCGAGACGTGGAACGGGCTGAGCAAGAGCGCCTTCGCCGCCCTTGACTACTCGCTCGTGGGCACGCTGGCCGCCATCACCGCCTTCTTGGCGCTGTTCCTGTGGCCCTACGCGCTGGTGTACCAGGCCTGGCGCACCGGGCTGACCGACCTGGCGCACTTCTCGCTCCCCCTCACGCAGATCATCCTCGCGTGGGTGGCCATGTGGTTCATAGACGGGCGGTTCGCGATTCCTCGGCGCTACGCCATGCTGGTGGGGCTAACCGTCATCATGGCGGCGCTGTTCTGCCTCAACTCCATCGCGTCGTCGCTGTTCGGCGCGGGCACGGTGTGGAAGGGGCGCGCGTACCAGTTCAGGCACCGCTAGGGATGACGCGCGGGGCCGGCCCTGGCCCGCAGGGGATAACCTGCCGCACAAACGGCAGCGCCCGCAGCCGCTCCGCCACGTGCGCGACGGCCTGCGGCAGGGTCAGAACGTGCACATTCGGGCCGGCGTCTATGGTGAAGTAGCACGGCAGCCCCTCCAACCGCCACTGCCACACCTGGCGGATGAGTTCCACCGTGGCAGGCAGCCAGTAGAGCAGGGGCGGCGCCGAAGTGAGCATAATCGCGTGCATGGACAGGGCGTCGGCTTCGGCCAGGACGCCCAGCGCGTGGAAGTCGCGCTCCAGGATGGCGCGGCGGACGGCCGGCAACGCCTCCTCCACCTGGCGTAGCCGCGCCTCAAACAGCGGGCTGGACGCGGCCCGCTCGTGCCCCTTCGCCGAGGGCACCGCCTTCGGCTCGGCGCTGATGACTGCCACCAGATCGCGCACATTCCAATGCTCCGGCGGCGCGACCTGCACGGCATACGAGTCCTCGTCGCAGGTGCCCGCCAGCCACTCGGCCCACCCGCCGATGATGGAGCGGCAGGCCGACCCCGACCCAAGCCGCGCCAATCGGCTCAGTTCCCGCTCCGACAGGCGCAGGCCCAGCGCGGCAGCCGCGGCGACCGTGAGGGCCGCAAACCCCGACGCCGACGAGGCGATGCCCGACCCTTCGGGGAAGGTGTTGGCGGTCTCCACCCGCGCGCGCAGGTTGACCCCGGCCAGCGCGCGCAGGCGGTCCAAGTGGGCCGAGACGCGGGCCAGCGCCGTGCCGCCCACCTCGCGCCCGTTGAGGACGAGCGCGTCGGCCTCGTAGGCGGGGGCGAAATCCACGGTTGTCGTCGTTCGGGCCGCGTCCAGTGTCAGCGAGATGCTGCCGTTGGCGGGCAGGTTCAGCGCCAAATCCCGTGCGCCCCAGTATTTGACGATGGCGATGTTGGAGCCTGCGGTTGCGGTGGCCCTCATGGCATCCTCTTGCCGTCGGCGGCTATGGAAAGCCGCCCTACTACTATTCCCCATTCGTGTGGATTCGTGTTATTCGTGGATAGCGGTTAGCCTCTGCGCCCCGCAGGTCCGCCGCACCACCAGATACACTGGCAGGATTTTGCGCACCGGCTCGGTCAGGTTGCCGTTGATGGCCTCCAGCAGCAGCGTCGTCGCCTCGCGCGACAACTGGCCCAGGTCGCCGTGGATGGTGGACAGGCCGATGAGCCGGTGCGACGCGATGGCAATGTCGTCAAACCCCATCACGGCCAGGTCCTCGGGCACGCGAAGGCCCAGCGACGTGGCCGCATCAATCACGCTCAGCGCCATCACGTCGTTGGCCGCAAACACCGCCGTCGGCCGATTCTTCATCCGCAGCAGCAGGTCGGCGGCGGTCCGGGCCACCTCGGGGTGATAGTCGCCCCAGCCGATGAGTTCCGGATCCGGCTCAATCCCGTACTCGGCCAGCGCCCGACGATAGCCCTGCTCCCGCTCAATGCTCGTGGACGCCCCGCGCGTCCCGCGAATGAAGGCAATCCGCCGATGGCCCAGGTCCAGCAGATGCCGCGTCGCCAGATAGCCGCCGCCCTCGTTGTCCACGCCCACGAAACTCACCGAGTATTGCTGCGGGTGGCGGTTGAACAGCACCACCTTGATGCCCGCCGATGTCAGCATCTCGGCGGCCTGGCTGTCCATGCGGCTGCTGGCGATTATCACCCCATCCACCCGCTGCTCAATGAGCAGGTGCACGTAGCGCTGCTCCTCATCCGGATCGCGCCCCGTGTTGCACAGCATGACCATGAAGCCGGCCTGGCGCGCCAGACTCGCCACCCCTTCCACCATTTCGGGATATGCGGGGTTGGTGATGTCGGCCAGCACCAGGCCGATGAGGCGACGGCTACGGGTTACCATCCCCCGCGCCAGGGCGCTCGGATGGTAGTCCAGCGCGCGAATCGCATCCAGCACCCGCTGGCGGGTTGCGGGCTTCACCACGGGGCGATTGTTCACCACGTTGGACACGGTCTTGGGGGAAACCCCCGCGAGGCGCGCCACATCTTTGATGGTTACCGGCCGCCTCTGCGCCAAAATGTCATCTTTGGACACGCTCTCCTCCCGACGTTTCAATGCAAAGGACAATTCCGACCATACGTATTATACCGCACCCGCGAACAGATCACAAGCGCGGAGGACGGCCTCTTGCTCAAACCCGCGCCCGTCGTTATAATGAAGCCATCGGGCTGGCGCGTTGCCGTCCTGCCGAACCCAACCCTGGCGAGGAGATGGAACCATGCGCGACAATCTGGAATGGATCCTCACACGCGGCGTCGCAGAAATCATCGTCAAGGAGGAACTGCTGCAGAAACTGCGCTCGGGCAGGCCGCTGCGCCTGAAGCAGGGGTTTGACCCCAGCAAGCCCGACCTGCACATCGGCCACGCCGTGGGCCTGCGCAAACTCCGCCAACTCCAGGACCTGGGGCATCAGGTCATCCTCATCGTCGGCGACTGGACGGCCCAAATCGGCGACCCATCGGGCCGCGACGAGTCGCGCACCATGCTCACGCCCCAAGAGGTGCGAACCAACGCCCAGACCTACATGGATCAGTTCTTCAAAATCGTGGATCGTCGCCGCACCGAGGTGCGCTGGCAGAGCGAGTGGTTTGGCAAGTTCACCCTGGCCGACGTGTTCAACCTCACCAGCCGCTTCACGCTGGCCCAGATGATGGCCCACGAGACGTTCCGCAAGCGCTGGGAGAGCGGGTCGCCGCTGACGCTCATGGAACTCATGTACCCGCTTCTCCAGGCCTACGATTCCATCGCCATTGAGGCCGACGTGGAGTTCGGGGGCACCGACCAGAAGTTCAACATCCTGGCCGGGCGCGAACTCCAGGCCATGCTCGGCCAGCGGCCCCAGGATGTGTTCCTGGTGCCCCTGCTCCCCGGCACCGACGGCCGCAAGATGAGCAAGACCTTCGGCAACACCGTGGACCTGAGCATGCCGCCCGATCAGATGTACGGCAAACTCATGTCCATCTCCGACGAGATGCTGATGGACTACCTGACGCTGGTTACGGACATCCCGGACGAGGAACTGGAGCAGATCGCCACCGACCTGCGCGCGGGGACGGTCAACCCGCGCGACGTGAAGATGCGCCTGGCCCGCGAGGTAGTGGGCTACATCCACTCGCCGGAGGCCGCCGCCCGCGCCGAGGAGGAATTCGTGCGCGTGTTCCAGCGCCGCGAACTGCCGACGGACATGCCGGAGTTCGCCGTGCCCGCGGGCGGAATCAACATCGTGGACCTGATGGTGCAGGCCGGGGTGGCCGGCAGCAAGAGCGAGGCGCGGCGGCTCATCCAGCAAGGCGGCGTGCGGCTGGACGATGCCACGGTGGACAGCGTGGACCGCCTGGTGGAGCCGCGCGAGGCCATTCTCCAGGTGGGCAAGCGCCGCTTCCTCCGGCTCAAGGCGTAGAGCGGGAGGCCACACAAAGACACGGAGACACAAAGAATTTTCTCCGTGTCTTTGTGTCTTGGTGTGAGAATCAATCCGCACACAAAGACACCAAGACACAAAGGGGTTTTCCCTGTGCCTTTGTGCCTCTGTGTGAGAATCAATCCGCACACAAAGACACCAAGACACAAAGAATTTTCTCTGTGTCTTTGTGTCTTCGTGTGAGAATCAATCCGCACACAAAGACACCAAGACACAAAGGGTTTTCCCCTGTGCCTTTGTGCCTCTGTGTGAGAAAGCGCATGCCGCTATGAACGAAAATGAAATCGGCAAGATCATCGTGGACTCCGCGGTACGCCTGCACGTGGCGCTGGGACCTGGGTTGCTAGAGAGCGTATATGAAACGCTGCTCGCGCACGAGTTGCGCAAAGCAGGGCTGCGAGTCCAGCGCCAGGTCGGGATTCCCATAGAGTACGACGGGATGACATTTGATGAGGGTTTCCGCGCCGATCTCGTGGTGGAAGACAAGGTGCTCGTTGAACTCAAGTCAGTTGAGACGGTTCACCCAGCCCACCAGAAGCAGGTGCTCACTTACCTGAAACTGACAGGCATGAAATTGGGCTACCTGCTCAACTTTGGCGCAGCCACAATGAAGGGCGGCATCTACCGGATCATCAATGGCACGATAGAATAGACAGCCTGTGAGAATCAATCCGCACACAGAGACACCAAGACACAAAGAATTCTCTCCGTGTCTTTGTGTCTTTGTGTGAGAATGAAACCGCACACAAAGACACGGAGACACAGAGTTTTTTCCTCCGTGTCTTCGTGTCTTTGTGTGAGAATCAATCCGCACACAAAGACACGGAGACACAAAGGTTTTTCTCCGTGTCTTTGTGTCTTTGTGTGAGAATCAATCCGCACACAAAGACACGGAGACACAAAGTTCTTTCCTCCGTGTCTTTGTGTCTTTGTGTGAGAATGAAAACCCCTCACAAAGGCACCAAGACACAAAGGTTTTTCCCCGTGTCTTTGTGTCTTTGTGTGAGAATTCTAGTCAGTCCGGGGGCGTCCTACCCCTTCCCCACCCTCCGCTGGAATTCGTACAACTTGTTGATGGCCTCCAGCGGCGTCATGGCGCTGATGTCCAGGTCGCGCAACTCCTGCAGCACCGGGTCCGACTCCGTGAGAAAACTCAACTGCTTCGCCCGCGGCGCCCTGGGCTTGATCGCCGCCCCGTTCTGCCCCGACTCCAACTCGCGCAGCAACTCCTCGGCCCGATGGATCACCGACTTCGGCAACCCGGCCAGTTGCGCCACGTGGATACCGTAACTGCGGTCGGCCCCGCCCGGGATGACCTTGCGCAGGAAGATGACCCGGTCGCCCTCCTCGGCCACCGCCATGCTGAAATTCCGCACCCGCGGCAGCGTCCCCGCCAGGTCCGTCAACTCGTGGTAGTGCGTCGCGAACAGCGTCTTGGCGCGCAGGCGCGGGTGATTGTGGATGTGCTCCACCACCGCCCACGCGATGGAGATGCCATCATAGGTGCTGGTGCCGCGCCCCACCTCGTCCAGAATGAGCAGGCTGGCCGACGTGGCGTGGTGCAGGATGTTCGCCACCTCCACCATCTCCACCATGAACGTGGACTGGCCGGCGGCGATCTCGTCCTGCGCGCCGATGCGCGTGAAGATGCGGTCCACGATGCCGATGTGCGCGCGCTGGGCGGGGACGAAACTCCCCACCTGCGCCATGAGCACAATCAGCGCCACCTGCCGCAAAAACGTGCTCTTGCCCGCCATGTTGGGGCCGGTCAGGATGATGATCTCGCCTTCGCCAGGGACCAGCCGCACGTCGTTGGGCACGAACGGCTCGTCCTTCTGGGTGAGTTCCACGACGGGATGCCGGCCTTCGCGGATGTCAATGATGCCGTCCTCGGCGACTTCGGGGCGCGTGTAGCGGTTGCGAACCGCCACCTCGGCCAGCGACGCCAGCACGTCCAACTCGGCCAGGGCGCGCCCGGTGTCCAGCATGCGCCCCCGCGCCGTCGCCAGCCGCTCGCACAGTTCCTTGTACAGGCGCGTCTCCAACTCCAGCCGCCGCTCCTGCGCGTTCAGGATGAGCGACTCGTACTCCTTCAACTCCGGCGTGATGAACCGCTCGCCGTTGACCAGCGTCTGCTTGCGCACGTAGTCGGGCGGCACGCGGTCCATGTTGGCCTTGCTGACCTCAATATAGTAGCCGAAGACCTTGTTGTAGCCCACCTTCAGCGACTTGATGCCGGTGCGCTGGCGCTCGCGCTGCTCCAGCCCCGCGACCCACTGCTTGGCGTCCCGCGAGGCCCTGGCGATGGCGTCCAACTCGTCGGAGTAGCCCGGGCGAATCACCCCGCCGTTGGCCAGCGTGGCCGGCGCGTCCTCGGCGATGGCGGCCTCAATGAGGTCGGCCTCGGCCTGGCATGGGTTGAGCCTGTCGCGCAGCGCCGCCAGCGGGTGGCCGCCGGGCAACCCCGCCAGAATCGCATCCAGCGCGGCGGCCACGTCGGGCACGCGGCGCAGCGCCCGCGCCAGGCCCAGCAAGTCGCGCGGCGTGGCAATCCCCTGCGCCAGACGGTTGGTCAGCCGCTCCAAATCCCCCACCCCGCCCAGCAGTTCGCGAATCTTCATGCGCTGCGGCGTGGCGTTATACAGCGCCTCCACCGCGTCCAGTCGCCGCTCAATGGCCGCCTTCTCCACCAGCGGCTGAAGCAGCCACTGCCGCAACATGCGCCCGCCCATGGACGTGCGCGTCAGGTCCAGCACGCCCAGCAGCGACCCCTTCACCGCGCCGGTGCGGATCGTCGCCACCAGTTCCAGATTGCGCCGCGTGGAAGCGTCCAGCGTCATAAAGCGCGAGGTGCTGTAGGTCGTCAGGGAGTCCAGATGCGCCAACGCCGCCTTCTGCGTTTCCTGCAGGTACTGGACGATGGCGCCCGCGGCGCGGATGGCCTGGGGGAGTCCCTCGCAGCCAAAGCCGGCCAGCGTGCCCACGCCGAAATGCTGGAGCAGCGCCTCCCGCGCCGTCTGCACGTCAAAGCGCCAGGCGTCCCATTCCGTTATGGGGCACTCCACGCCGCGAAGGGCCGCCCGCTCGGGCGCGTCGGGGCGGGCGGGGATGAGGCATTCGGCGGGCTGCAGGCGCGCCAGTTCTTGCAGCGCCTCCTGCGCCGCGTCGTCGCCCGAGAATTGCGTCGTCGCAAACTCGCCCGTTGTGATGTCCACGTAGGCGAGGCCGGCGCGCCGGTCCTCCAGCGTCAGCGCCGCCAGGAAGTTGTTGCGCCGCTCGTCCAGCAGCGTCGGCTCCACCACGGTGCCGGGCGTTACCACCCGCACGACTTCGCGCGCCACCAGCCCCTTGCTCTCCTTGGGGTCGCTCACCTGCTCCACGATGGCGACCTTGTAGCCGGCCCCGATCAGTTTCGCCAGATAGCCATCCACCGCGTGATACGGGACGCCCGCCAGGGGCACGCGCTGGTCTTTGCCCACAGGCCGCGAGGTCAGCACGATGTCGCAGACCTGGGCGACGGTCTTCGCGTCTTCGTCAAACGTCTCGTAGAAGTCGCCCAGGCGGAAGAAGACGATGGTATTCGGAAATCGTTTCTTGATGGCGAGATACTGTCGCCGAACGGGTGTGGACATGGCCGCTCCTGGCGCGTCGGGCGCGATCCGTGATAACTTATTCTAGCGGCGAGCGCCAAACCCGTCAAAACCCGGCGCGCAAGGCGGGATGCGAGGGCCACGCCTCACAGCGCCGAACCCCTCTCGCCCCGTGCGCCTGCTGCGCCTCCGCGTCTCACCACGGGAGTTCGCAGCCCTCCATCCACACGGCGTCCAGGTTCTCCAGGTCGGGTGGCGTCAGGTTGGCCCACTTGTCCACGACCACATCCACCACGGCGGGCCTGCCCGATTTGACGGCGCGCTCCAGCGCCGGCATGATCTGCGACGGCTCCTCCACCCGCTCGCCGTGGCAGCCCATCGCCCGCGCCACCAGGTCGTAGCGCACATCGTCAAAGTCCACGCCGATGTAGCGCGCGTCGTAGGCCGCCATCTGCGCGCCCTTGATCATCCCCCACTGCCCATCGTTGACGACGACCACGACGAACGGCAACTTCAGCCGCGCCGCTGTCTCCAACTCCTGGATGTTGAGGCCGAAGGCCCCGTCGCCGCAGATGGCATAGACCGGGCGGTCGGGCGCGGCCAGTTTCGCCCCGATGGCGAAGGGCAGCCCCGTGCCCAGTTGGCCCGAGTCGGCGGCCCACAGGAACGACCTCGGCGCGTACACGCGGTTCAGGTAGTGCGCCCACACGTTCGTATTGCCCCCGTCCACCACCGTGATGGCGTCGCGCGGGAAAAAGGCCCGCACGTCGCGCATCAGGCGCAGCGGGTGTATCGGCGTCTTGTCCGACGCAGCATCCGCGGCGAACTGCGACAGCCAGGCATCCTGCGTAGCGCGATACTCGGCCATGTCGGGGCGTTCGGGGATGGGCTTCGTGAGGCGCTTGACCGCGTCAATCAGCGCGCGCAGGGTCGCCTTGGCATCGCCGATGAGGGCCAAATCCACCGGACGGTTCAAGCCCACCACCTGCGGCTCAATGTCAATCTGAATCAGTTTCTGCGCGTCGGGCTCGCCCCAGTAGGGCGGCTGGCCCCAGAAGTCCACATCGCCCAGCCTCCCGCCGACCAGCAGCACCACGTCGGCCATCGCCTGCGCCCCCAGCGCGCCGAACCCGCCCGGAATCAGGCACAGGGGATGATCCTCGGGGATGACGCCGCACGCGCCCTGGCTGGTGGTAACGGGCGCCGACAGATACTCGGCTAGTTCGCGCACCTCGTCCCACGCGCCCGAACGGAGCGCGCCGCCGCCCGGATGAATCAGCGGGCGCTCGGCTTCCACCAGCATCCGCGCCGCCTGCTCAATCAAATCGGCCTGGGCCACGGGCCCCCGGTCGGCGCGGTAGCGGGTCGGCGGGGAGATGTCCAGCGACTCCTCGTCGCCGGTCCCCACCATCACGTCCACGTGCAAATCCAGGTGCACTGGCCTGGGCCGCCCCGACACCGCCGCGCGGAAGGCCGCGTGCACCAGTTCGGGGATTCGTTTCCAGTGGGCCACCCGCGCGCTCCATTTGGTGATGGGCTGGAACAGGCCGATTTGGTCCAGCGACTGCATGGAGCCGCGCTCCGGATACGACTTCCACGTCTGGTTCTGAGCCGTGAGCACCACCATCGGGATGGAGTCGGCCCAGGCGGCGTACACCCCGGGCACCAGGTCCGCGGCCCCAGGCCCCACCGTGCCCATGCACACGCCCGGCTCGCCCGTAACGCGGGCGTAGGCGTCGGCCATGTGCGCGGCGGCCTGCTCGTGCCGCGTCATGATGAACTGCAGGCCCGCGTCGCCCCCGAAGCGGCGTATGGCGTCCAGAATGGGACACAACTGCCCGCCCGGGATGCCGAACACAAACCGCACGTTCTCCTGAATCAGGCATTTGACCAGGACATCAGCACCCATGATAGCGCCCATCTCTCCCTCCTTTGCCTCCTTTGCAAGAATCCGTCGGTTGCGGCGCTGGCGTGCGCCGACCGGCACAGGACAACATCATGCCGCCACAGCGAAGGCGCGAACAGGCCCAACTCAAGGCCAGGGGCCGGCGCTAGTACCAGACCTTGTCCATCCGCACGCGCCCCCCGTCCTCAAAAGGCACGCCCTCCATCTCCAACAACGCCCGCTTCATGGGCAGGCCGCCGCGGTAGCCGCCCAGGCTCCCGTCGGAGCGCACGGCGCGGTGGCAGGGGATGACGATGGGAAAGGGATTGCGGGCCAGGGCCGTGCCAACCGCCCGCTCCGCCCGTGGCGCTTGCAGATGCGCGGCGATGCGGGCGTAGGTGCTTACCCACCCGCGCGGAATGCCGCACTCGGCCACCAGCACCTTGCGCTGGAACTCCGCGCACTGCTCCAAAAGGAGCAGGCTCAGGTCAAAGACGACCGGCTCGCCCGCCAAATACGCCTTTATGCGAGCGGCCAGTTCCGCAATGGGGGAATCGGATGGGGCCTTGACGGCCGGCAATCCGCGGGGCAATTCGTTGGGCAGGTAGATGCGGAGGACGCGAGGGCCATTCGGAGTGCCCAACCACACCAGGCCCAGCGCCCCGAAACGGGAGGGGATGCGCATGTACGCAGGCAATTCCATCGCCTACCTCCTGCGCCAAGTCTAGCGAACCCGACGGGAAACGTCAAACGCCCGAGCGGTGGAGTAGGCCGCGCGCAGCGGGTCAGAAACTCGGCCGCCCGCTACGCCTTCGCCTCCACCTGATCCAGGCGCAGCGAAAGCACCCGCGACACGCTGTCGGCGCCCATGGAGACCCCGTAGATGGTGCTGGCCGCCTCAATTGTCCCGCGGTTGTGGGTGATGACGATGAACTGCGTTTCGCGGGCCAGTTCCTCCAGCACGGCGCGGAACCGCCGCACGTTGGACTCGTCCAGCATGGCGTCCACCTCGTCCAGGATGCAGAACGGGGCGGGGCTGACCTTCAGGATGGCGAAGATAAGGGCCGCGGCGGTCAGGGCGCGCTCGCCCCCCGACAGGAGCGCCAGGCTCTGCGTGCGCTTGCCCGGCGGCCGCGCCACGATGTCCACCCCCGAAGCCATCGGGTTGTCGGGGTCGGTCAGCGTCAGCCGCGCCGTGCCCCCGCCAAAGAGTTGGGTGAAATAGACCGTGAACTGCTCGGCCACGGCCTCAAAGGTGCGGATGAACTCGTCGTTCATCATGCGGTCCAGTTCGGCAATGGCCGCCCGCAGCGACTTGTCGGCCTCTTGGAGGTCCTCGGACTGCGCGGTCAGGAAATTGTAGCGTTCCAGCGTTTCGGCGTATTCGGTGGGCGCGGTGGGATTGATGGCGCCGAGCCTGCGAATCTGCCCGCGCACCTGCTGAATCTGCTCCTCCAGGCCGTCGGGCAGGGCCTCCACCTCGGGCAGCGAACTCACGATGGGGCGGAGCGGCAGCGGGGGCTGGGCGGGCAGCCCCTCGGCGATCTCCACATCAATCAGGCCGAGGTCGCTCTCCATCTGGCGCTTGAGGGCGGCCAATTCGTCGCGGCGGCGCTCCATCTCCAGCAGCGCCTGGTTGTGGGCTTGTTCGGCCTCGCGCAGGGCGGCGCGTTCCTTCTGGATGCGCGCTTCCAAATCCATCTGCGCGGCTTCCATCTCGCCCAGGCGCGCCTCGGCCGGGGCAATCTGCGCCGCGAGGGATTCCAGTTGGGCCGCCAGCGCCTCGGCCCGCGCGCGCAGGTCGCGCTCGGCGGCTTCCAGTTCGTCGCGCTCCGTCTGCAACGCCTGCAACCGGTCGCGGCGACTGTGCAGTTGCCCGTCCAGTTGCGCCAGCGACTGCTGATGGCCGCGCACGATCGCCTTGTGGTTCTCCACGTTCTGCTCGGCCAGCGACACGGCAGCCCTGGCCTCGGCCAGCGGCACGGCCAACGAGTCGGGCATGGCGTCCAGCGACGCCTGAAGTTGGGCCAGGCGGCCCCGCGCATCGGTCTCGCGCTGGGCCAGTTGCGCCAGGTCGGCGTGGGCCTGGGCTTCCTTGTCCGCCAGGGCTTCCAGGTTCTGATCCAGTTGGTGAACAAGGGCCTGCCGCCATTCCACTTCCTGGGCCTTCTTGTCGGCCTGGCGCTGAAGCGCGGCCAGCGAAGCGCGCGCCTGCGCCTGCCTGGCGGCGAGGGCGTCCACCTGGCGCTGGGCCTGCGCCAGTTGGTCGCGGGCGGCCTGCTCGGCCTGTGCCGCGGATTGCAGCGCCGACTGGAGCGCCTCGCGCCGCCGGCCCAGGTCGCGCAGGGCGGTCTCCAGTTCGGCGCGCTCCCGCTGCCGCGACAGGAGCCCCGGCGCCTTGCGGGCTTCGGCCCCGCCAGTGATGGCCCCCGTGGAGCGGATGAGTTCGCCGTCCAAGGTTACGATTTGGAACGCGCCGCGCATCTGGCGGTACAATGCGCGCGCGGCCTTCATGTCGTCCACCACCACGGTGTGGCCCAGCAGCAAATCCAGCACGGGAGCCAACCGCGCCGGCGCCTGCACCAGGCGCGCCGCAACGCCCAGCACGCCCGGCAATTCGGGCGGCTTCACGGGCGAAGGCGGGCGCAGCGTCTCCAGCGGCAGGAACGTGGCGCGCCCCGCCGATTCGCGGCGCAGGTACTGGATGGCCTGCTCCGCGTCGGCCCATGTCTCGGTGATGATGTCCTGGACGTGAGCGCCCAGGGCCGTCTCTATGGCCTTCTCCAACTCAGGCGGCGCCTGAATCTGGTCGGCCACCACGCCCAGCGCGCCACGCAGATGGCCCTCGCGCGCGGCAGCGAGCACGGCCCGCGTTCCAGCGTACAGCCCCGCGCCCTCGTCCTGCATGCGGCGGAGCATGTCCAGCCGCGCCTGGGCGGTGGCGGCCTCTTCCCGCACCCGTGCCATGTCCTGTTCGGCCTGGCGGGCCTGGGCCTGGGCGGCCTGGATGCGCTGCTGGGCCTGCGCCACGGCGTCGCGCACGCGGGCGGCTTCCTGCTCCAACTCGGCCAGCGCCTGCTGCAGCGCCTGCTGCTCGGCGCGCGCCGCCGTCAGTTCGCCCTGCTGCGCGGCCATGGCGGCTTCGTGGCTCCCCTTCTCGGCGAGTTGCTCCTTGCGCCGCTCCGCGAGTTGTGTCAGGCGGTTGCGGCGGTCGGCGGCCTGCGTCGCGATCTCAAACAATTCGTTCTGCAGCGCGGTGATCTGCGACAGGATTTCCTGCCGCGCGCGCTGCTGGGACTCGTGCTCGGCCTCCACGCGGCGCAGGGCAGCGATCGCACCCTCCCATTCGGCCACAAGGGCCTGGAGGTGCAACTCGGCGGCGCGGAGGCGTTCGGCCTGGGCGGCGCGGCTGGCTTCCAGCGGGGCCATCTCCTCCTGCGCTTCCGTGAGCAACCTGCCCACCAGGCGCAGGCGCTCCTGGCGCACGGCCCAATCGCGCTGCACGGCCTCGGCGCGCGTGTGCAGTTCGGCGCTGTCCCGATGCCATTGGGCCAGTTGCTGGCGAAGGGCGTTCTGATCCGCGCGGGCCGACGCCGCCTGCGCTTCCAGGCGTTCTAGCCGCGTCTGGGCCTGCTGCAGGGCCTGCCGCGCCTGGTTCAGCGTTTCGCGGGCCTGTTGCAGCGCACGGCTCGCCTTCCGCCAGCGGTAGCCGTACCAGACGCGCAGCAATTCCTCCAGTTCTCGGTTCAGCGCATGGTACGCCTCGGCCTGCTGCGCCTGGCGGCGCAGGGTCTTCAGGCGCGGCTCAATCTCGGCCAGGATGTCCCGCACGCGCACCAGGTTCTGCTCGGTCGCCTCCAGTTTGGCCAGGGCGGCGTCGCGCTTGGACTGATAGAGCGTGATATTGGCGGCTTCCTCAAAGAGCGTCCGCCGCTCCTCGGGACGCAGCGAGAGGGCCGCGTCTATGTGCCCCTGCCCGATGACGATGGAGTTGCGCTTGGTCAGGCCGCTCTTGGCGAGGAGTTCCGTAACGTCCTTCAGGCGCACGCGGCTGCCGTTGATGGTGTACTCGTTCTCGCCCGAGCGATAGGCGCGGTGGGTAATCGTAACCTCGCTGAAATCCAGAGGAAGCCAGCCATCGGAGTTGTCCAGCGTCATGCTGACCTGGGCCATGCCGACGCGGGCGCGCTGGGAACTGCCGTGGAAGATCATGTCTTCGGTGCGCTTGGCGCGGAGGAGACGATAGGATTGCTCGCCGAGAACCCAACGGACGGCATCGGCGATGTTGCTCTTGCCGCTGCCGTTGGGGCCAACGATGGCGGTGATGCCATCGTTGAACACGAATTCGGTCTTGGACGCGAACGTCTTGTATCCCTGAAGTTCCAGCCGCTTGAGACGCAATCTGCCCTCCGCACAGGTCCACGCGGGGTATCGGCGCTCCTGGGGCAAACGACGACGCCGCAGATTCCTGCCAGGTACGTCGCGCAACGTGAGGAGGCACCTACCCGTCAGGCACAAGTATATGTGCGGAGGGGCCGATTGTCAACGCGCGCACGCCCCGCCACGCAGCCGCGCACAAGGGCGCGCAGGTCAGGCGGCCAGGCGCGCTACCAGGCGTCTGCTCAACGGCGTACCTTGGCTTCCAATGCCGCTATCTTGCGGTCAAGCGCGTTCACAAGCCAGTCCAGCGCGCCTGGGGTCTCGAACCACACCTCCCATGTTATGCCCACATACTCTATGGCCTCGCTTTCACCGCCCGGTTGTACGAACCCAGGCATGCGCGAGGGCATCGCCTTCACCCCAATCAGGTACAACGGCACAAAGGGGTTCATGCCCAGCGCCTTGTCCAGAGCGCGGCTGGATTTGGCCGTGTCGCCAACCTTGCGGAACAGCAGAATCGCGCGGTTGTAGGCCCAGCCAGCCGAGGGGTCGTCGGCATACTGATCCAGCAGCCTCCGCGCCCCTGCATCGTCCCCCGTGGCCAACAGCCAGGCCATGAGCGCGTAACGGTTCCCCTGGTTGTCGTTGGGGTTCAAGCGGAGCAAGTCCCAAAGATGATCTATAGCCTCCTGGCGCTTCCCCATCGCCCACAGGCTCCAGGCAAGGCCGGCGCGCGCTCGCATGTACGGCCGGGTCTCCAGAATCCCCCAGAAGTTCCCCGCCTCCTCCTGGAACATGCGGGCTCCAAGCACCCGCTCCCCGGCTTTCACCCCTTGCTCAAACAGGTCATGCGCTTCCTGCGCGGTACGTGCGGTTTCCTCCGCAAGAAGCACGTAGGCATCGGCGCAGTCGGGCGAGACTTTCAGGGCTTCGCGCGCCAGTTTGGCCCGCTTGGCGCCCCTCGCCTCCCACGCGTCGTACATGATCTCCTGCGCTTGCTCCAGCGGGCTCCGCGGGGGGACCTGAGGAATCTCGCCAGATGCCATCAACTCGTCCAGAATGGCCTGCGCTTCCTCCGGAGTCTCGGGAGCCCTTTCCTCCAGCACGCGGTGGACGTGCGCCAGCGACCGTTCCATCACGCGTGGGTCCACGACCACCCTTGGGGCGCGGCGCTTGGATTTCTTGGGTTCTTCCTGCTCTGCCGACGGTTGTGGCTGTGCTTTCTTTTTTGCTAATCCTTTCATCTCTCTCCCCTCGGTCTCTTCAAGTCTTGACTTCATCCCTACTCTGTCCGTACTTCACACCGTGCCGGCCAGAGCCACCATCGCGCGGAACGTCCTGTACGCGGTCTCCATGTCCGGCGCTGTGAACTCCAGGGTCAGGCCGTCGGTTCGGCGGCTGCCGGGAATCAGCGCGGCCATATCGGCCTGGGCCAGGCGCTGGAACACGGCCCGCACCTCCACGGGCGTCGCCACCACAAACGGCGCCACCCTCTTGCGCATGGCGCGCTCGGCGGCTTCCCGTATCTGCCGATGCGCCACATCGGGGTGCAGGCAGCGCGCGGCTTTCCACCCCACGCCCTCCTTGACGGCGACCGTCTCTATGTCGCCGAGCAGCGCGCGGGCCTCCTCGGTAACCGCACGGTCGCCGGTTACCAGCACCACCGGCACGCCGTAGGCCCCGGCCACGGCGGCGTTCAGCCCCGTCTCGCCGACGGCCTGCCCGTTCAGGCGCAACTCGGTAACGATGCTCCCTGCGTAGGTATGGGCCAGGACACCCCCGCCCGTGCCCATGCGCGAATGGTAGCCCACGAAGAACACCGCGTCCACATTCGGGCCGATGCCCTCCATCATGCTCAACGGCTTGGGGCTTCCCGAGATGAGTTCGGCGGCGGGGTTCAACTCCTCCAGCAAGATGTTGGCCATGCCCCCGTGGCTGTCGTTGACCACCACGCGTGTGGCCCCGCCCGCGAGCGCCCCCTCAACGGCGGCATTGGCGTCGGCGGTCATCAACTTGCGGAAGCGGTCGTACTCCTTGTGGGTGGCGGTAACGTGATCGGTCGTAACCACGCCGGAGATGCCTTCCATGTCCACCGAGATCAGAACGTTCATCGTACACAACTCCCCAGGGTTGGGACTCGCAAGCCATCGGGAACCCGCGAACGTTCCCGCGCTCGCGGCGACACAACTCTCTTATACCACCCGACGGGAGCATCGTCAAGTGCCCGGACAAAACAAAAGCAGCCCCCAGCATCGGGGCTGCTTTCGCGCATCGCCCAAACTGCTATGGCCAAACAGGAGGTCAGGCGCGGGCTGCGGCAAGGCTCCTCTGGTACATCGGGCACGCCTCGCAGGCGGGAGACAGCCTGCCGACAGCCAGTTGCTTGGCGAGCCAGCAGGGCAGGTCGGGCCGCCGCACAGCCGGGCAGTCGGCCTTGTCCTCGGCGCTGCACCCCTTGACATCCCAGCACGCCTGGGGCACTGCAGCCTCGGCCACCGCGCGGGCCAGGGCCTCCCTCTTCTCGGCCTCCAGGGCGCGGGCTTCCTCGCGTTGCACGTAGGCGCTCACGCCCCACGACAGGAGCACCATCACCACGATGGGCACCCCCAACCGCAACACAAACAACCCGATTACCGCAAGTACTGTTTCCATCGCCGACCTCCTTAATCTTTCACCGCCCCCGAGGGGGCACTACACGGCCTACAATCTTCTGTTCCACCTATAGGATACCCGATGCAGCCGCGAAAGGCTATCGGGTCTTATGTCCATTCTCCAATGAGCAGAACTCCCCATGCCCTGCGTCGGCAGTTCCCGCGTACAGGGAGGACCAATGGGGGGTTTTCCCACTGCAAAATGGACGCAATTCCGTATGGAATTCCACGGTTCGCTGTGATACGCTAGAAGTGGAGAAAGAGGGACACCGATCCCTCACACCATATAGGAGGTGGAAGATGATGACCATAATGGACGATTTGGTGATTTTGGGAATGATGCTCGTGCGCTTGGGCGTTCCCATCCTGATGCTGGCGTTGGCGGCGGTGCTGCTCAATCGCGTGGACCGCTCGCCGGCATAGTCGGGAGTCGCGCCGCGAGGTCTTGAGCGCGAAGGGCCTCACCCACTACATTCTGCACATGGAGGAATTGCATGAACACTCGTTGTCATCCGTACCGCAGCCATGCCCTGCTCAATGGGCTGATCGTCGGCTGCGTCCTTGCTCTGGCCATGCTGTTGGCGCTCTCGCAGGCGGCGCTGGCCCAGGAACCCGCCCCGACGTACAAGGGGCCCGACCAGTGCGCCGCATGTCACTCGGCCGAGGCGCGAGCCTGGCAGAACTCTACCCACGCCAAGGCCACGTCGTCCGTCCCGCCCGATGCTGACCGCGCCTGCCTGCGGTGCCACACCACCGCCTTCAACGCATCCGACGGCACGTGCGCTTACAAAGACGTGGAGTGCGAAGCCTGCCACGGGCCCTATGTGGAGGGCCACCCGCGCAGCGCGTTGATGAAACTTCCCACCGACTCCGCCGCGTGCCAGGAGTGCCACGCGAAGACCTACGACCAGTGGGAAACCACGCCCCATGCCCAGATGAACGTCCAGTGCATCGGGTGCCACAACGCCCATTCGCAGGCCCTGCGGCTGCCGGCAGAGCAACTCTGCACGTCGTGCCACCGCGCCAAACTGGAATCGTTCCCCCACACCGAGCACGACAGCCTGGGCATTGCGTGCACGGTCTGCCACGTCCCCGTCGGCCGCTCGCGCGAGGCAGGGGTGAGCCTGGTGAGCACCAAAGGCGGGGGCAACGCGCCCGACCACAGTTTCGCCCCGCCGGCCGAATCCTGCGTCGGCTGCCATGCCAAAGGCACCGTGCCCACCACGTCGGGCACGGCGGCCCAGGCCGATCCCGCCAAAGTCCTGGCCGACCAACTGGAGGCCGCGGAGCGCGCCAACGGCACCCTGCGCAACCTAGCGATTGTAACGCTGGGCGTGGGCCTGGGCATCGGCGGGGTACTGGGTGTCGTTGCCATCCTGCTGATTGGCTACATTGCCCAGAGGAGAGGCAAGCCATGGACGATCTAGACAAAGCCCGAATCTCCCGCCGCGACTTTCTGAAGAGTCTGGGGTTGGGCGCGGCTGCGGCTGCGGCGGCGTCCTTGCTGCCCGAGACCACCGCGCTGGCCGCCGAAGCGCCCGCAGGCCCCACCTGGGGCATGCTGATTGACCTCACCCGCTGCACCGGCTGTAACTCGTGCGCGCTGGCGTGCAAGGAAGCCAACGGCCTGCCGCAGATACCGGGGAAGGTGCCCGCCGCCCTGGAAGCCGACACCTACACCTTCGTGGAGGCGTTCCAGGTGGCCAACCTGCGCGGGGAGATCGTTACCCGTTATGTCAAGCGACAGTGCATGCACTGCCTGGAAGCCGCGTGCGTGTCGGCCTGTCCTGCCGCCGCCATGCACAGCAGCGGCGAAGGCCCCGTCATCTACCGCGCCAGCCGCTGCCTGGGATGCCGCTACTGCGAGGTCGCCTGCCCGTTCGCCATCCCGCGCTTCAACTGGGACAACAGCATCACGCCCACCATCAACAAGTGCTGGATGTGCTACGAGCGGCTCAAGGAGGGCGAGGAGCCTGCCTGCGTGGCGGCCTGCCCCACGGGCGCTATCCGCTTCGGCAGGCGCGACGACCTGCTGGCCCAGGCCCATGCCCGCATCGCTTCGCACCCCGACCGCTATGTGGATCACGTCTTCGGAGAATCCGAGGTCGGTGGCACCTCGGTGCTCTACCTCTCCGACGTGCCCTTTGATCGGCTCGGCTTTCCGGCGAATCTGCCGTTGGTTGCGCCGCCCAAGCAGACCGAGAAGATTCTGTACAAACTCCCCTACGTGATCTTCGGCATGGCCGCGTTCATGACCGGCACGGCGCTCTACACCCATCGGAAGCCCGCGGTTGCCGTGCCCGTGGAAGCCGACGCCGCGACCGATGCCCCGGACAAGGAGGAGTAGCCCATGGGCGAAATCGTTGCCTACCCCGCGTTCTGGATCGTGGCCGCGTTGAGCATCGGCATTCCGGTGGCGTTCCTCGTCGGCGCGCGGTTCCTGGCCCTGCGCCTGGCAGGGCGTTCCCAGGGCGCAGCCACCGCCGCTGCCGAGCGCATCGTCATCACGGTGCCCCGCGTGCGCTCGCCCTGGAAGGTGCTGCGCGACCTGGCGCTCATCGGCGTCATGGCCACCGGCACCGCCATCATCCTGGTGCGGTTCATGTTCGGCCTCGGCGCCGTAACCAACCTCAGCGACCGTTTCGCGCTGGGGTTCTGGATCGGGTTTGACGTGATGAGCGGCGTGGCGCTGGCGGCGGGCGGGTTCGTCATGGCCGCCACGGTGCACATCTTCCGCATCCGCCGCTTTGAGCCACTGGTGCGCCCGGCCATCCTCACGGCCTTCCTGGGCTACCTGCTGGTCATCGCCGCGCTCCTGGTAGACTTGGGCCGGCCCTACAACGTCTGGCGGCCTCTGGTGCACTGGCAGTACCACTCGGTGCTCTGGGAAGTGGGCATCTGCGTCGCCACGTACACCGTCGTCCTGTTCGTGGAGTTCCTGCCCGTCATCCTGGAGCGCGTGAACCAGATTGAGGCCGTTACCCGACGCTTGCCCACCGTGCCCCTCTATCGCTGGCTCAAGAAAGTGTCCATCGTGTTCATCATCCTGGGCGTGGTGCTGTCCACGCTCCACCAGTCGTCGCTCGGCTCCCTGTGGGTCATCGTCCCGCAGAAACTCCACCCGCTGTGGTACTCGCTGTACCTGCCGGTCTTCTTCTGGCTGTCGGCGGTGGCGGTCGGGTTCGCCATGACCATCGTGGAGTCCAACCTGAGTTCCCGCGCCTTCAAGCGCGGACTGGAGCAGCACCTGCTGGCCGAACTGGGACAGATTGCCTCGGTAGTCCTGGCGGTGTACCTGGCGGCGCGGTTTGTGGACATCACGGCGCGCGGCGCGTGGCCCCGCGCCTTTGAGCCGACGCTGCAGGCCGCGACGTTCTGGGTGGAGATGGCGTTGGGCGTGATCGCCCCCATGATCCTGTTCGCCGTGCCATCGCTGCGCCGCAACCCGAAGGTGCTGTACGGCGCGGCGTGGCTCGTGGTTCTGTTCGGCGTGGCGCTCAACCGCCTCAACGTTTCGTGGCTCGGCCTGCTCTCGTACACCGGCAACATCTACAGCCCCTCGTGGATGGAACTGGTCGTAACCGTTACCCTCTTGGGGTTCGGCGTGCTGGCCTTCTACCTGGCGGCGAAATACCTGCCCGTCTTCCCCGAAGAGGGCGCGCACGAGACGCACTAGGTTGCCACCTTCCCCTCCTGCGGGCGGACGGCCCCCACGAAAGGCTGTCCGCCCGTTTCGCGTGGATTTTACACTTTCACCACAGGCCTCTAATCTGCCTTTCATGTAGCCGCGCCTCATTCATGATACAATAATAGCAGTTCGCGCTGCGGTGTTGCCGCAGGGAGCAACCCCGCGCCAGATTGAGATGGAGGGCGGCATGCAGAAGAGAACCATCTGGATCATCCTGGTCATTGTGTTGGTGGCTGCGGCCATCTTCGGATTCAGCCGCTGGAACGCATCCCGCAAGGCCAGCAGCGCCGCGCCGCAGACATCCACGGTGCAACGCGGAGACCTGCAGGCCATCGTGGGCACTTCCGGCACGGTGCGCGCGGCCCAGTCCATGGACCTCACCTTCGGCATCGCCGGCACGGTGGTGGAAATTCTGGTGGCCGAGGGCGACAAGGTTACGGCAGGGCAACCGCTGGCCCGCCTGGACACCACGACGCTGGAGGCGCAGGTCGCCAGCGCCGAACTGTCGCTGCGCCTCGCCGAGAAGAACCTGGCGGACCTGAAGTCCCCGCCCACGAAGACGGAAATCGCCCAGGCCGAAGCGGCCCTCGCCAGCGCCAAGGCCGCCTACGAGGCCGCCAAGGCCAAGCCAGTGGAATGGCAGATCGCCCAGGCCGAGGCCGCCCTGGAGAAGGCCCGCAAGACGCTCCAGGAAGCCCAGGCGGCCTACGACGCCGTCTCGTGGCGCCCCAATATCGCCATGCTCCCCCAGGCCACCCAACTCCAGCAGGCCACCGAAGCCTACCAGACCGCGCTGGACAACTACCGCATTGCCATGGCCAGCGTGAGCGACGCGCCCATCAAGAGCGCCTACGCCCAGATGCTCCAGGCCCAGGACGCCTATGACAAGTTGATGGCGGGGCCCACCGAGGAGGAACTCCTCAGCGCCGAGGCCCAGGTAACCCAGGCGAAACTGGCGCTGGACACCGCGCGCAAGAATCTGGACAGCGCCACACTCAAGGCCCCCTTTGACGGCACCATTACCGCCATCAACATCATCACGGGCCAGACGGTGGCAGCGAACACCGTCGCCATGTCCATCGCCGACCTGGATCATCTCCAGATTCAGGCCAACCTGCCCGAAGTGGACGCCGTGCAGGTCAAGGTGGGCCAGCGCGCACAAATCACCCTGGACGCCATCTCCACGCAGACCATAAGCGGCCAGGTTACCAAAATCGCCCTCATCGGCACCGTTACCCAGGGGGTGGTGAACTATCCGGTAACCATCAACCTTGACCCCACCGACCTGCCGGTGAAGCCCGGGATGACCGCCAGCATCAACATCATCGTGGACGAGCGGAAGAACGTGCTCATGGTGCCCAACCGCGCCATCCGTTCCCTGGGCCGCAACCAGGGCTACTACGTGGAGGTCATGGTGGAGGGGCAGATCATCCAGTTGCCGGTTACCATCGGACTGAGCAACGGCACCATGACCGAAGTTACGGGGACGGGCCTGCGAGAAGGGGATACGGTGGTAGTGTCCACCACCACAACCACCAGCGGCCGTATCCCGGGCGTGGGCGGCATCGTCGGCGGCCCCATGGGGCCTTTTTAGGTGATCGCATCATCGCGCCGCTTCTGGCGGCCCGACGGGAGAAAGCCCTATGGCGCTGATTGAGATTGAGAATGTTACCAAAGTGTACCGCATGGGCGAAGTCCAGGTGCACGCCCTGCGCGGAGTATCGCTCGCGATAGAGAAAGGCGAGATGGTCGCCATCATGGGGCCATCCGGCTCCGGCAAGTCCACGCTGATGAACATCCTGGGCTGCCTGGACAAGCCCACGTCGGGCGTGTACCGCCTGGAAGGGGTGGATGTGGGGAGCCTGGACGACGATGCCCTGGCGCGCATCCGCAATCAGAAGATCGGGTTCGTCTTCCAGACGTTCAACCTGTTGCGGCGCACGTCGGCCCTGGCCAACGTGGAACTGCCGATGATCTATTCGGGCAACGGCAACCGGCGGCAGCGCGCGCTGAACCTTCTGGCGTCGGTGGGGTTGAGCGAGCGCGCCCATCACCTGCCCACGCAACTGTCGGGCGGCGAGCAGCAGCGCGTGGCCATCGCCCGCGCCCTGGTCAACAACCCGTCCATCATCCTGGCCGACGAGCCAACGGGGAACCTGGACAGCAAGGCGGGCGCCGAAATCATGGCCATCTTCCACCGCCTGCACCGCGAGCAGGGCCAGACGGTGATCCTGGTTACCCACGACCCGCTCATCGCCACCCAGGCCCAGCGCATCATCCGCCTGCGCGACGGCCTCATCGTGGACGGCGACGGCACACAGGAGGAAGCCGCATGAACGCACACCCCAGATTGGCGGAGAAAGGTTCATCCCGTAGAATGTATCCGGACGTGCGTCGGCCCGATCTCTAGCAGGGAGTGCACTCGCTATGCGGCAGGATTTCACCACCTCGTCGGATACGCCCAAAAGATGGGCCCGTTGGGAATGGGCTGCGCTGGCAGCCATTACCCTTGTTGCTGCCTTCCTTCGGACGTACCTGCTGCGTGTCTTCCCACCCGGCGTCCATTTTGACGAGGCGGTTTACGGCCTGCAGGCCGAAGAAATCTACCGGGGTAGTTTTCCCATCTTCTTCAAGTCGTACACAGGGCGCGAGCCATTCTATATGTATCTGGTGGCCCTCGTCTATCTGTTCACCGGGCCCAACACGTTCGGATTGCGGCTCGCCTCTGCGCTCATTGGGACGTTGACCGTGCCCATAACCTACCTGGCATTCCGCCAGATGTTCGGCCGTTGGGTGGCACTTGTCGGCGCCTTCATCACGGCCACCGCCTATTGGCACTTCAACGTAACGCGCACCGGCTTCTGCTGGACGTTGATGCCGCTTGTGGAGACTATGGCGATCTACTTCCTATGGCGCGGCTACCACGAAGGCAAGAAGTGGCTGTTCATCCTGGGCGGCATCGCTACCGGAAGCACGCTCTACATATACCTGGCGGCGCGCTTCTTCCCGCTCACGATGCTCCTGATCCTGCTGTACCTGTTCATCGTGGATCGGCAGCGCTTCCGGGCGCAATGGAAGGGCATCACCCTGGCCGTGGCATCCGCGGCGCTCACTTTCGCGCCCCTGGGCATCTACTACCTGAGGAACTCTCACGACTTCTGGGAGCGCGCGAATCAAGTCGGCGTCTGGGCGAAGGCGGGTGAGCGTAGCCCGTTGTCCATCATCGCTGAGAACATCTACCACATGGGCATCACCTACCTGCCGCACCTCAACATGAGTACCCGTTACAGCCTGCAAGGCAAGCCGGTCTTTGACATTCTGATCGGGCCATTCTTCCTGCTGGGTGTGGCCGTGGCGCTGTGGCGGTGGAGACAGCAACCATACGGGATACTGTTGTTGTGGTGGCTGGGCATGAGCCTCCCGCCGATTCTGACGGCCGAGCCCATGCCCGTGGGCCAGCGCATGTTTGGCGTGATTCCCGCCATCTACGGACTCGCAGCAGTAGGCATGTTAGTCCTGCTAGGGTGGCTGAAAGCGCACATCCAGTGGTGGAAAGCGGCCGCGCTATGCGCGGGGGTGATCCTGGCCGCCGAGGGCATTTGGAACGGCATCCACTACTTCACCATCTGGGCACCGAGCCGCACCGTGTACTACGGGTTCCACAGCGATTACGTCCAGATTGCGCACCTGGCCAAAGCGGAAATGACCGCCGGGCACACCGTAATCATCGCGTCCGAGCACTACAAACATCCTTCCTCAGTCTTCACCGAGCCTGTTACCGTCAATGCAAAATGGCTGGTTGGCAAGAAACTGGCGGTCTTGCCCGCATGGGATGGGCGCGAAATTGACTACTTCGTGCCGGTGGCCCATGCCAACCCCATCACGCCTGCGTTGCAGGTCATTGAGAGAGTCGCATGCTCCAAGGAGGAATTCCGAAACAGGGTCGGAGACGTGGGTGTGGTGCTGTACCGCATCTGCAGGCCGCCAGCCGCAGAACATCCCGACTCCCCGGTCGCCACGCTGGGCGATGAAGTCAGACTCTGGGGTCTGCAGGTGCCGCGCAAGGCGACTCGCGGAGAGCCCCTGCGGGTGGGCATAGAGTGGGAGGTGCTGAAACCGGCCAGTGGCGCGCGGAATTTCGCCGTTCATCTCGTGGATGCGCAGGACCTGCTCTGGGCGCAGACGGATGAGATTGGTTACCTGCCAAGCGAGTGGCAGCCCGGCGACCACGTGTGGCAGTGGCTAGACGTGCCGCTGGACCTCTGGCTGGCGCCTGGCACGTACATGGCCCGCCTGATTCTGTCCGGAGACCATGCCATACCGCTCCCCGTGCGGGACGCGCAGGGAGCAATGAGGGGTGTTTATGTGGACGCAGGGGAGGTTGCCATCGCCGTCGGCCAGCGTTGGCTACAGCCGATCCAAGCCTCTGCGCCATCACTGGGCGCTGTGCGTGTGCCCAGATGGACGCTGGCAGACGCGGAGAGGCGCCCTGGTGAGACGGTTCTCGTGGAAGTGGATTGGCAAGCCGTCCAACCCACCACCTCGCGCACGTCGGCGCGTCTCTGGCTGGCTGACTCGGCGGGGGATGTACCTGCGTCCTGGGAGTATCCGTTGGCCGTGGACTATCCAGCCGCGGGCTGGGCAGTCGGCGAAGTGGTTCGCCAACGCTATTTGCTTCGCCTTCCCGCCGACATCGCTGAAGGCGTGTACACGTTGATGATGACCTTGCCTGGGCAGGCCAATGCGGTCTCCCTTGGGTCGGTTCGCATCGCCGGCGTTACACGGATGATGACCCCGCCGCCCATGAGCCATCCTTTGGCCCAACCGTTCCGCCTGGGGAACCAGATTGAGTTGTTGGGCTACGACCTGGACAAGGAAGTGTTGTCTGCCGGCGAGCCGGCTTCGTTGACCCTCTACTGGCGCGCGCTGACCATAATCCATGCCGAATACAAGGTTTTCGTTCATCTTATTGACGCCGATGGGAAGATCGTGTCGCAGAGCGATGCTGCCCCCGCCAACTGGACACGCCCAACTACGGGCTGGATTACGGGAGAGGTAGTGGCCGACACGCACACCCTCCAGGTACCAGCGGGGAGCGCGCCCGGCAACTACCGTATCGCCGTAGGCATGTACGAGCCACACGATTTGGAGCGCCTGGACGCGCGGACGGTTTCAGGCGAACGTCTGCCCGATGACCAAGCCGTTGTCGGGCAAATCACCATTGTGGATTAGTCCCATGACGAGGAGTTTCAGATGAACCCTTGCCACTTGAAGTCGCACAGCGCCCCGCTGGTACACAGCGACGGCACACAGGAGGAAGCCGCATGAACGTGCAAGAGAGTCTCCGCACGGCCATCACCAGCCTGTCGGCCAACAAACTGCGGTCGTTCCTGACCATGCTGGGCATCATCATCGGCGTGGCCGCCGTCATCGCCATGCTCTCCATTGGGCGCGGCGCCCAGGCAGCCATCACCAGCCAGATTACCAGCATGGGCACCAACCTGCTCTTCGTGCGCCCCGGCGCCGCCAGCCAGGGGGGCGTCCGCATGGCGCAGGGATCGGCGGCGACGCTGACCTACGAGGACGCGCTGGCCCTGGCCGACCCCGTGCGCGCCCCCTCGGTGGCCGCCGTTGCGCCCGAGGCGTCGGCCTTCGGCCAGGTGGTGTACCTGTCTAACAACATCAACACCCAGATTACAGGCGTTACGCCCGAGTACGAGCAGGTGCGCAACATGCCGGTGGAGAGCGGCTCCTTCATCACGGCGCAGCATGTCGCCGCGCGCAGCCCGGTTGCCGTCATCGGCGCCAACGTCGCCGCCGAACTGTTCAACGGCGAAGACCCGCTGGATAAGACCATTCGCATCAACGGGCAGAACTTTCGCGTCATCGGCGTCCTGAAAGCCAAAGGCGGCACCGGCTTCGGCGTGGTGGACGACCGAATCCTGGTGCCCCTCACGACGCTGCAAAGCCGTTTGGCGTCCAGCGGGCGGTTCCGTGGCGGCAACACCATCCAGACCATCAACGTGCAGGTGGTCAGCGAGAAGGTAACCGACCAGGCGGTTGAGGAGATCAGCGCCATCCTGCGCGAGCGCCACAACATCCTCTACCAGGATGATTTCACCATCACGAGCCAGAAGGATACCATTGAGGCCGCGAACCAGATCACGGGCATCCTGACGGTGTTCCTGGGCGGCATCGCGGCCATCTCGCTGCTGGTCGGCGGCATCGGCATCATGAACATCATGCTGGTCTCCGTTACCGAACGCACCCGCGAGATCGGCATCCGCAAGGCCGTCGGCGCCCGCAAGCGCGACATCCTGGCGCAGTTCCTGACCGAGGCCACCCTGTTGAGCGTGGCTGGCGGCGTGGGTGGCATCCTCGTCGGGTACGGCATCTCGCGGTTCATCACGGGCATCAACCTGGGCAACACGCAGATTAGCGCCGTCGTGGGCCTGGACTCGGTGCTCCTGGCGACGCTCTTCTCGGTGGCGGTGGGGCTGTTCTTCGGGATTTTCCCGGCCCAGCGCGCCGCCGAGTTGAACCCCATTGAGGCGTTGAGGTACGAGTAGCCGATGGCGAGCAGTCAGCAAACAGCGATCAGCAATCAGCAAACAGCGAACAGCAATCAGCGGGCAGCGGGCAGCGATCGGGACTGACTGCTGATCGCTGACCGCTGACCGCTGGAGCGCGAGGAGGACACATGAAGAAGAACATCCTGTGGATCGTATTGGCCGTGGTCTTGATCGTGGGCGCGGGCGTGGGCGGCTACCTCTTCGGCGTGGAGCAGGGCAAAGCCCAGGCGGCCAGCGTCCGCGAGCGGTTCATCGCCGAGCGGTTCGGCGCGACGGGGCCGGCCGCCCAGGGCACGCCCGGCGCCATGTTCCAGGGCGGGGCCGGTCGCACCGGCGTCCCCGGGCGCGGCGCAACCGGCACCATCAAGGCCATCAACGGCAACACCCTCGTCGTGAGCACCGCCCAGCAGGAACTCAAGGTGCAGGTTACCGCCGACACCCGCATCACGATGACCACCCGGGGCAGTCTCTCGGACCTCAAGGTGGGCGACCGCATCATCATCGGCGGCCAGACCCAGGGCGACACGATGACCGCCACGCAGATTCAGATCATCCCCGAGACGCCCTGACGGAAAGCGCGAGGAGCGGCGCTCCGAACACGGCGCCGCTCCTCCTGCTGCCCCAACCACACGCCCCGCGGACTACGGCTCAATCAGCCCCTTGCGGATGGCGTATTTCGTCAACTCAATGCGGTTGTGCAGGTTGAGTTTCTCCATGATGTTGGAGCGATGGCGCTCCACCGTCTTGGTGCTGATGTGGAGTTCCAGGGCGATCTCCTGCGTCGTGTACCCTTCGGCGATGAGGGTGAGCACCTCGCGCTCTCGCTCCGTCAGGCCGTCGTAGGTCTCCTGCTCGCCCCCTTCGCGCACGCGCCGCATGTAGTCTTCCACCAGCGAGCGCGCCACCGTGGGATACAGGTACACCCCGCCGCTCTGCACCGCGCGGACGGCTTCGGCCAGGGCCATGGGCGCGGCCTTCTTGGGCACATAGCCCGACGCGCCCGCGCTCAATATCTCAAAGAAGTACTGCTCGTTGTCGTACATGCTCAGCACCAGGATGTTGCATTCCGGGTGCTTCTTCTTGATCTGCCGCGTGGCCTCAAACCCATCCATGTCGGGCATCACGATGTCCATCACCACCACGTCGGGCTTCAGTTCGTCGGCCAGACGCACCGCCTCGCGTCCGTCGCCAGCCTCGCCTACGATCTGGAGTTCCGGGTCGGTCTCCAGCAACATGCGCACGCCCGCGCGGACAATGGCGTGATCATCCACCAAAAGAATGCGTATCGGGCTCATGGCCCACCTCCTGCGCGAAGGGCACTTCCACCAGGATGCGCGTGCCTGCGCCCGGGCGCGAGTCAATGAGCATCGTCCCGCCCAGCCCCTCGGCGCGCTCCTTCATCCCGAGAAGCCCCCAAGCCGGTCGCGGCGACAGCGGATCCATCGCCGCCTCCGGATCAAACCCCGCGCCATCATCCTGAACCTCAAGGATCACCCGCCCGTACTCGCTCCGCAACGAGATGTGAACGCGCTTGGCATTGGCATGGCGGATGATGTTTTTGACCGATTCCTGCGCGATTCGGAACAGTTCCACTTCCAGATGAGGGGGAAGGCGCGTCTTTCCCAGCGCAAGGTTCAAATCCACCGGCGGCAGGCGGTCCTTGTTGGATTCCACCAGCCAGCGCAGCGCCGCCACCAGCCCCAGGTCGTCCAACAGCGTCGGCCGCAGGTCCGCGATGAGCCGGTCAATCTCGTCCATGGCCTGCAACCCCACGCGGAGCAAATCCTTGAGCCGCTGCTCGGCCAGGCGCGGATCCGACACGACGATGGTTTCCAGCGCGCTCATGCCCGTAACCAGCGCGGTCAGCGCCTGGCCCATCTCATCGTGCAACTCGCGTGCGATGCGCCGCCGCTCCTCCTCCTGCGCCGCGACGACCCGCTCCAGCAACCGACGGAGCATCTGCTCGCGGCGCTGCACCTCGCGGTACAGCCAGGCCTTCTCCATCCCGACCGCCACCTGATTGGCCAGCGCCTGCGCCTGTTGCAGTTCCCGATCCGTGAACCGCCCTGCCTCGTGCGGGTTGGACAGGCTCATGACCCCAAGCACCCAATTCTCGGAGCGCAACGGCACACAGATCAGGCTGGGGAGTTCCTCGCCCCCCGTTGTAACGCCCCGCCCCGACCGCATGACGCTATCGGCCATTTCCAGCGCCCGCAGGCAGGGCGTATCTATGCCCGTGCACGCCTTGACCGCCAGTTTGCCGGTGGATGGATTCAGCACCAGGATGCACCCGCACTCCACGCCGTCAAACAGCGCCACAATCCGCTCAATCGCTTCCTTTGCGAGCGCGTCCATGTCCAGGTGAGACGCCACCACGCGCGTGGTCTCCAGCAGGGCCGACAGTTCCCTCGCCAGGCGCGACAACTGGACGCTGTGCTCTTCGGCCTCCCGTCGCCGCGCTTCTTCGGCGCGCAGCACCACCAATTGCGCGTCCCGCAGTGCCTGGCGTTCGGCCTGTTCAACCACCCCCAGCGCGCGGACGATGCCATATGCCTCCGCGGCGAGCGCCGCCGCCCGCAGGTACTGAACCGGAAGGCCCAGCACACCCACGAACCACACCTCGTTGACCACCGAGGCGGGCCACAGCACGCTGCGCGGGCCTGTAATGCCGTCCAGGATGGCAAACCAGATGGCCGCCCAGGCGGCAATGAGCATGTACTTCCCGAACGCGGCACCCAGTTTGGGGGCCATCTTTCGCCGCTGCAACCAGAACGCATAGGCCACCAGCGCGCCCGCGGGCAATCCCAGCGTGTAGCGCGCCCACACATCGGCAGCCCGCGTCCAGGTCCCCGTGTCCGCCAGGGCCAGGCGCATGACGACTGCCCCCACCAGCCACAACGCCGTCAGCCCGGGCAGAATCCACCGCCGCTTGTCGCGCTGCGGCTCCACCTGTCGCCACACCACCAGCCCGTAGGCCGCAAGCAACAGGCACGCGCCCGCGAGCAGCGCCAGTTGCGGCACGCCCGTGCTCTCGGCCGCCGGCGCCCCGGGCGATAGTCGGTCAAGCGCCGCCACATCCAGCCACTTCTTCAGCGCGCGCAGGAATGCCGCCGCCGCCAACAGCGCCAGGGGCCGGCCATAAGGGTAATCCTGAGCGCGGCCCATCTGCAACACCACAGCCAGGCCCAGCGCGAAAAACGCCAACCCCGAGACGAAATAGGCCAGGCTCATACTCGGAAGCCCCGATTCTGCCATCCGTTCCACTCCCATGCCTCATCGCCGATCGTGCATCATCGCACAAATGCAGTATAGCGCGCTTTCGGTCCAAGCGCAACAGCCCCGCCGGCTCGCTGCATTTCGGTTCGGGGGCAACGCCAAGACCCCAAGGGTATCCGAGACCCGCTGTCCGCAGACACGTAGGGCGGCTTTCCACAGCCGCCGAAGCCGGGGGCAGGTATGGAAACCTGCCCTACGCTCGCTAACCGCTATCCACGAATAACACGAATCCACGCGAAGGCAGAATGGATGCAGACACGTAGGGCGGCTTTCCACAGCCGCCGAAGCCGGGGGCACGCCAAGGTGCAACGCACTTCCGGAAGTGCGTTGCACCTTGGGAATACTTCCCCTCGCCCCGCTCGCGGGGAGAGGGCTAGGGTGAGGGGCCCAATCCCCTCGCCCCGCCTTGCGGCGAGAGGGCCAGGGTGAGGGGGTCCCCGCCTGCTTTTGACATAGACCCATGCCTGTGGTAAAATATGGACAACCGAATACGCCAACCAAAGGCTGTGATGGAAACGAGTAGTCGGGCGGAGACGCCCAGCGAGTCCGGGGCCGGTGGGAGCCGGATGCGCGAACCCCGACGAAAATCCTTCCGGAGCCGCCAACCGAACGGAGGCAACTCCCAGTAGACTTGGCCGGGGCGCGCCCGTTACAGCGGCGGGGGTATGAACACGTACCCACAGAGTGGACAGGCTCGCCTGTCAAGCAGGGTGGTACCGCGGGAGATCGCTCTCGTCCCTATGGGGCGGGAGTTTTTTGTTGCAGCGGTTCGCATACTGCGGTCTGCCGTCGGCACGCCGAGGCAATCCCGTGTCCGCCGACCGCTGACCGCTGCTCGCTAGAGGCTATCGGCCAACGGCTAAAGGCTTTCTCGGAGGGGTCGCATGTTTCGTGAGGTTTCGCCACAGGTCAACTTCCCGAAGATGGAAGAGGGCATCTTGGAGTTCTGGCGGGCGCACAACGTCTTCGCCAAGAGCCTGGAACTGCGCAAGGACGCCCCGCGTTGGGTCTTCTACGAAGGCCCGCCCACGGCCAACGGCCGTCCGCACGCCGGGCACGTCCTGCCGCGCGTCCTCAAGGACCTCTTCCCGCGCTACCGCACCATGAAGGGATACTACGTCCTGCGCAAGGGCGGATGGGACACCCAGGGCCTTCCCGTTGAACTGGAAGTGGAGAAGGAACTCAGGATCAACAGCAAGGCCGAGATTGAAGCCTATGGCGTGGAGGCGTTCAACGAGAAGTGCCGCGAGAGCGTGTGGCGCTACGTGAAAGAGTGGGAGCAACTGACGGAGCGCATCGCGTTCTGGATTGACCTGGAGAACGCCTACATCACCTACAAGACCGAGTATGTGGAATCGCTCTGGTGGATTCTCAAGCAACTCTGGGACAAGGGGCTCATCTACCAGGGGTACAAGGTCGTGCCCTACTGCGCTCGCTGCGGCACGTCCCTCTCCAGCCACGAGGTCTCCCAGGGCTACCGCGACGTGCAGGACCCGTCGGTATTCGTCAAGTTCCCCCTGCGCGATGAGCCGGGGACGTATTTCCTGGTGTGGACGACGACGCCGTGGACGCTCCCTGGGAACGTGGCGTTGGCGGTGCACCCGCATGTGGAGTACGTCCTGGTGCAGCAGGGCGACGACAAACTCATCCTCGCCAAGGCGCTGCTGGAATACGCCCTGCGCGGCGAGTATCAGGTCCTGCGTTCGGTGAAGGCGAAGGAACTCATCGGCAAGCACTACCGCCCCCTCTACACCTTCCTGCCCGTGGACAAGGACTACGCCTACGTGGTGGGCGCGGACTTCGTGAACACCGAGGAGGGCACAGGCATCGTCCACATCGCGCCGGCCTTCGGGGCCGACGACCTGGACGTGGGCAAGGAGTACAACCTGCCCGTGCTCATGACGGTGGACCTGCGCGGGCGCTTCGTGAACGAGGTAACGCCCTGGCGCGGCATGTTCGTCAAGGACGCCGACCCGCTCATCACCGACGACCTGAAGACCCGCGGCCTGCTGTACCGCGCGGCCAAGTACGAGCACTCGTATCCCTTCTGCTGGCGCTGCCACCAGCCCCTGCTCTACTACGCCAAGACCACCTGGTACATTGAGACCACCAAGGTCCGCGACCAGATGCTGGCGACCAACGAGCAGATCAACTGGTACCCCGAGCACATCAAGCACGGGCGCTTCGGCAACTGGCTGGAGACCAATGTGGACTGGGCGCTGGGCCGCGAGCGCTATTGGGGCACGCCCCTGCCCATCTGGGAATGCCAGGACTGCGGCCACCGCATCTGCGTCGGCAGTCTGGCCGAGTTGGGGCAGATGGCCGGGCGCGACCTGTCGGACCTGGACCCGCACCGCCCGTTCGTGGACGCCGTCGTCCTCAAGTGCCCCGAGTGCGGCGGGCAAATGCGCCGCATCCCCGAGGTCGCCGACGCCTGGTTTGACTCCGGCTCCATGCCCGTCGCCCAATGGCACTACCCGTTTGAGAACCAGGATATCTTCAAGGAGCAGTTCCCGGCCGACTTCATTTGCGAGGCCATTGACCAGACCCGCGGCTGGTTCTACACGCTCCACGCCGTGGCCACCATGTTGTTCAACAGCCCGGCGTTCAAGAACTGCCTGGTTACCGAGTTCGGCACCGACGAGAAGGGCGCCAAGATGAGCAAGCACGTGGGCAACGTGGTGGACCCGTGGCCCATCCTCAACGAGCAAGGGGCCGACGCGCTGCGCTGGTACACCTACTCGGTGGCGGCCCCCTGGTATCCGCGCCGCTTCGGCAATGAACTGGTGCGCGAGACCCTGCGCCGCTTCCTGCTCACGGTGTGGAACACCTACTCGTTCTTCGTAACCTACGCACGCATTGACCGCTTCAACCCGATGGAGCACACCATGCCGCTGGACAAGCGGTCGGAACTGGACCGCTGGGTGCTGGCCGAGTTGAACCTGCTCGTGGAGCGAGTGGATGCGTCCCTGAACGCATACGACGTAACGGGCGCCACCCGCGCCATTGAGGCATTCGTGGACGGGCTGAGCAACTGGTACGTCCGCCGTAGCCGCCGCCGATTCTGGAAGAGCGGCGAGGACACGGACAAGGTCGCGGCCTACCTCACGCTCTACGAGTGCCTGGTAACCCTGGCCAAGTTGATGGCCCCCTTCACGCCGTTCCTGTCCGAGGAGATGTACCAGAACCTGGTGCGGAGCGTGGACCCCAACGCGCCGTTGAGCGTGCACCTGTGCGACTTCCCCGTCGCCGACCGCGCCGCAATTGACAACACCCTGGTGGCCGATGTACAATTGGTGCGGCAGGTGGTGAGCCTGGGGCACGCGGCCCGCAACGCCGCGAACCTCAAGGTGCGCCAGCCGCTGGCGAAGGTCATCGTGAAGCCCAGAGATGACGACGCACGGGCCATCGTGGAGCGGATGGCGGCGGTCATCACCGACGAACTGAACGTCAAGGCGATGGAGGTCGTGGCCCAGGCCGACGACCTGGTGCGCTACGAGATCGGCCTGCTTCCCAACGTGTTGGGCAAGAAGCACGGTGCGCGGTTCCCGAAACTCCGCGCGGCGGTCGCGGCGCTGCCTGCGGCCCACCTGGCCCGCGAATTGCAGGCGGGCAGAAGCGTGCGCGTCTCGGTGGACGGCGAGGAGGTGGAACTCCTCCCTGAGGAAGTGGAGGTGCGCGTCCACAGCAAGGAAGGCTTCTCGGTCGCCGAGGAGAACGGCCTGGTGGTGGCAGTGAGCACGGCCCTCACCGAGGCGCTGGTGCGCGAAGGAATGGCGCGAGAAGTCGTGCGCCGCATCCAGACGCAGCGCAAGGACGCCGGCTTCCGCATTGAGGACCACATTCGGGTTTTCTACCGCTGCGGCGCGGGGCTGCAGGCGGTGTTCGCGGAGTTCGGCGACTACATCCGGCAGGAGACGCTGGCCGACGAACTGGCAGAGGGCGACGCCCCACAGGGCGCCCACCTGCAGGAGCACAACCTGGACGGCGAACCCCTGGTCTTGGGGTTGCTGAGGATAGAAGGGTAGAAGGCTGTACACGACAACCGACAGAGGGAAGGGCGGTCATCCAGAGGAGGGAAGTCGCGCGGAAGCGAACCATGCAGGAACAACGCAACAACCCTAGTCCCAGGCTATCGGAGGCGCGAAGCCCGGTTGAATCGCGTCCGTCGGGGCTTGCGCCTGCGGGGCCGGGTACGTCGGGGCCGCCGGCTGAAGCGGGCCAGCAGGCGTGCCAGTCGGGGGGCACCGACCTCTGGAAGGCCCTGGGCCTGCCAGTCAGGCAGGATGCCTGCCCTGAGAATCAGGGGAGACGACAATGGTAGTCCGAAGTTACGAGCAACTGCGCACGATGTTGTTGAAAGAGCAGCAGCGGCTCAAAGCGGCGATTGCGCAGCATCCGGTTATGGAACGCACTCCCGCCGGATATGGCAATCACGCGGCAGATGACGCGACGGACGTTTTTGACCAGGCGGCGAATGTTTCCTTGCTGCAGAGTCTGTGGCGCAATCTGGAAGAGGTGGAGGCGGCGCTGAACCGCTTTGAGCAGGGCACGTACGGCCTCTGCCTGCGGTGTGGGGAAAAGATTGAGTGGGCGCGCCTGGAGGCGCATCCGCAGGCGGCCTTGTGCATGCACTGCCAGCGGCGGCAGGAAACACGGTAGGCCGCGCGCCAACAGGTTGGCACCTTTGACGAAACACAGATGGGTACTGCCCTTGTGCTCGGTTTTGGCGCTTGCCGCCGACCAGGGGAGTAAGGTCCTGCTGCGCCATGCGCTGCCGGACGCCGCGGTCTGGGCGCCGTTTCCGCATGCGGAGGCGTGGCTGAACCTGCGCGTCGGGGCGAACACGGGAGCCGCCTTCGGCCTGTTTCAGGGGGCCGGGGCGGTTTTTGTATGGGCGGCGGTCCTCGCCATCGTGTGCATCGTGGGGCTGTACCTGCGGCGGCCGACGATGGCAGCGCCGATGGCCGCGGCGCTGGGCCTCATCGTCGGCGGCGCGGCGGGCAATCTGCTGGACCGCGTGCGGCTCGGCGGCGCCGTGGATTTCATTCGCATCGGCCCGCTGCCCGCCTTCAACCTGGCCGACGTGTGCATCGTCGCAGGCGCGGCCGTGCTGGCGGCATGGCAGGCGCGGAAACGGTGAGGTGCCGGTGCAACCGTTACAGCACGTGCAACTCGCACACCCGGCGGAAATGGTACCCGTAGATGGACAGGGTAACGGCCAGCGGGAATAGCCGCGGCCGCCGCAACAGCGTCCACCCCATCAGCCGCCAGTATTGCAGCCGCTCCTTCCCTGCCACGCCCAACCGGTAGATGGCCCGGAATAGGGCTAGGATGTACTCCCTGTCCAGAGGCACCGAAACCCGCGGCGCCTTGTACTCGCGCAGGAACGTCCTGACCCGCCGGTAGTACGGTTCGGGCGAGTAGATTTGCGACAGGATGTGCCGGTATCCCTCCCGCAAGGCTTCCAGGGGCATCTTGGGGACGATGTTCGTCGTGCCGTCCACGTTGTCGCCCGACATGGACGCGAGGATGCGCCCCTCGCCCTTCAGGCGCTCGTAGAGCCGCGTGCCCAGCGGCGCTTGCAGCAGCCCCACCATGGCCGTTACGATGCCGCTCTTCTGGATGAAATCAACCTGTCGTTGAAAGATGGAAGGGCCGTCGCTGTCAAAGCCCACGATGAAGCCCCCCTGCACCTGCAGCCCCGCGCGCTGGATGCGCTTCACGTCGGCCACCAGGTCGCGGTTCCGATTCTGCTTCTTGCTGCACTCGGCCAGGCTGTCGTCGTCGGGCGTCTCAATCCCGATGAAGACCGTGTCAAAGCCCGCCTCCGCCATCAGGTGCATCAGCGGCTCGTCATCGGCCAGGTTGATGGACGCCTCGGTGTTGAAGGGGATGCCTCGCTTCCCCTTGCGCCACTCTATGAGCGCCGGCAACAGTTCTGCCTTCAGGCTCTTCTTGTTGCCGATGAAGTTGTCGTCCACGAAGAAGACCGGCCCGCGCCACCCCAGGCGGTAGAGGCCGTCCAGTTCGGCGATGATCTGCGCCGGCGTCTTCACGCGGGGCACGTGGCCCAGCAGGGCCGTGATGTTGCAGAAATCGCAGTTGAACGGGCACCCCCGCGAGTACTGAATGCTCATGGAGGCGTACTGCCGCAGGTCCGCCAGTTCCCACATGGGCGCGGGCGTCTGGCGAATGTCGGGGAACTCGGATGCGGTGTACACCCTCTGCGGGCAGCCCGCCGCCAGGTCCCGCAGGAACGCGGGCAGCGTCATCTCGCCCTCGTTGAGCACGAAATGATCCACGTCGGGGAACTGATCGTATTCGCTTGTGAACAGCGGCCCGCCCGCCACCACCGGCAGATGTGCCGCCTTGCAGCGGGCGATGATCTCGCGCGCCGACTCCCGCTGCACCACCATGCCGCTGATGAAGGCGTAGTCGGCCCAGGCCAGGTCTGCGTCGGTGAGCCTGCGCACGTTGACATCCACCAGCCGCTTCTCCCATTCCGCGGGGAGCATGGCGGCCACGGTCAGCAGGCCCAGGGGCGGCGCCGACGCCTTCCGCCGGATGAATTTCAGCGCGTGCTTGAAACTCCAAAACGTGTCCGGAAACTCGGGGTAGATCAGAAGGATTCTCATAGGTTCACCTCACATGGATTCGGGCGTCAACGGCCTCGGCGGGCGCTCCGATTACAGGCTCGGGAATCCGCTTGCCGATGCCCGACGGGGTAATCTCAAGAGAGGCCGCGCGTAGTGCTTGTACTATACGTTATAATGCGCCAGCGGCCAAAAAGTTACGCGGCGCGGCTGACCTCACCTAACAGCATCCACATTCTGCGCCTCCCAATTCACCATGTCGGCCAAAAAGTTACGCGGCGCGCCTGACCTCACCTAACCCCTCCCACACCCTCCCCTTGCCGAGCAAGGTCGGCCCTACGGTGTCCGCGCGTGGCCCGCATGTTCCACCTCACCTAACCCCTCCCGCACCCTCCCCTTCCCTCCTTTCAAGGGTAGGTTTTTTGCATCGGGGGCGGGGGCGCGAGGGGCCAACGTCCTTCGGGCGGACCAGGCCACGGTTCGGGTATCCGTTGTCGCGGCAGGGGTGGCGGGTAGATCTTGCTCAGTTGTGCGATCAGCCAGAGCCAGCCCAAACGGACGAGACGTGTGCGCCGTGGGCGAACACCTGCTATCACCCCTCCCAGAAGTGGGCGCAGATCGGGGAGATTGGGCCACTCAGGGGTGGGGCCATTCTCCACCTGGCTGCCCAGAGTCACTGTCCACAGGGTTGCCACCGCCAACGTCAGCCACATGCGAGCAACCCGAGCAGGGTCGGTCATCCGCGTGTGCTGCCAT
>DAOTVT010000070.1:0-16831 GCA_034436295.1 Anaerolineae bacterium | reverse complement strand
CGTTGATACGCGCCGCCAGCGCCTCGGCTTTGGCCCCCGTGCGCCCGCACACCACCACCGTCGCCCCGAAGGCCGCCAGCGCCTCGCAGATGGCCGCGCCGATGCCGCCCGCGCCCCCCGCCACCAGCGCCACCTTCCCGCTCAAATCGTACAGTTTGCGATAGTCTTCAAGTGAGGACATGTTCATCTCCTGGTTCGTATTCTGCGCAGCGCATCATGGGGTTTCCAATAATCGATAATCGATTATCCGACAGGCATTATACCACGGTTCTCGCCGCGTGTCAAGGCGCTTGACCGCTCGCGGTACGCGCAGGGCAGGTTCCCATCCTACCCCGCCCCCGGCGGCCATGGAACGCCGCCCTGCGTGTGTACATTCTCCATTCGCGTGGATTCGTGTTATTCGTCGACAGCGCGCAGAGCAGCCCTCCGCGGCGAGAATCCCTTCTAGGGGCGGGTTCCCATACCTGCCCCTGCCTCCCCCACGGCACGACGCCCGCTTGCGCACATGCCCGTCGTCGCCTATAATCCCTCCACATTCGGCCATTGGCAAGATTCGCGGCCATGCACGGGAGGCAGCCGTGTCCGCCCAACAAGAGCCGGCATCCGGCAGCGGCATCGCCTGGCACTTGCGCAAGATTCTGGACCTGGCCGACCGCATCTCGCGCGCCTATCACACGCGCAAGTATCGCACGTGGGAGCGGACGGTGGGCCACGCCGCGCCCACCGACGACGGAGGTAAGCGCGGCTTCATCCTCATCCAGATTGACGCCCTGTCCCACGAGCACCTCCTGCAGGCCATGGAGCGGGGCTACGCGCCCTTCCTGTCCAGCCTGGTGCAGAGCGGCGCCGCCAGACTGGCCCGGTGGCGCTGCGGCCAACCCACCACCACCCCCGCCGTCCAGGCGGGCATCCTCTACGGCGACAACTACGACATCCCCGCCTTCCGCTGGTACGAAAAAGAGCGCCACGCTTCCGTCGGCTGCAAGTCGCCCGGGTTCATGGCCGAGTTGCAACAGAGAATCGCCGCCTCGCGCCCGGGAATCCTGCAAGGCGGCTCCAGTTATGTCAATATGTTTGACGGCGGCGCCACCCTGTCCCTGCTCACCCTCGGCTCCATCGGCCGCCACCGATTCTTTGAGAACATGCGCGGCGTCGGGTTCCTCGTGCTCCTCGCCCTCAGCCCCTGGCGCATCGCCATCATCCTGGGCCGCGCAGCCTGGGAGTACCTGCTCCATTTCGCGCGACAGGTGCGCGCCCTCTTCTATCCCAGCCTGCGCCGTCCCTACGCGCATCCGTCGCCCTTCCTGAAGGTCGCCAACGACGTCATCTTCCGCGAGATTCAGACCTTCGCCGCCATGCTGGACGTCTATCGCGGCGTGCCGTCCATTGCCACCAACTACAACTCCTACGACGACGTGGCCCACCACTACGGGGCCGACAGCACCCAGGCATTTCGCACCCTGCGCGCCATTGACCGACAAATCCAGCGCATTGACCGCATGCGCAGGCGTTACACGCGCCGCCAATACGACCTCTACGTTCTGTCGGACCACGGCATGACCCCTTCCGTCCCGTTCCAGCACCTGTACGGCCAGACCATCGGCCAGTGGATTCGCGAGCACGTCCAACAGCCCGTGCTGTTGGATGAGGCCGCGTCGGGCGAGGACCTGGCTGCGCTCCGCATGCGCTTCCTGCTGGACGAACTCAAGGGCGTGGAGGCGAAACTCGGCAAGAGGCAAAGCGCCCTCCTGCGCCGCCTCCGCCATTTCTTGCACAGGCGGATTCCCGCGAGCGTGGACCCTTCCGATTGGGATTTGCAGCGCATCAGCGACATCGTCGTGCGCAACTCCGGGCCAGCGGCGCATGTGTACTTCAACGTCGCGCCCCGCAAGTTGCGGCTGGGCGAGATCGCCCTCCTCTACCCCGACCTCTTGTCGGCCCTCCTGGAGCACCCGGGCATCGGCATCATCCTGGCGTCGGAAGCCGACTGCGCCGTGGCGCTGGGCAAACGCGGGCAGGCGCTGCTCACCCCCCGCGGCGCCGAGGCGGAGGGAGAGAACCCGCTGACCCTCGCCGACGAGCCCGACATCGCGGCAGAGCAACTCCGCGAACTGGCCTCGTTCCCCCACAGCGGCGACCTCATCCTGTACGGCGGCTGGCACAGGCCCGGCGTCCTTGTCTCGTTTGAAGACCAGGTCAGCACCCACGGGGGCGTCGGCGGCCCGCAGGATTATCCCTTCATCCTGTACCCGGCCCAGTACCGCATCCCCACCGAGACGATCACCAACGCCCGCCAACTCTACCCCTTCTTCGCCGACCTGTACCTGAATCAGAAGGAGCCGCTGCCTTTCCAAACAACAGGAGACCACTCGGCGGTGAGCGGTCTCCCATCTGCGAAAGGAGATGTCGCTTAGGTGCGCGCTACGGACGGCACAGCACCTGCCCCACGTAGATGCAGTTCGGATTCGTCAGGTTGTTCCGCACCATGATGGCGTACACCGTCGTGCCCCAGCGAATCGCCAGCGAGTAGAGCGTGTCGCCGCGCTGCACCACGTAGCACTGCCCGGGCGGAGGCGGGGGAACCGTGCACGGAACCCGCAACCGCTGCCCTGCGTAGATGTTGAAGCAGCAGGTGGAGATGCCGTTGATGCTCGCCAGGTACCAGATGGTCGTGCCGAAGCGCCGCGCGATGGAGTACAGCGTGTCGCCGCGCTGCACCACGTACCAGCAGTCCTGCGGCGGCGGTGGCGGCGGCGTTACGCCCGGGATGCACAGCACCTGCCCCACGCGGATCAGGCTCGGGTTCGCGATGCCGTTGGCGGCGGCGATGGCCTGCACCGTCGTGCCGAAGCGCCGCGCGATGGAGTACAGCGTGTCGCCCCAGCGCACGGTGTAGTACGCCGCGCAAGGCCCGGGCGGAGTGGGTGTCGCCGTCGGGCCGGGGGTTGCGGTGGGCCTCGGCGTCGGCGAAGGGCCAGGCGTGGCCGTCGGGCCGGGCGTCCGCGTCGGCGTGGCCGTCGGCGCGGGCGTGTTCGTCGGGCCGCCTGTAACCGTGATGGTGGCGTTCTGCGTGGACGCCGCGATCGGCTGCGTCAGGTTGTTCAGCAGCGACACCGACGTGAAGATCACGCTCGCCGACCCGCCGCTAACGCCCTGGAACACGATGCGCGCCAGGGTACCGGTCCCCGACACGGGCGATGCCGGCGCCAGCAGCGTCATCGCGTAGATGATCGTCCCCGAGGCGTTGTCGGCCGAGTTCACCGCCACGAACCCATCGGCGGGGTTCGGGAAGGTCCCCGGCTGAATCTGAACGCCCGTCTGGTAGGCCAGTGCGTCCTGAACCTGCAAGCGTGTCGGGTCAAAACTGAGCCTGACCTCCACCCCGAACAGCCCCGTTACGTTCTGAATCTGAACGTCCAGGGTAACGGTGCCACCGACGGGTACGCTTGAGGCGCTGGGTATCAGCGCCACCGTTGCGCCATCCGCCCGTGCGACGTCACTCCCCGCGAACGGTATCCCCAACCCCACCAGGATGGTAACCGCTGCCATGAGGAGAGAAACGATGCGCCGGGCCAATGGCATTTTCTCTCTTCCTTTCATGTTCATTCCTCCTTACGACTTTCTGTCATCTTGCGCTCTTGGTGAGGACGGGGGATAGGCCCGGCCTCCGGGGTGGGCCTCAGGCGGCGCGCCCAAGGCCCACCCTTTCGCACACTGCGATCTACTGAATCCGGAGCATCTTGGAATCCGGATCAGCGCCGATACCGCGGATCGGCCCCAGCCACAGGGACCCGTCCTGAGCCTTCACGTCCAGCGCCACGGCCTGCGCCGTCAGCAACTGCACGTTGCCGAAGCGGAGCATGGTCGGCCCGGACTTCACGCCCTTGAACGTGATTCGCGCCAGCACGGCATTGCCCTGGAGCGCCGGAGTCGGATCCAGCAAGGTGGCGGCGAAGCGGATCACGCCGGCGGATGTGTCCACGGAGTTCAGCGCCACAAACGCGCCGCTCCCCGCGAACACCTCGCCCACGCCAATCTGCACGCCGTCCTTGTTCGCATCCGCGTCCAGCACGCTCAGCGCCGCCGGGTCGTAGCGAATCTCCAACTCGCCCGCGTACAGGTCGGCCACGCTGCTCGCGACGACCTCAACCGTCGTCTCGGAGCCTGCGGGCACGATGCGGAACGAAGGCGAGAAGCCCACCTTGGCCTGGCCGCGCGCTGCCGCGGAGACCTCCGCGACGGTTACCCAGGCGGTCGGGCCGGTCTTGTTGTAGTTCGCGCCCACCAGCACCAGGTCAATCAAGTTGCAGGTGCCATCGCCGTTGATATCGGCGCGAGAGTCCGCTGGCGGCGTGGAGCCGTACATCGCGCCCACGATGACCAGGTCCACGATGTTGATGGTGCCATCGTTGTTGGCGTCGCCGCCCAGCAGCATCGTGCTCCCGATGTTCACCGACCCAGAGGCCGGCACGACGACACCGGTCTTGCGGGCCGACAGGTAGCCCGGTTTGCTCGCGGTTACGGTGTAGGTCCCCGCGGGCACGCCGGCGATGGTGAAGGTGCCGTTGCTGCCGGTGGAAACCGGCGGCAACGCGCCCGCCGCCACGGACGTGCCGCTATGATCCGTCCGCGACTGCAGCGACACCTGGCCGGTGATGGAGCCGGTCGTGATCACCACCTCCAGCGACCCGCCCTGCGTCGTGCTGCACAACTGGACGCCGTTGCGGTCCACCAACTGGCCCAGGGTGAACGCCACGTTGGCGGTGCCGGTGGCGAGGCCCATGAAGTGGATGGTGGCCACCACGCCGCTGCCGCTCACCGGAGGCGCCGGGTTCTGGAGCGTGAAGGTGTAGCGTATCACGCCGGTCCCATTGTTGGCCGAGTTGTTCTGCGTGTACCCGCTGCCGACGGGCAGGAACGGCCCAGGCGTGATCTGGACGCCGGGCGTCGCCGGGTCATCGTCCACCACCTGCACGCGGGTGTAGTCAAACGAGAGTTGCAGGTCCACCCCGTACAGGTTGGAGACGTTCTCCACGCGGACGTCCACGGCCACCGTCTGGCCCACGCCCACCGTCTGCGTTGTCGGCGACAGGCGGATCAGCGCGCACGTGCTGACGAAGATGTACTCGGTCTTGGTCTCCGTATCCACGCCGCAAGGGCCAGAGACGGTCAGCGTTACGGTATAGACGCCTGGCAGCGTGTAAACGTGCGTCGGGTTCTGCTGTGTAGACGTTCCGCTGTCGCCAAAGTTCCAGGACCACGATGTGATGTTGCCCACCGACAGGTCCGTGAAGTTCACGGTCAGCGGAGCCTGCCCTTGCGTGGGCGTGGCGCTGAAGTCTGCCTGCGGCGGCGAGCACGCCTCGGTCGTGTTGATGTAGACGTCTTTCGGATCCGTCGGGTCGTACCAGAACATCACCCTGTACTCCGGCATCTGCGCCGCCAGCGGAGTCGGCAGGTACTGCGTGCACTCAAAGTTCTCGCGCAGGTTGTACCACCACCAGTCGGTCGTCATCAGGTACTTCTCGCCGGCGGGGAACCGAAGTTCGGTGTACTTGTCGGGCGAAGTCCGATACTCGGTGAGCATCCAGAGTTGCGGAACCTGCACGCTCTCAAACAGGTAGATTTCCTTCAGTTCGCCGTAGAACTGCGGCTCGCGGGCCTCGTCCACGATGGAGATGCGGAGCGGAGGCCGCTGCGTGAGCACGTTGCCGATGCAGTTCGGATCTGCCCACAGCATGTACGCGGGGTTGCCCAGGGTCAGTTCCGCGCGGTTCGCCGGAATGATCTGCGGGTTCGGGTTGTTCCAGGTCTCCGGCATGCTGAGGATGTCCTCGCGCACCGTGTGCTGGTAGTTGAACGGCGGCATCACCGAAATCACGCTGCCAATTCCGTAGCCCTGCAGGATTTGGCTGTCCTCGTAGTTCGTGAAGTCCTCGGGCTTCGGGACAGGCGTGCGGATGGTGATGTACTTGAACTCAAACGGATCTTCGTTCGGGTACTGGTAGGGGTTGGGCACAGTCATCAGGGCCACCACGTTGTACTCGTGGCCGTCCACGAAGAACCGCTTGAGGTACCATGGGTCGCCGGGCACGAGGTCGTGGCCACCGGTCGCGTTGTCAATGGCCGAGCGGCTGGCGCCCAGCGCGCGACCGATGATGAGGTTGACGGTCTCGGTGGCCGAGTTGATCTGGTCCACGTACACGAACCACGCGCCGTTGAGGCTGCCCAGGTTGGTGCCGCCGGCCAGGATGCGCCGATAGCCGTTGCGGTCCACGATGGCCATCTCGCCAGGTCGCAGCGTTACAGGCGAGCCCGGCACCAGATCGGGGTGCTTGCTGTTGTTGGCGTGCATCCCGCCGCCCGTGTACCACAGCGTCAGGTCGGCCGAGGTCGCGGGGACGGCGATGTTCGCCAGGCTCACCATGTGATCCAGCAACTGGGCGCTCTGGCCACGCTGCAGATGGACCGACTTGGCGAAGATGACCAACTCATCGCCGGTCAGCGCGGAGCCGTCGGTGTCCAGGTAGTCAATCGCGCCGTTGCCGTTGAAGTCCGCGCCGATGCCGGTAACCTGCTGCAGCGTGTACTCTGAGTGGATCGTAACCGCGTCTTCCAGCCCGTCAAAGTCGGCGTCAAAGGTGGTCAGGCCGTAGCCCGCGGAGGGCAGTTGCGCGCCCGGGATGGAGCCGCCGACCGGCTTGGGCAGTTCGTTCGCGCCCGTCGCGATGGGGAAGGCGAAGACGCTCTTGCCCGGCTGCCCTGCGCTGGGCTGGTCGTTCATGTCCAGGTACATGTAGGTGAATTCCTGCATGACCGCCGGGAACGTCATCACCTCGGTCGGGGTGATCACAGGCGCAGCGGTTCCCGCGATGGTGGCCCGCACGATCTTGTCCACGTAGGAAGGCTCGTACCACATGCGGGCAAACACCTTCTCGCCCGCGTTCCCTTCGCGGATGGAGATCTGGCGGTACAGATCCACCAGCGGCTCGCCGCCGTTCTGGTACTCGTTCATGTAGGCCGGGTTCAGCGTTACGAAGTCCTTGCGCGGCGCCTGCGCACCGTCTGGATCAAACGGCGCCAGCGGGTCCGTGTACGGCAGCACTTCCACCGGGTAGTTGGCCAGCCGGTCCACGTAGGCCGTTACATCGCCCGCGCCCTTGTTGCCCAGGATGCCGTCGGGCCACGTCCAGGCCTGAATCTGGCCGAGCACAGGCTCGCCGTAAATCCAATCGCCGTAGATGCGCAAGCCCTGGGTATCCTTGTACTTCTTGCCGCCCACCGCCGGGTCAAACCAGAACATGATGGGCACCGGTGGCTCGGCCGTGCCCAGCAGGTCGGCCCAGTCGGGCGCGGTGCGCAGCCAGTAGCGACGCTCGGACTGGTAGTTGAAGAACACGCTCTTCAGCAGGTACAGGTCGGGATTGCCCTGTCCCGTGATGGCCTCGCGGACATCGGGGAACACCAGTTCCGTGTACCACCACGGCACGGTCATGAACTGCCGCGTGGTCCAGAACTGGCCACCGTCCTCTGCCCGCTCCGAGTACAGTTCGCGCAACATGCCCAGGAACTGCGGGTTCTTGGCCTCCTCCACGTAGTAGAGGCTGGTCTCGCGCGCGTCGGTGTACGGGCTATTCGGGCCGTAGCCCACGTAGGGCAGGGTCTTGTTCTTCTGGAGAATCGGCGGAACCGGCCCTACCAGCCGTCCGACGGACTTGACATTGATCTCCCAGCGCTGCTGCACCGGATCCCAGATGTCGTACTCGCTGAACTTCTGGATGGCGTTGATGTCCTGGATGTAGTAGTGCTCGTAGTTGTACGGCGGCAGGACGGACAGGTTGTCGCCAACCAGATAGGGCTGGAGTTGCACCGAGTGCTGCGCGATGCGAACCGGCACCTTCGGGATGGGCGTGCGGATGGTGATGAACTGGAACTGCGTTACGTCGGGCACGAAGTTGTAGGGGTCGTAGGCCGGGTCAATGAACCCGTCGTTGTCCACGTCCAGGTCCGCAACCGGCCCGAACGGCCCACCGGGCGTAGTGCCACCGTTCCGGGTCATGATCGCCACCACGTTGTACTCGTGGCCATCCACGTAGAAACGCTTGAGGAACCACGGGTCGCCCGGGCGGCGGTCTTCGCGGTACATCCCGTCTTCCATGGCGCTGTGCGTAGCGCCCACGGCGCGCCCCACGATGAGAATCGCCTGGTTTTCGTCGCGGTCCACGCCCTGCAGATACACAAACCACGGCCCGGTCGGGAAGCGGGTCATGTTTGTGCCGGGGCCGCCGTTACGCACGGCACGGATGAGTTGAGCAGGCCCTTGCGAGCCGGCCAGCACCATGTCGCCGATCTGGAGCGTTACCGAGGGGAAGGGCCGCGGCGTCAGGTCGCCGGTGTAGTAGATGCCCAACTGCACGCCATTGTCCGACACCTGCTCCACCATGGCCAGATGGTCCAGGAACTGAACGCCTTTGCCCCTTTCAATCGGCGTCGCGCCCAGCCGCAGCACGGCCAGTTCGGTACCGTTCAACTCAGTGGCGTCGCGGTCCAGACGGCTGATGAGGCCATCGCCGTCAAAGTCCGCCGCGATGCTGGTCAGCGCGTACAGCGAGCGCTCGCTCTCCACGTGGACGATGTCGGGCACGCCGTCAAAGTCGCCGTCCAGGCTGGTGAGTCCATACCCGAACTGCGCGTTGGCCGACGTCATGTCCACCGCGCCGCCCTGGGTGAACAGGTCCTCGTACTTCATGCCCACGGGGAACACGAAGGACGTGCCCACGTTGCCCCAGGTCGGGAGTGGCGGAGGCTCGGCCGTCAACTGCTTGCCCTCCATCAGCAGGTAGGTGAACTCCTGCATCAGGGCTGGATACCAGACATCGGTAACCGGCATGGTGGGCTCAAACTCCCACCTGGGCGAGGCGATGTCCAGGATCCCGTTGCCGTTGAGGTCCTTGTCCCAGTGCTCCGGCTCGTACCACATGCGGAACCAGACCTTCTCCGAAGCGTTGATGGGGGTCAGGATCTTCTGGTACAGCCCCTTGGCCCAGTTCTCGTCGCGGGTCGCGCCTTCGTACATCCACGCGGGATTGAAGGTTACCAGGTCGCGACTGGGGGCTTGCGCGCCTTCGGGGTCAAACACGGACATGGGATCCGTGTAAGGCGGATCCTCGGGCGCTGTGCCGATCACTGGATCGCGTCTGGCAAGGTCGCCTGCCCGGGGGTCGCCTTCTATGGGCAGGTTCGCGCGGCTCCACCCGGTCCCGTAGATGCGCAGGGTGTGGGCCACACCGTTCTGCGCCGTGGGGCCAGATGGAGGCGCTTGTGGCGGCGCTGCGGTAGCCGGCGCCACGCCTGAGGGGACGACCGCCAACAGCATGGACAGGATCACAAGCACAGCCACGATGTTGGCGATCCTTTGGACGATGAATCTCGCTTGCATTTTGCTGCCTCCCTATTGGTTTACTGGCGGTGTGAGAACACCTTTGACGGTTACACGCTGGACCCGACGGAAACGTTTACCAGGCGACAAGCAACAAGGTACAAAACGACCCTGCACGCCATCGTCAGGACGTGTGCACAACACGTGCCAAAGGAGGAATCCCCTCTACTCTTGACATATTATACCACATTTTATGTCGCGTTTCAAGCCCCCTGCGACAATTGGCTCCCGGTTCGCATGACTCTGCCACGCAACCGGAGACCGGCCCAACCCATGCAACGCCCAACGGCGCGCAGAGGGGGCCCTGCTACCCTGCGGTCTGCAAGTTCCGTGCCACCCCAGTTTCCCTTCCCCTCGCGGCTGCTGCGAAGTTGCCTTCCCTCTCCCCCTGGGAGAGGGTTAGGGTGAGGGACGCCGCTCGCGTCCGCGGGGCTGAACCCCCGCGCTACCCGCGCAACACCCCTCCGGGGCTACCCCCAGCCCGCAGGGTTTGGCCCCTCAGCCCGATGCTTTAGCGTCGGGCGGCCACTGCGCAGACACACCTCACCCCCTGCCTTCGGCTTCCCCCTCTCCGCCAGCGGCTTATCATTACCCACAAGTCGTCTGCCGAAAGGGAGTGTGGTAGAATGGGGATGGGTCAAGTCAGACAGAGAGGAGAAAAGAAAGATGGAGGGGTGGGCAGCGGCTGAGTTGAGTCATGCACAGTTTGGTGACGTACGGTTGAGAAAGCGGCTCATACAGGTTGTGGAGGACCTGGCCGCGAAGCCAACAGCGAGCGTCCCAGAAGCCTGTGGCCGATGGTCAGCCACGAAAGCGGCCTATCGGTTCTGGGACTCGGAAAAGGTTACCCCGGAAGCAATCCGAGCGGCCCATCTGCACGCGACGCTAGAGAGGATCAAGCCCCACCCATTGGTGCTGGTCATCCAAGACACGACGAATCTGGATTTCACGCACCACCCGGCCACGAAAGGGTTGGGGCCGCTGGATCATCCGGCATTGCGGGGTCTCAAGGTGCATTCATCGCTGGCGGTCAGCGAGCAGGGTGTACCGCTGGGGTTGCTGCACCAGAACGTCTGGGTGCGTGACCCCGAGGATGTGGGGAAGCGCCACCGCCGCCGACGATTGGAGACGAAGGATAAGGAAAGCCAACGTTGGCTGACGGCCATGCTGGCCAGTGAGGCCGTCGTACCGGAAGATAAGGGGGTCGTGATGATTGCTGACCGAGAGGCAGATATCTACGACCTGTTCGCCCTGTCTCGTCGACCGGGCAGCGAGTTGCTGATTCGCGCGGCGCACAACCGTCGGGTAGATGCCGAGGGGTATTTGTGGGAGATGGTGCAGCAATTGCCTGTAGTCGGGCAATACACGCTCACGCTACAGCGCAAGGAGGATAAGCCGGCGCGGGAGGCCACTGTGAGCGTGCGCTTCACATCGGTCATGGTGCAGCCACCCAGGCACCGGCGTGGTCGGGGTCAGTTGGCACCGGTGGCGGTCAACCTTGTGTTGGCCCAAGAGGAAGCAGCCCCCGCTGGGGAGAACCCGGTCCAGTGGTTGCTGTGGACGACGTTGCCGGTGAACACCTTCGGCGATGCCTTGCGCTGTATCCTCTGGTACAGTTATCGCTGGCTCATAGAACGGTACCACTACGTTCTAAAAAGCGGTTGTGCGGTGGAAGCGTTGCAGTTGGAGACAGCCGAACGCCTAGAGAGGGCAGTGGCGACGTACTGCATCGTGACATGGCGCTTGCTATGGTTGACCTATGTAGCCCGACGCTGTCCTGATGCGCCATGCACCTTGGCTTTGGAGACCCACGAGTGGCAAGCCCTGTACTGCACGATTCACAAGACGCCGGTTCCACCGGCGGAACCACCTACGTTACAGCAGGCTGTCCGCTGGATTGCGCAATTGGGCGGGTTTCTGGCCCGCAAGTCCGATGGTCAACCCGGTGTCAAGACCATCTGGCGCGGACTGCGCCACCTACACGATATCGCTGCCACCTGGCAACTGCTGCACCCTTCTCCCCCTCCCCAACCCAACGCTACTTATGGGTAATGATAAGCCGCTGGCGGAGAGGGGGCGGCCGAAGGCGGGGGGCAAAATTCGCGTTCATTCGCGTGGATTCGCGGTTCCTCGTCGCCCGACGCCGAAGCATCGGGCTGAAGGGGCGAAGCCCCGCGGGCTGGGGAAAAATTCGCGTTCATTCGCGTGGATTCGCGGTTCCTTGCCCCGCATTTCGCGGCCCTCCGCGGATCCCGCTTCCCTTCGTCCAATTCGCGGTGTCCATGGATCCCCAATGCCCTACGGCGCGTACACCCGTATCGCCGCCTCGCCGTTGAGCGGGCACTTGTACTCGCAGATGCCGCACCCGATGCACCGCTCGCGGATCACCCGCGGGCGGCGCACCTCGGCCACCGTGCCGTCGGGTCGCGTTACCGTCTGCACGTCCAGTTGGATGGCCTTGTCGGGCACGGGGCACATCTCCTCGCACACGATGCAGTCCACGCCGTCGGCCCAGGGGATGCAGCGGTTCTCGTCAATGTAGGCCACGCCGATGACCGCCTGCCGCTTGTCGTCCAGCGACAGGGGCGGGATAGCGCCCGTGGGGCACGCCTGGCCGCACAAATGGCACGAGTAGTCGCAGTAGCCCAGGCGCGGCACCAGCACCGGCGTCCACAGCCCCTCCAGCCCGGCCACGTCCAGGCTCGGCTGCAGGCCCGACGTGGGGCAGACCTTCATGCACTCGCCGCAGCGGACGCACTTGTCCAGCAGGCCATTCTCGCGCGCGCCAGGCGGACGGATGAGGCGCGGATGGTCTCGCCTTGCGGCTGGCGCGGCGCGCAACAGGCCCACGCCCGCCACCGCCACGCCCAGCGACACGAGCGCCTGCCGCCGCGACGGGTCGTACTCGCGCCAGTCCGCCGGCACAAGATGCCACCGGAACGCCACGGCATTCGTCGGGCACACCGCCGCGCAGTCCAGGCACAGCGTGCACTCGGATGGGTCGGCCGCGTACCCGCGCGCGGGATCCACCGTGCCGGTGGGACAGGCGCGGGCGCACTTGCCGCAGGCCACGCAGGCGTCGGCATCCACATGATGCCGCAGGAGCGAGGCTTTGGACACGAGACCCAGCAGCGCCCCCAGCGGGCACAGGTAGCGGCACCAGAAGCGCGGGCGGATTACATTCAGCGCCAGGACGCCCGCAAACACCAACGCCAGCACAACGCCCTGCTGGAACGCCGGCTCCCCGCCCACCAGGCCCGCGCCCCGTAGCACGCCGTCCACCCACTCCAGCGGCCTCTGCAAAGGCCCGATGGCATATAGCGCCGATTCCGCCGCCGTGAGCAGCGCGTTGACGGCAGGCAAGACCGCCGCGGTCATCGTGCGAAACAGGAGCGTGAGCGGGTCCAGCACCAGCAGGGTGAGATTGCCGAGGAGCGCCGCGAACAGGATGACCAGCAGCAGGCCGTGCTTGACGCTGCGCCAGTTGCCGCGGGGGTCGCCCTCGCGAGACCGGCGCGGGCGCGTCCAGTCCAGCGCCGCGCCCAGGGGGCACAGCCAGCCGCACCAGGCCCGCCCGGCCAGCACCGCCAGCGCGAGGGTCGCCACCCCCAGCGCCAGCGCCGCGATCCACCGCCTGCCGGCGAGCATGGCCGTAGCCCCCGCCAGCGGATCCAGGCGGAAGAACAGGTCGTGGGGCAGGAAGGTCGGCAGGCCCTGCCGCGTGCCCAGGAGCAGGTACACGAACAGCACCGCCGCCAGAATCTGCACCGCTTGCCGCGCGCGTCGCCAAGTCTTTGCGGTCATCGCACTCTCCAAGCCATTAGCCATTAGCCATTAGCCTCTAGCCATCAGCCATCAGCCATCAGCCGCTGGCAGCAAACTCCATGCTGACCCCTGACCTGCTGACTGCTGAACTGCTGACCACTGACTGCTGATTGCTGATTGCTGATTGCTGATGGCTGAAGGCCAACTGCTGGCCGCTATACGCTGATCTCCTCCACTTTCACGCCCGCCAAGTCCATCGTCCCCAGGCCCATCTTCGCAGCGGCGGGGATGTACGACACGTCCATCGGCGTCAGCCCGAACAGCGACGTGGCATAGGCGTCGGCGGCGACGATGTCGGCGCTGGCGATGACCGTGTTGGTCTGCTTCACGTCGGCCAGGTTGCCGCCCGTGGGGCCGTTGGCCATGAGGATACGCACCGCATCCACAACCGTCAGCGTGGGGCGCACCAGGCTGGTCAGTTCCGCGATGCGCTGACCCATGTTGCGGTGCATAGCGGGGCGATCCCAGATGACGCCGAGGAGATTCTTCATGCCCAACGTCAGCCGCGCCAGGCCGTGATCCTTGGCGATGGGCACGTTGATGAACACGTCGGCATCCAGCGCGTCGCGGTAGATGCGGATTTGCTTCAGGTCTTTGCCCTGCGGGATGGGGGCGGTCGCGTACTTCATCTCGGACATGATCTCCATCTGGCCGCCGGCGGCTTTCACCGCGTCGGCGATGCCGCTGCGGGCATAGGCGGCCTCGGGACTGCCGCCGAAGGGATTGTCCATCACGCGCACGCGCCTGGCTCCCGCGCCCAGGCACAGTGCCACCAGCGCGCCCACGACTTGGGGGTTGGTGGTCGCCGCGTACTCCGGCCCGTGATACGCCACGCAGATGTTGGGCTTGATGATGACATCGGCGCCTGGCTTCACGAAGCGCTCAATGCCGCCGATGGCGCGAATGGCCGCCTGCACCAGGGCCGTGGGGCTGTCGCCGCGCGCCACGGCCAGGTAGGCGTCGCCAGTGGCGGGCGCGGGGGGCTGCCCCGTCGGCGTGGGGCCTGCCGCTGTGGCCGCAGGCGGCATGGGGGTGGGGGTAGCGGTCGGCCGCGGCGGGGTGGCGGGCGCCGCCGTCAGCGCGGAGGGGGAACCGCACCGCGCCAGCCCCGACGATGCCGCCGTCGCGCCCAACGCCAGCAGGATCATCCGGCGGATGAACTCGCGCCGATCTATTTCGTTCATGTCCATGTTCTCCTTTGGCCTTGCCGATGGCTGGCCGCGCAGCCGTCAGCGGTCGGCACCGATGTCGGCGAAGCGCGCGAGCGCAAACAAGCCCTCGCGGATTCAGCTCCGTCTTGTGTTGGCGACCGAGGTGCGACGCACTTTCGGAAGTGCGTCGCACCTCTGCCCTTTCTCCGCAATACATCCCGCAGCCATTATACCCGCACGCGCAAAAGCGGCCAAATTCGGTCGGGTTTTGCCCCCCACCCCTCACGACAGGCCTTTTTTCCCATTGCCCCCGACCCCTAATGTCCACTAGAATGGGTAAGACCGTGGACGCGCGGCCTGCGTTGGCCGCTGGGGAGGAGGGATCGTCGTGAAGCAGCGTGCAGTCATCATCGGAATACTGGCAGTCGCCATCGGCGTGGTGGCCGTCAGCGTTCGGGCCGCGACCCCCGCAGTCGCATCCCGAACGCCGCGGGCCTATCTCCCGTGCGTCGCCGTCCAGCGCGGCGTCGCCCCCGCTACCACGTCCACCCGCACCCCAACCCGCACGCCCACAACCGCCCCGACCCAGACGCCCACATCCACCCTCACCCCAGCGGCCGCGCCCACCGCCACGGCAAGCGCCACGCCCACCCGCTCCCCCACCGCCACGCCCACCCAGGCGCCCGGGCTGGTCGTCCAGGGATACGTGCGCCTGAACGACGAAACCGGCCCCGGCCTGCCCGGCGTTACCATCTACCGCCGCTTCGCGTCCTACCAGCCCACGCCCGTCGCCACGACCGACGCCAACGGCTTCTACCAGTCGCCCTTCCAGCCCATCCCAGGCGACGAGACCGTAACCGTCTGGCCCGAGAAAGAGGGCTACACGTTCCTGCCGACGCAGGTGCAATGGCGGCACTACTACGGCTACTCGGTGCGCATCCTGGACTTCACAGCACTGACCTACACGCCCACGCCCGAACACACGCCCACCGCCACGCTCACGCCCACCGCCACGCCCACCCGCACACCAACCCGCACCCGCACGCCCACGCCGGTGCCGTGCAACGACTCCTATGAACCCAACGACACCTACGACACAGCGGCGGGCTTCCTGGGCGTGCCCATCAGCCTGGCCGACGCGTACATCTGCACGCCGACCGACGAGGACTACTACGGCGTCTGGATTGACGACACCAAGTTCGTAACGCTGACGCTGTACCATCCCACGCTGGATTTGGGCCTGGAAATCTTCAACCCCAATGGCGAGTCGGTGGCATCCATAGACCACGAGGGGGCTGGCGCCGAAGAGGGCTGGTACGTGGTCAACCAGTCGGGGTACTACGTGTTCCACGTGTACGGGCATGGCGACTCCAGCAACACCGTGCCCTACACCCTGAACATCCAGCCGTTTGACAAGTACGACCACTTCTCGTCGTCGGTGCTAGACACGCGCTGGCAGTGGCTACGCCCGGCCATGAGCAAGTGGAGCCTGACCGAGCGACCGGGGTATCTGCGCATCAAGACCGACATCGGCGAACTGAATTTCAACGACACCGCGCGGAGCATCCTGCTGCAGCAGTTCCCCACGGCCAACTTTGACATCCGCACCGCGCTGGACTGGACGCCGACGCGCAACAAGCACGAAGCGGGCCTGGTGGTTTACCAAGAGTCCAATCATTATGTAAAACTGACTGTGCGCTACGAGAACGGCACGCGCATGCTGGTTCTCGCCAAGCGCAAGCCCGGCCACGATTTCTCGTACTACAGCGAGACCACGCTGCCCGTGCCAGCCTACCCGGTCATGTACTTGCGGCTGGTGCGTCGCGGCAGTCAGTACACGGGCTACATCAGCCCCAACGGGCAGAACTGGACGTACTTCGGTTCGCTCATCGCCGACACGATGACATCGCCCAGGATCGGGCTGGGCGGCTGGAACGGCAACATAGACCTGTCGGATCCGGGCGTGAACGCGGACTTTAACTGGTTCTTCGCCGTGCCGTCCGGCTAGCGCCATCCTCTCTCCCGCCGCCAGAGCGCCAGGGTGAGGGGTGCACGTGCGGGGCTGAACTCCCGCGCGGCATGCCCGGGATTTTCACCGCCGAGGACGCCGAGCACGCGGAGAACTACGGATTTGCCGCGCACCCACCCCGCGCCGGGGGCATTTGGATCGCGAAGGACACGAAAGGGCGCGAAAGCCGCGAAGAGCACGGCCGCCCGCCGTCCCCTCTCCCGGCGGGAGAGGGTTAGGGTGAGGGCTGGCGCCCGCGGCGCGACGCACCACGTAGGGGCGACGCATGCGTCGCCCCTACGCCCAGCCCGCAGGGCTTCGCACCTCACCCCCAGCCTTCGGCTTCCCCCTCTCCGCCAGCGGATGCGTCGTCCTGCCCTTCGCGTAGATTCGTGTTATTCGTGGATG
>DAOTVT010000069.1:0-1902 GCA_034436295.1 Anaerolineae bacterium | reverse complement strand
AAGAGCAGGAGCGCGAGTTTTGGTCTGCCCACGACTCGGCGGAGTACGTGGACTGGAAGCAAGCGCGTGCCGTGCGGCTGCCGAACCTGAAACCGACGACGAGAACCGTCTCCATCCGCCTGCCCGTTCGGATCCGTGGTTTGCGTGTGCAGGGTTACATGGTGGACGTTGTCGCTCTCGGCCTGGTCGCGCTTCTCGGCCTGCTCCTGCTCCCGCTGCCCTTCGGAAGAGAACAGGGCATCTACGCATACGGCGGAAGCCTGATCCTTCGCGGAGAAGTCCTCTACCTGGACACGTGGCAGAATCCGGCGCCTGCCATCTACTGGACCTACGCCCTAGCAGAGTGGGCCTTCGGGCACAGCATCATGAGCATCCGCATCGTGGAGTGGGTGGCACTCCTGGTAGGCTGTTGGTTAGCGGCGCGGGTAGCGGCGACCCTTTTCGGGCGAGGCGCTGGATACGCGGCCATGGCGGCCTACGCGCTCATGTACGTGCCTCTAGATCCATGGTTCAGCGCCCAGCCCGAATGCTTCGCCAACGTCTTCGGTGTGGCCGGGCTATATCTGCTGGTGGGCAGGCGTGATGGGCATCAACGTTGGAGACTCGTGGTCGCAGGTGGCCTGTTTGGCGCCGCCCTGTGTTATAAGCCAACCCTGGCGCTATGGCCCTTGGCGCTAGTGCTGTGGCTCGCCTTGAGTCGGCGGAAGGAAGCGTGGGCGCACGGGCTGCTGGATGCCGTATCATTTGCCGCTGGCGTCGGTGCGGTCCTGGCGGCGGCAGCGGCGTACTTTGTGGCAACCGGGGCACTGAGTGAACTAGTGAGCCAGGTCGGCACATTCAACATGGTGATCTATCGCGAAACGGCGCACCATGCCTCGTGGGGCGCCTGGGTGCGCGATATGGTGGACGATACGCTGGCTTCGCTTTTCAGCATCGGCTGGGCGGGCTTCAGCATTCTGGCGATTGCGTCCACGACCTGGCTCGTGGCGATGCGCACAGCGCGGAAGGCAGCGCCCGTTCTCCTCATGGGCGTGGCCGCCGTCCTTGCTGTGTACGCTCAGCCTCATCAATGGATACACCATTGGATTCCAATCTTGCCATGCACGGCGGTCCTGGCGGGGATGGCGCTCGCTGCGACAATTCGGGGGCTACGCGAGGCGCCGGACCGACTCCACACTTGGATCGCGGTAACAGTTCTGGCGCTGGGAGTCGCTGGCTCTGTTTGGCCATGTCTCGTCCGTACGGGAGATGTGATTCGCATCGCTGTCGGACGCAAGTCTACGACAGAATTCTACGAACGGTTCAGCACCTATGGGCGGGGCGATTTCTCATTCCTGGCGGAGATGGAAGTCGCGGACTACCTGCGCGCCCACACGCTACCCGAGGACTTCGTTCAGGTTTGGGGATTTGAGTCAGGCATCAACTTTCTTGCGGACAGGCGGTGCCCGACTCGTTTCAGTATAATCCTGCCCTTCGTGATTGACCGAAAGGGACATCCCCTGACCCAACGGTGGTTCGCTGACTTCTTGAGGGATCTTGATCTGCGCCAACCGCTCTATTTTATCGTTGTAGAGCAGGATTACAATCCGGTGCAGCGAGTGGACTCCAAGACGGTCCTGTCGCGGTACCCGCAGTTGGTAGAACGATTGAAAACTCAGTACCAAGTGGAAACTGTCATAGAGCACTTCACGCTGTATCGGCGGGTTGACTGAACCGCTCATTGCGGCGCAGGTAGTGCAGATTGCTGCTCGGCGGCTATGGAGTGAGCACCCCCGCCCCGTCCGCCGCGGCGCACACGTAGATTTCGGCGTCCAGCCCCGTCTGTTCGCGATACCCCTTGCGCAACGCCGCAACGAATGCATCCACGGCATCGGCCCGCACCAGGTTGACCGTGCAGCCGCC
>DAOTVT010000068.1:0-59059 GCA_034436295.1 Anaerolineae bacterium | reverse complement strand
CGACGTTGGTGCCCGGCGTTACGCCGTAGGTCATGGGGCTGGTGCCCGGCGTGAGGCCGAGCCACGGCGAGAAGTCCACGTAGTCGCTCACCTTGTTGCCCCCGCCGTCGGGGTTCTTCGTAGCGTGGTACGGCCCGGTCGTCGCGCCCCAGTAGTTCAGCGTGGCGTCTATGGTTGTGCCCGAGTATTCATTCTGCACGCCGTAACCGGTGTTGCCGGTGATGGCGCTCTGGTGGACCGCCACGTTGTAGGAACTCCCGCTGGAGCCGGTCGCATAGTCGTTGAGGTACACGCCCACCTCGTGGCCGGTGATCGTATCACCCTCTATGGAGACGGTAATATCCCCATCCCCCGAGGTGTAGATGAAATAGCCGCTTTCGCCGTTGTTGGCGACAGTGTTGTCCTCAAACGTTGCCGTAACGGATGACCCCGCGGACTTGTCCTCGTCGGCAACGATAACCGCTCCGTCCACGTTGTCATGGAAGTTGTTGCCCGTTGCTGTCAGCACGATATCTACATCGCCCGCATAGCCATCAAACTCGTTGCCAACGTACAGGGCATATTGGCTATCGTAGATTTCGTTGCCCGACAGCGTTACGTTCTTGACCACGTGGGGCGAGCCGGAAGTGAAGCAGTTTTCTACGTAGATGCCGGCGGAGGTGCTGCCATCGGATGCGGCAGGCGTGTCATAGCCGTAGATCGTGTTGCCGGTGATGCTCGCCGTGGATTGCGAACCGATCTCCATGGCATAGCCGAAGTCGTCCATCACCTTGTAGAACGTGTTGCCGCTGATGGTAGCATGCACGTACTCATGGGTGAGGATTCCGACACGCCCGGCGTCAATGAAGGTGTTGCCCGTGAACGAGACTGCCGCACGCGATCCATCCGTGTACGACGGCGCGCGCACGTAAGCCCCAAACTCGTAGTAGCCACCGCTGGCGTCCGGGACAGACATGTTCTTCAGGATATTGTTCTCCACCGTGCCCGTGCTGTCCCACCAGAGCACGCCAAAGACCTGGTTCGCTTTCACCAGGTCAAAGTCAAAAGTGAGGTTGCGGACGTTGATCCCGGTGGAGTTGACCACGCGCAGCACAGTTTGACGACTTGTCCCGTATCCCCCGACGTTCCAGGGCAGCGTAGTGCTGGACTTCACAATCGTGGTGTCCTTGTTCTCACCGACGATGCTCAGGTTGCTGCGGGTGTCAATGTTTATGGTGTTGTCATACGTCCCCGCGGCGACGTAGATCGTGTCGCCCGCGCTGGCCTTGTTCACCGCCGCCTGGATCGTCCGGCACGCCGTCGCCCACGACAGGCAGTCGTTGCCGTCGTCCCCCGTCGTGGACACGTACCACGGCCCGCCCGCCGACGCCATCGGCGCAACCCCAGCCAGCAGGCCCGTCAGCAATACCAACACCGCCAATAGCCGAACTTTCTTGCTCATCGCTTGTCCTCCTCAAATTCGGTTTGTCTGATGGTTGTCCAATACGCCGCTCTTCGGTTCCCTTACATTCGCCGCTCGGTCCACCTCCTTTCGCAGCGAGGCCGCCTCCGTGCGGCCTGGAACGGGCAGCCAACTACCATGCCACCGGGCTTGTATCCCCATAGTTGCCGCCCATCAGGACCAGGTCCAGGATGTCCACCTCGTCGTCGGCGTTGATGTCGGCGCGGGGGTCGGTGATGCCGGCGCCCGCCTTGCCGAACTGCCCGCCGATGATGCCCGCGTCCAGGATGTCAATCTCGTCGTCGTCGTTGGCGTCGCCGCCCTTCAGCACCACCTGGGGCAGGTTCGTCGTGCCTCCGGCGGTTACCACCACGCCCGTCTTGACGGCGTCCAGATAGCGCGCCATCTCCACGGTAACGGTCCACGTCCCCTCGGGCACGGTGAGGCTGAAGGTGCCCGCGGCCACGGTGGTATCCGAGTCGCCGTCGGCGCTGGCCACCGCTCCGGCGTGGCTGGCGCGGCCCTGCAGGCGCACGGTGCCGGCGATGGTGCCCTCGCCCAGCACGGTGATGGAGCCGTCAAACTCGCCGACCGGCGTGATGACCTCGGTGCCCTGCTCGCCGCCGACGAACCGCACCAGTTTGACGCCGCTGAAGGAGAGGGCTGCCACCCCCGCCGCGTCGCCGCGGAACGTCATGCGCGCCACCACGCCCATGCCGCTGGAGGGCGTGTCTCCGCGCTGCAGGCTGGACGCGAACTTCACCGTGCCCGCGCCGTCGTCTATGACGCCGTTCCACGGCGAGAATGCGCCGTCAAACCAGTCCGTAACCAGCGCCGCGCTCGTGGCGGTGAGGCGCGTTGTGTCGTAGTCCACGGTGAACTGGAACCCGAACAACCCGTCGGCGGCGATGTACACATCCACGACGACCGACCCGCCCACGCGGACGATGCTGGCCGTGGGCATGAACCCGATGCCGCCGTTCTGCGGAACGCCGCCCACGACGGGATGCCACGGATCGTAGTCCACGCCGGCCGAGACGCCGTCGCCGTTGGGGCCTGTGGGCCCGGCCACGTCGCCCCACCAGTTGTACTCGGCCACGACCGTGCCCGTGTCGCCCGGCGTCGTGTTGCTCACCCCGTAGCCGTCGTTGCCGATGAAGTAGTTGTCCTGAACGGACACGGTGCCCGACAGGGTGATGCCGTCCAGCGTCAGGCCGTCGGCGGGCTTCGTGTCGGCCTTGTCCCAGAAGCCGGTCTGCCCTTCGCAGCGGTTGCCCTGGATGAGCAGGTTCGTGTAGGCCTTGGTGCTCCCCACGCCGCCCAGCCAGATGCCCGACAGGTTGTCGTTGTCATAGATGAGGTTGTCGCGGATGGTTACGTCGCTGGCCCCGTAGCGCAGCCAGATGGCCGCGTGGCTGGTCTCCTCATGGGGCGCTATCCCATCGTTGCCGTGGATGCGGTTGCCCGCTACCGTCAGGTTGCGCATGGCCGTGAGCGGGTTGGTCGTCGCGCCGTAGTTGGCCAGTTTGATGGGGATGCCCAGCGAACTCTTGATCTCGTTGTTCTGGATGACCACGCCGTCAATCGTCTGCTGGAGCGAAGCCAGGCCACCCGTGGACTCGGTCCGGAACTCAAGGCCGCTCCAGTCCTTGAGGTTCTGCAGCGTGCACGCCTCCACGCGGATGTCCGACAGGTTCCCGTAGCCATCCACGCCGATGTCCAGGGCGTCAAAGACGATGTTCTGGATGGTGATGTGGGCCAGGCCGGTGCCCACGTCGCGGCCCGACCCAACCGTGCCATCCTCGGTGGGCAGCCAGATGCCGCCCTCGTAGTTGGCCGCCGTGCCGTCGCCCAGGATGGTGTGCCCGCCGCCGTCAATCACGACGCCGCTGGTCCCGGGCATGACGACAATCGCATAGGGATGGGACGGGTCGTTGGGATCCACCAGGTCCGCGCTGAGGGTGTAGGTTCCCGGAGCGGTGATGACGTAGCCCCACGTGGAGATTGTGGCATCGCCCATGGCCACCGGCGGGAGAAGGGCCCACGAGAAGAGCAGGGCCCCGACGAGGAAAAGCCGCACCAGCCTGCGTTTCATCGGACACCTCCTTATCCGTTGTTGCCAAATTGTGAGACGCCGACTATAATTGCAGGCGAGACGCAGGCGCGAAGGCCCTCAGGGCTTCTCATCGCACCAGTTCGCGGTTCGCTTGCCCGGCCTACCCGCGAACTGGCCCTGCGTTCTCGCCTGGGTGAGCCGTTGGCGCGGCTCACCCAGTTTTTTGGGACCTTTTTCCTATTGAGCGCACAACCAATTCATTATAGAATAAAGGCGAACAGGGAGGCAGGGTGCCTTCGGGCATCCGAATACGTAGCCATCGTTAACAACACTCCGCGTCCTACCTGTTCGCAACGTAGAAGGGCTGACCGTTTGGGGGGGCGGTCAGTCCTTTTACTTTGGGGACCGGCCGACCCCGCGCGCACACAAGCGCGCTCGCCCTTCGGGGAAAACGCTGCCCACAAATCCTCAGGCTAATCGTCCCGCCAGCGGTATGCGGGGTCTTCTCTGTGGTGTTCTCTCCCACGGACGCTCCCAGGGTTTTTGAGGCAGGAGACAGGCCATGCACCTGCCTCCTGCCTCACGCACACCACCCATGCCACCGTATTCATGATAACAAAAATCCGGCCCGCTGTGTAGACCCAAGCGTACCGGATTTGTAAGTACCTTCGTACCTTTCGCTGCGCAGACGGCTATTTCGCCCGCTTCTTCCACCGCACTTTGGGCAGCGGGATGTCGCCCTGCACGGCGGCCATGACGGCCTCGGCGCGGTTGTTCACCCCCATCTTCTGGTACAGCACCGACAGGTTGTTCTTCACCGTCTGCTCCGAAAGCGCCAGGTGCGCCGCGATCTCGCGGTTCGTGGCGCCCTCCGCGATCAGCGCCAGGAGCACCCGCTCGCGCTCCGTCAGGCTGGCCTTTGAGAACCCCGCGCGCTCCTGCGACAGACGCCGGTACTCCTCCAGGAGCCGCGACGTGCTCGCCGGATCCAGCGACGCCTGGCCTTTGGCCGCGGCCCGCACCGCAGACACCACCGACTGGGCGTCGGCAGCCTTCAGCACGTAACTGCACGCGCCCGCCCGCAGGGCTTCCAGCAACAGTTGCGGATCATCGTGCATCGTCAGCATGACCACCCGCGTGTTCGGGTACTGCTCCACGATGCTGCGGCAGACGCGAATGCCGTCCATGCCCGGCAGGCCGATGTCCAGCAGCACCACATCGGGCTGCTTGCTCATCTCCTCCAGGGCCTGCGGCCCGGTGCCCGCCTCGCCCACCACCTCCAAATCCGGAACGTGGTTGAGCAACTCGCGCAGGCCATCGCGGAACACCGCATGATCATCCACCAGCAAGACGCGAATCATCCTTGTCGTCCCCCGACTCTACAGGTTACTCAAAAAGGCAGCGATACCGTTATCCGTGCGCCCTCGCCCGGCGCCGATGCGATGCTCATGTCGCCGCCCGCCGCCTGGACGCTCTCCCGCAGCGTTCGGAGCCCCATGCCGCGAGACAGGGCCGCCGCGCCCGGGTCAAACCCCTTGCCGTCGTCCTCAACCACAAGGGCCACGCGATGGGCCTCTGCCTGAAGCGACACGCGCGCCGAAGCCGTTGCGGCGTGCTTGCGGATGTTGTTCAGGCACTCACTCACGGCGCGGTACAGGAGGCCCTCCACCCGCGGCCCCAGGCGCGGAAACGGCTCCGTTGCGTCCAGCGTTACGGCAATGCCGTACTGGTCGGCCTGGGTCTCCAGCAACCTGCGGAGCGCGGGCAGGAACCCCTGCTCTTCCAATTCCACAGGCTTCAGGGCATGGAGCACGCGCCGCAACTGGGTGATGGATCGCTGGAGCGCCGCGATGATCCAGTCCATCTCTGCGGCGGCGCGGGCCAGGTCCGAATCCAGGAACGTGCGCGCCAGTTGCGCCTTGACCAGGATTCCCGCCAGGTCGCCGCCGACGCTGTCGTGCATCTCCGTGGCGACACGGTTGCGCTCCTTCAGGATGCCGAGTTCCTCCGAGCGGCTCAAGAGGCGCGCCTTCTGGATGGCGGCCGCGACCAGGTTCGCGAACAGCCCCAGCAACTCCAGGTCGTCCTCTCCGAACGCGCCTTTCTCCGCGCTGCGCAGCGCCGTAAAGACGCCGATAAGTTCATCCTGCGTCCGAAGGGGCACAGCCGCGGCAAACCCGTAGAAGCCGACTCGGGCAAGCCGCAAACTGCGCGCCACGGGCTTCTGTTCGCTGGCGGCTTTCCCCCAGACGCCTCGCCCCGCCGGCACGGCCAGCGGGAAGTGTTCGGCCACGGCCGGCGCCGCCGACAGCAGTTTGAGCAGCCCATAGCGGCGCACGTGCTCGTGGATGGCCACCGCGTCGGCGCGGAAGAGTTCCCGCCCCGCATCCGCCGCCAGGATTGCCACAGCGTCCGCCGTCGGCAGTTCCATCAGGCGCAGCGAGATGCGGTGTAGGTCGCGGAGGCGCGCCGCCGATTCGGCCAGTTTCCGATACGATTGGGCCTGGCTCAAGGCGCTCCCCAGTGACCCCGCCAGCATTTGCGCCAGGCGGCGATCCGAGTCGCTCCATTCGCGCGGGGCCGTATCGTAGAGCGAGAGCACGCCGAAACCCTTGCCGCCGACGAAGATCGGCACAATCATGGCGCTCTGGATGCTCGCCTGTAGGGCCGCCTCCACGACCTGGGGGGAGCCGGTGTACTCTCCGGCTCGGGTGATGACGACCGGAGCGCCGGTCTTCAGGGCGCGGTGGGCGGGGGCGCTAGGCGCGTTTGCCTCCACCGCGCGGACAACCTCCTCGGGCACGTTGCGGCGGGCGACGCACCGCAGGCCCCTCCCGCGCTCGTCGGCCTCGTAGACGGCGCACGCCGACACCCGCAGCGCCCTCTCCACGGCCATGAGCGCCGACTTGAGCAACTTGCTCATGTCGCTGTGCTCGCTTACGAAGAGAGAGACCTGATGCAGGGCCTCCATCTCCATGCGCATCTGCTCGCTGGACGCGCGCAAGGCGTCATAGTCCAGCGCCGACGCCAGGAGCGATGCGATCGCCTCAAGGAACCGGATGTCGGCCCGCGCGGGGGGCGCGTCGGCCTCCGTGGCGACGGCCAGAACCGCCTCGGGTCGCGCCCCGCCCAGGAAGACGGGCACCAGAGCCACTTGGCTGAACCCCTCGCGAAACGACACCGGAATGCCGTCGGGGTTCACGATCACCGGTGAGCCGGCGGGGCGCCCGGCCGCGAATGCGGCGCCCGCATACGCGCGCGTCTCGTCGGCGGCACTCGCCCGCAGGCGACGCAGCACATCCGGGGTCTTGCCCTCGGCAGTGCCCAGAAGACAGAGGACGCCCGCCTCCCAGCCCAGGCCCTCCAGCGTGCAGTCCAGGATGGCCTCCAACGCCTCGGCCAGGCTCTGCGCGGCCGCCACCGCCGCCTGAGCGCGCCCAAGCCACGCCAGCAGGCGCTCGCCGGCATCGGCCTGCGCCTCGTACGGGGGCGCGGCCTCACGCATCGCGGGGGGGTCGCCTCGGCGCGTTCCCTTGCGTGGCGGAGTAGCCGCAGCAGATTCGCGTTCCATCACGACTCGGAAGCAGGCTCGGATGGGGCGGCCAGCCTTCGCCGGTGGTTGATGACGATGCCGGCAGCGCCAATAACAATGGCGATGATGGCGAAGACCTGCGCCGCCGCCAGCCCGCCCAGCCGCCAAGCATCGGGCCGGAGCATCTCTATGAAGAACCGCCCGAACGGATAGTAGATGAGATACGCGAAGAAGACATCCCCATCCCGCAGGCGGGGCGCCCACTTGCGGGCGAAAACCATGAACAGGATGAACCCAAGCAGGCAGAACAGGGACTCATAGAGAAAGACCGGATGAAACCGCTCGTAGTTTTCCAGGCCCGGCAGCCGCCTTTCGGGCGCGATGTAGATGCCCCAGGGCAGGTCCGTCGGCGGGCCGTACAACTCCTGGTTGGCGAAGTTGCCCCAACGGCCGATGGCCTGGGCCAGCAGCACGCCAGGCGCGGCGATGTCGGTCCAGCGCAGGAACTTGAGTTTCGCCCACCGCGTGTAAATCCATAGCCCCAGGGCTCCGCCGGCGACGGCCCCGTAGATGGCCAGCCCCCCCTCCCAAATCTTCAGGATGGCGATGGGGTTCTGGCGATAGTACCACCAGCCCAGGGAGCCATCGGCGGGCGAGGAGAAGACGTGATACAGCCGCGCGCCGACGATGCCCAAGACCAGGCAGAGGATGAGGCCGTTCCACACATGCTCCGGGTCCTCGCCGCGTCGGCGCGCCTCGCGTGTGGCGATGTAGGCAGCGGCGAGAATCCCCGTTACGATGAGCAGCCCGTACCAGCGAACAGCAAACGGGCCAATTTGAAACGCGATCGGGTTCATGGAATGTCCTCCCGCGATGGAATCGTCCTGCGTCCCCCGAGGCAGTGCCGCCATTGGGGAGGCGAGGAGTTACGCATTGAATTATACCACAACCCCTGCTATAATTCCAGTTGAACACTGCCGCCTGCAAGAAGTACCGTACCCTGCGCAGCGGGGCAAGCACGCGAGGTAGAGGAATTGGACGGAAACTGGAACGCATGGCTGCTGTCCGTGGGGAGCAAGGCGGGGAAGATCGCCCTGCTCCTGATCCTGGGCTACGTGGGCTACCGACTGGTGCGCGTGTTCACCGCCGGGCTGCGCCGAGTGCTGGACGGCGAGGGGCGACTGCGGCTGGACGCCCGAAAGCAGCGCACAGAGGCCATCATCCGCACGCTAAACCGCACGGGCGCGGCCATCATCGTCGTCATCGTCGCGTTGACGGTCCTGGCGGAACTGGGCATTCCCGTGGCCCCGCTCCTGGCCAGCGCGGGCGTGGTGGGCGTCGCCGTCGGGCTTGGCACACAGAGCCTCATCAAGGATGTCATCGCCGGACTGTTCATCCTGCTGGAAGACCAGTTCGGCATCGGCGACCTCGTAACCATCGCCGGCGTTACGGGCACGGTGGAGGAGATGTCGCTGCGGCGCACGGCCGTGCGCGACTTCAACGGCACGCTCCACATCGTCCCCAACAGCGAGATCAAGATTGTCTCCAACGCCAGCAAGGACTGGGCGCGGGTCATCGTGGACGTGGACGTGGCCTACGAGACCGACCTGGGACACGCCATGAGCGTCCTGGCGCGGGTGGGCGAAGCCCTGGCGTCGGCACCGGAGTTCCAGGCCGATGTGCTGGAGCCCCCGCAGGTGTTGGGGGTCATGGCGCTGGCCGACTCGGGCGTTACGCTGCGAATCGTGGCGAAGGTCAAAGCGGGGGCGCAGTGGGCCATCTCCAGAGAGTTGCAGAGGCGCATCAAGGAGGGCTTTGACCGCGAGGGCATTGAAATCCCATATCCGCAACACGTTGTCCACGTGAAACAGTAGGCGCACGGACCGGCCCGAGGCCACCCCGCACTCCATCGCGCGCCGTCGCCCGCGCCCGCCATCACCGATGAGAGCGCGACTTCACAGAACGACAAATGTACTGTATAATGGCTGCGAACGGAAATCCAAATCGGCACGCACGGCATCTAAAGGGATAAGGAGGACACCATGACTATAAGCAAAGACGATGTCATTACCATGTTGAACGAGGACATGCGGGGCGAGCACATGGCCATCGTGCAGTATCTCCTGCACGCCTACGCCATGGGCGAGGGCGAAATCCCCGCCGAGATTGAGGCCATCGCACGCGACGAGATGCGGCACTATGACTGGCTGGCCGACGCCATCGTGGAACTAGGCGGCACGCCGACGATAGAGCGCGCGCCGGTGAGACGCGCCCACACCCACGCCGAGAACATGCAACTGGACGTGATCGCCGAGGAGGACGCCATCGCGCTCTACGAGCAGCACATCGCCGCCATTGACGACCCGAAAATCAAACGCACCCTGGAACGCATCGTCAACGACGAGAAGGCGCACCTGGAGATCTTCAAGAAGTTCGTCGGCAAGGTGAGCGCGCTCGCGGCCGCCGAAGGGGCTCCCCAGGAGCCAGCAGCGGCAGACCCCACGGTGGCGCAGATTCTGGACGAGGGGATCAAGCACGAGTACACGGTCATCCTGCAGTACCTGTTCCACTCGTTCATCACGCCCCACTGCGACATCAGCCGCGAGTTGGAGATGCAGGCCATCAACGAGATGCAGCACCTGGGCTGGCTCGCCGAGGAGATGGCGGGGATGGGCGGCACTGTGGAGATTGAGCGCACCGCCGTGAACCAGAGCACCGACACCGCCGCCATGCTCGCCGCCGACATCCGCGCCGAGCGCTCCGTGGCCCAGGTGTACGGCGATCAACTGAACAAGATCGCGGACGAGGGGCTGAAGGCCCTCATCGCCCGCATCCGCGACCACGAGATCTACCACGACGCGGTCTTCACCGACCTGCTCCAGTCGCTGCAAAAGGCGAGCGAAAAGGCACCATCCCCAACCAAAGGGTTTACCGTTGGCAGTCTGAAAGAATAGAGATCACACAAAGGAGGATACCATGTCAGATCTGTTGATGCGAGAAGAAGCGCCCCTCACGAGCGAAGAGTGGCAAAAACTGGATGACCTGGTGGTGGAAGTGGCGCGGAAGACCCTGGCCGGGCGGCGCTTCCTGCACCTGTTCGGCCCCCTGGGCGCGGGCGTCCAGGTGGTGGCGGTGGACAGGCTGGGCGGCGTGAGCAGCGCGGCCGTCGGGTTTGAGGCCGAGGAGACCGCCGAGGCGGTGGAACTGGCCGAGCGCGAGTACATCCCGCTGACCACGATTTTCAAGGACTTCGTGTTGCGCTGGGATGATCTCGCCCTGGCGCGTCAGCATGGCGGCGCGCCCGATTTCAGCCCCGCCGCCGCAGCCGCGTTCACCGTGGCCCGCGCCGAAGACGCGCTCCTGTTCCACGGCCAGGCACGCGAGCCCGGCCTCCTGAAGATCAAGGGGCGCGCCACCGTCCCGCTGGGCGAATGGGAGACCACCCCCGGCGCGGCGCTAGAAACCGTCCTTGCCGCCTGGAACAAACTCACCGCAGCCGGGTTCACCGGCGAGTTCGCGCTGGTGCTCAGCACCGACCTGTTCGCCAAACTCCACCGCGTCAACGGCGGAACCGGCGTCCTGGAAATCGCGCAGATACGCGAACTCGTGAAGACCATCGTCCCGACCCCCGCGCTCAAGAGCCGGCAGGGGTTCCTGGTGGCCACCGGCCCCGAGAACCTGGACCTCGCCATCGGCCAGGACATCATCACCGCGTACCTGGGCCCGGACGGGATGGATCACATCTTCCGGGTCTTTGAGAGCCTGGCGCTCCGGGTCAAACGGCCCGGCGCCATCTGCACATTTGAGTAGTACCAACCGACAGCAAGCGAATGCCCGTTGGGTGGGCAACGGATGTCGCTCACCCAACGGGCGCGGCAACTCCATCGCGCCACGCCTCGGTTCGGGTCGCGTATGACCCACGTCATATACCCAGACCACGCCGTTTGGTAAAATAGGACTCGTAAAGGTATAATTTCAGAGAGCCGTTGACCCGCAACGGACAGGAGGGAAACATGAGTCCAAGACCTCGTCTAGACGATTTGCACCTGGGGATAGGCAAGCGCGCCCGGCTGTACCGCCTGTTATACGAGCACGGCCCGGGCAATGGCACCATGCTCCTGCTGCCCATTGACCAGGGGCTGGAGCACGGGCCGATAGACTTCTTCGCCAACCCCGAGGCGCTCAACCCCGAATACCAGGCCCGCCTGGCGCTGGAAGGCGGGTATTCGGGCATCGTGTTTCACATCGGCCTGGCCGAGAAGTACATGCCCAAGTACGCCGGCAAGGTCCCGCTCGTCCTGAAACTCAACGGCAAGACCAACATCCCGCCCGACGACGAGGCGTTCTCGCCGCAGACCGCCACCGTGGAGGACGCCGTGCGCCTGGGGGCCGATGCCGTCGGGTACACGCTCTATGTCGGCTCGCCCGCGCAGGATCAGGACTTCATCCAGTTCATGCAGATTCGCGCGGAGGCCGAGAGGTTCGGCATGCCCGTTATCGTCTGGGCCTACCCGCGCGGCTGGGCCGTGGAGGAAAAGGGCGGCCGGGATAGCCTGTACGCCGTGGACTACGCGGCCCGCGTCGCCGACGAACTGGGTGCCGACGTGGTCAAACTGAACGTGCCCGACTTTGAGCCGGAAAAGAACCAGGCATCGCCCAAGCCGTACAACACCCTGAAGTTGGACTACGCTCAGGCCGTCCGTAAGGTGGTGGAATCGGCGGGCAAGACGATGGTCCTGTTCTCCGGCGGGAGCAAAATGGGCGATGAGGATTTGCTGGAGAAAGCCCGCATCTGCATGGAAGCCGGGGCCACCGGGCTGATCTTTGGGCGCAACATGTGGCAGCGGCCCTATCACGAGGGCCTGGCCCTGACGGCGAAAATCAAGGAGATCATGCGGGCCGTATAGCGGCACGCATCACAATTCCTGACTTTATGGTGAGGAGAACGTCGCTACGGTTATGGCTGTGAGAGAGATTCTTGTGAACGGGCATCCCCTCCTCCGCAAGAGGGCGAAGGAGGTCAAGCGCATCACGCCCGAAATCCAGGCGCTGTGCGCCGACATGCTGGAGACCATGCGCGCCGCGCCGGGCGTGGGGCTGGCCGCCAATCAGGTGGGCGCGCTCCATCGCGTCGTGGTCATAGAGGTTCCGGAGGACGAAGACGAATTGCTGGGCGGCAAGGCGTTCTGCCTCATCAACCCCGAAATCGTCCAGGCCAGCGGCTCGCAGATAGGGAACGAGGGCTGCCTTTCGGTGCCGGGCTACGTGGGCGAGGTGGAACGCTACGAGAGCGTCGTCGTCAAGGCGCTGGCCGAAAACGGCAAGCGCGTGAAGATCTCGGCCCGTGGCTTCCTGGCCCGCGTCCTCCAGCACGAGATAGACCACCTGGACGGGATTCTCTACATTGACAAACTGACAAGCCCCGACAAACTGTACAAGGTGCAGGAAGGCGAGGAAGAGGCGGAAGAAGTGTAGGCGTCCGCCCAGAAAGCGAGGGGACATGCAGAGTTCCATCAGGCTGGGGAAAATCGGGGGCATTCCGGTCGGGCTTCATTACACGTGGTTCATCATCTTCGTGCTGGTGAGTTTGAGCCTGGCGCAGTTTTTCTTCCCGAACGAATACCCCGGGTGGAGTCCGGGGCTTTATTGGATCGTAGGCGTTGCCACGAGCCTGCTGTTCTTCGGCTCCGTCCTGGCGCACGAACTGGCCCATAGTGTCGTGGCGCGCCGCTTTGGCGTGCCGGTGCGCAGCATCACGCTGTTCCTGTTCGGCGGCGTGGCCTCCATCACCCGCGAAGTCAAGCAACCCATCCAGGAGTTGCTCATGTCGGTGGCGGGGCCGCTGTCCAGCATGGTGCTGGCCGGGCTGTTCGCGGTCATCGGGCTGGCCCTGCGGACGGTGGCGGAGCCGATTGCCGGGGGCGCGATGTACCTGGCGCGCATCAACCTGCTGCTGGGGCTGTTCAACCTGCTGCCCGGGTTCCCGCTGGACGGCGGGCGGGTGTTCCGCTCCATCGTGTGGGCCATCACCGGCCAGTACGAGCGTTCCACCCGCATCGCGGCCGGCTTGGGGCAGGCATTCGCGTACCTGTTCATCGTGGCCGGCATCTTCCTGGCGCTGGCCGGCAGGCTCGGCGACGGCATCTGGCTGGCCCTCATCGGCTGGTTCATGGACAACGCCGCGTCCAGCAGTTTCCGGCAGGTGCGCCTGAAGGAGAGCCTTCAGGGGTACACGGCGGCAGACCTCATGCGCACGCAATGCGCGGCGGTTCCGCCTGGGGTCTCCCTGGCGACGCTGGTGGACGATCACGTCCTTCCCCTGGGGCAGCGGTGCTTCCTCGTTACGGACGGCGACGCGCTCAAGGGCCTGGTTACGCTGCATGAGATTCGGCGCGTGCCGCGCGACCGCTGGCCGGTAACCCCGGTGGAGCAGGCCATGACCGCCGTGGACGCGCTGCACGCCGTGCCGCCCGACGCCGACGCCTACGGCGTGCTGGAGCGCATGGACGAATACGATGTCAATCAGATTCCGGTTGTGCAGGAGGGGCGGCTGGTGGGCATCATCGCGCGCGACAGCATCCTGCACTTTATCCGAACGAAGAGCGAACTGGGCATATAGAGAACTCTGCGGCGTGCCGCGCAGGGTTATTCCGCAAAGAGCATCCCAATCCTGATGGCTAATGGCCAATGGCTAAAGGCTAACGGCTAATGACTAACGGCTAATGGCCAACCAGCCTGCACCACCCGCAACGAGGAGACAACATGACGGAGAGGATTTACGAACTGGAAAAGGCATGGCAACTCGCCATACGGCGGGAGCAGGACGCGCACGACTTCTACACGCGCATGGCCCACTCGGCCAGCGACGCGGCGGTCAAGACGTTCTTTGAGTCCCTCGCCGAGGAGGAGATGCGCCACAAAGCCCGCCTGGAAGGCGAGTTCCGCCGCCTGTTCCAGCCCGACCTGGAAGAGGCCCGCGAGCGAACGGGGACTTTCGTCCACGACACCCACCGAGGCCACCAGCCGCCTGGGTTCTCCTGGTGGGAGTGGGAAGACGAGGCGTTTCGCCTGGCGCGCGAACTGGACGTCCCCATCCTTCTGGACATCAGCGCGTCGTGGTGCCACTGGTGCCACGTGATGGATGAACAGACCTACTCGCACCCCGAAGTGGCCGCGCTCATCAACTCGGACTTCATCCCCATTCGCGTGGACACGGACAAGCGGCCCGATGTCAACCGCCGCTACAACATGGGCGGCTGGCCCACCACCGCGTTCCTCACCCCCGACGGCGAAGTCCTCACGGGCGGCACGTACCTGACCGTGCCCCAGTTCCTGGAGGTGGCCCGCAAGGTCAGCGAGTACTACCGCGCCAACAAGGGCAAGATTCGCGAGCGGCTGGAGGAACTGCGCAGCGACGTGGCCGCGGCCACGGTGGCGGGCGTGGCCACCGAAGACCTGACCCTGAAAATCGTGGAGGACGCCGTGTCCGTCCTCCTGCTGGGCTTTGACAGGGAGAACGGCGGCTTCGGCACCGAGCCGAAATTCCCCATGCCCGAGTCGCTGGAACTGGCGCTGGCCGAGTACGCGCGCAGCGGCGCCGAGCAGTTGCGCGCCATCGTGGAGAAGACGCTCCGCGCGATGGCCTCGGGCGGGATGTACGACCCCGTGGAGGGCGGGTTCTTCCGTTACTCCACCACGCGCGACTGGAGCATCCCGCACTACGAGAAAATGGCCGAGGACAATGCCAAACTCCTGGCGCTCTACGTCCACGCCTACCAGGTCTTCGGCGACCCGTTCTACCGCAACGTGGCCGCCGATGTGGTGCGCTACATCCTGCGCACCCTGACCGACGAGCGCGGGTTCTTCTACGCCAGCCAGGACGCCGACGAGGAGTACTACAAACTCAACGCCGCCGAGCGCGCACGGCGCAGACCGCCCTACATAGACAAGACGCCGTACACCGACTACAACGCCATGCTCATCTCGGCGCTCCTGCAGGCGGGCGTGGTGCTGGACGACCGCGCGCCGACCGACGCCGCCCTGCGCGCCGTGGACGTGATCTGGGAGCGGCACTACGACGAGGCCAGCGGCATGGCCCACACGCGGGGCGCCACCGGCGAAGTGTGGGGCCTTCTCGCCGACCCCGTCTGGATGGCGCAGGCCCTGCTGGACGCCTACGAGTTCACCACCGAGCCGCGTTTCCTTGACCGCGCCCTGCGCGTGATGGAGTTCGTGTACGGCCATCTGCAGGACGCCGTCGGCGGGTTCTACGACCGTGTGGAGGACCCCAACGCCCTGGGCAAACTGCGCGACCGCGAAAAGCCCCTGCCCGACAACGCCCTGGCCGCCCGCGTCGCCCTGCGGCTCCACGCCTTCACCGGCGACGCGAAGCATCGCGAGGCGGCCGGCAAGGCCCTCGCCTGGTTCGGCGAGGTGTACAAGGCCTACGGCTACTTCGCCTCTGGGTACGCTATGGCCGTGGCCGCGTACCTGGGCGAGCCGATCCAGATCATCATCGTGGGCAGCGCCGACGACGAGCGCACCCGAGAGTTGCGCCGCGCGTCCCTGCGGCTATACGCGCCCCATCGGGTCATCCAGGTGGTGGATCCCGCGTGGGAGCAGGAACGCCTGGCCCGACTGGGATACCCGGCCGAGCCCGCGCCCCGCGCCTACATCTGCGTGGGGCTGACCTGCGCGCAACCCACCGACCGACCCGAAGAGATTGAGGGCATCGTGAGGCCGCTGGTGTCGCCCTGGCGCGGGCGCGCGCCCAGAACATGACGGCATCACGCTCACCGCACCACGCTTCGGGAGGTTCGCGTTGAGATTCGTACAAATCGGCATCTCGTTGGCGATCATCGCCCTCGTAACCTGGATCGGCGACCGTCAGCGGCATCTGGCCGGGCTGGCCGCCGCCATGCCGCTCACCATCCCGCTGACGATGTGGATCGTGTTCACCAACACCGGCCACGACTATCAGAAGACGGCCGAGTTCGCGGGCGGCGCCATCACCAGCATCCTGGGCACGACGGCCTTCGTGGTCGTGTGCTATCTCCTGCTGCGGGCGCGGGTGCATTTCGGCCTTGTGCTCGCGGGAGGCTATGCGGCGTGGTTTCTGGTCATCGCCCTGCTGCCCCAACTGGCCCAGCAGGCCGGTCGGTGGGCAGTGTGGCTGCACAGATGAAGTTCACCTTTCGGAGGACAGTATGAGCGACGAACACACAACGCGGCTGATGAGCATCCTGCGCGACGCCATGGAATTGGAGCGGCGCGGCCATGCCTTCTACCTTCAGGCCGCTGAGGCAACCGCCGCCTCGCGCGGCAAGAGCATGTTCCTGAGCCTGGCCAAGGACGAACTGGATCACCTGGCCTACCTGGACGGCGCGTTCCGCTCGCTGCTGCGGGACGGCACGCTGCCGCACCTGCCCGCGCCGGCCCAGGCCGAACCCAAGGCCGCGCCCAGCCACCCGGAGGTCTTCCCCTCGCCCAAGGAGGCCGCCCGCGAAATCAAGGCCAGCGCGGGCGAACGGGACGCCCTGAAACGGGGCATGCAGGCCGAACAGGACTCCATCGCCCTCTACAGCGAGGCAGCCAGCCAGGCCCAGACCGAGGCAGAGAAGGCCCTGTTCGGCTCCCTTGTCGCCGTGGAACAAGGCCACCTGGCCATTCTCCAGGGCGAGTACGACTACATCAACCAGACGGGCTTTTGGATGGGATTCCAGGAGTTCACCCTGGAGTAGGGCCGCAGCGCGCTGCGACCCTGGCGCAGGGGCGCAGGGCTGCCCCTACGCACAGGCAATTACCGGACATGGTAGGGGGTAAACGATGAAGAACGACATGACGTTTGTCCTTGGAGGAGAGGCCGGCCAGGGCGTGGAATCCACAGGCGCGGGGTTCGCCCTGGCCCTGGCGCGCGCGGGCCTGCGCGTGTTCGCCGTGCCCGACTACCGCTCCAGGATTCGCGGCGGGCACAACTTCTTCCAGATTCGCGCCGGCGACTACGAGTTCTTCTCCCACGACGAGCGGGTGCACCTGGCGCTGGCCCTGACCCGCGAGGCCGTGGACTTCCACGTGCGCCAGTTGGTGCCCGGCGGGGCCATCGTCTATGACCCCGCGCTGAAGGTGGACAAGTCGGGCTGGCCCGATGGCGTGCAGGACTTCGCCATGCCCGTCGCCGACCTGGTGCAGCAGGCAGGCGGCAGCAAGTTGATGCTGAACACGGCCATGGTGGGCATCGCCGCCGGCCTGACGGGCCTGGACCTCCGCTTTGTGGAGGGCGTCATTGAGGACAACTTCGGGCGCAAGCGGGGCGAAAGCCTGGCCGAGGCCAACCTGAAGGTGGCCCGCGCCGCCTATGATTACGCCCGCGCCCACTTCGCCGAACGCTTCCCGTTCAAACTGGAGCCGGTGGACGCGCCCAAGCGCCTGCTCATCAGCGGGAACCCGGCCATGTCGCTGGGCGCGCTGGCGGCGGGCTGCCAGTTCGTGGCGGGCTACCCCATGACCCCCGGCTCGCCCATCCTGGAGATGATCAGCGCCAAAGCCGCCGAGTTCGGCGTGGTAACCAAGCACACCGAGGACGAGATCGCCGCCATCTGTATGGCCATCGGCGCGGGCCGCGCCGGCGCCAGGGCAGCCACCGCCACATCGGGCGGCGGCTTCTCGCTCATGGTGGAGGCGCTGGGGTTGGCCGGCATGACCGAAGTCCCCGTCGTCATCTTTGAGGTGCAGCGCCCGGGGCCTTCCACCGGCCTGCCCACCCGCACCGAGCAGAGCGACCTTATGTTCGTGCTCCACGCATCCCAGGGCGAGTTCCCCCGCATCGTCCTGGCCCCCGGCACGATAGAGGAAGCCTTCCGCGATGGCTGGCGCGCCTTCAACTTGGCCGAGAAGTACCAGTGCCCGGTCATCGTCCTGTCCGACCACTTCCTGGCCACGTCGCTGCAGACGGTGCCGCCCGAGGCGCTGGACTTTGACGGCGTGGTCATTGACCGCGGCGCCATGCTCACGCCCGAGCAACTGGACGCCATGGAGGGCGAGTACAAGCGGTTCGCCTTCACCGACAGCGGCATCTCGCCGTGGGCGCCGCCGGGGCACCCGAAGGGCGTGTACCGTGCGGCCAGCGACGAGCACGACGAGTACGGGAGCATAGAGGAAAACGCGACGAACCGCCGCCGCATGATGGAGAAGCGGATGCGCAAGTTGGAAACCGCCCGCGCCGACATGCTGCCGCCCAGGCTGTACGGCCCGGAGCGCGCGGCCATCACCTTCGTGTCCTGGGGTTCGGGCTACTACCCCGTGCGCGAAGCCATGCGCCTGCTGGCCCAGCAGGGCGTGTCGGCCAACTTCCTGCACATCACCGACATCTGGCCCTTCCCGGCCCAGGCGGTGGCCGAAGCCCTGCGCGGAGCCAAGCGCATCGTCGCCGTGGAGAGCAACTACACCGGCCAGATGGCCGGCCTGATACGGCGGGAGACCGGCATCCACATTGAGGAGCGAATCCTGCGTTACGACGGCAGACCCATCTCACCGGAGTACATTCTCCGTGGACTGGAGGAGGCGTAGATGGTTACGGTCAAGGACTACCAGAGCCCGGTAACGCCGACGTGGTGCCCGGGCTGCGGCAACTTCGGCATCCATCAGGCTGTGAAGACGGCGCTTGCGGAACTGGGGCTTGAGCCGCACCAGGTGATGCTGGTGTCGGGCATCGGGCAGAGCAGCAAGTTGCCCGACTACACCCATGCCAACGGGTTCATGACGTTGCACGGGCGCGCCATACCGTGCGCCACCGGCGTCAAACTGGTGCGCCCCGACCTGAAGGTCATCGTCCACAGCGGCGACGGCGACGGCTATGGCGAGGGCATGGGGCACATGGTGCACGCCGCCCGCCGCAACATCGGCATCGTGCACATCGCCCACAACAACCAAATCTACGGCCTGACCAAAGGCCAGTACTCGCCCACCAGCGCCCAGGGCACGCGATCCAGCACCTCGCCCGAGGGGGCCATAGACCGTCCGGTGAACCCGCTCCTCATCGCGCTGGCCGCGGGCGCCACCTTCGTGGCCCGCGCGTTCTCCAAGAACGTGCGCGAACTCGCCGACATCATCAAGGCGGCCGTGCAGCACCGTGGCTATGCCCTGATAGACGTGCTCCAGCCGTGCGTTACCTTCAACCGCGTGAACACGTACGAATGGTACGGCGAGCGCGTGTATCCCGTGAGCCAGGAGCCGGACTACAACCCGTCCGACCTGAATTGGGCCTTGAGGACGGCGCAGATATGGGGCGACCGCATCCCCGTGGGCATCCTCTACCAGACCGAAGACGTGCCCGCCTACGAGGAGCAAGTGCCGGCGCTCAAGGCCGGGCCGGTGGGGCTCCGCCCGATTCGGCCGATTCCGGCGGACAAGGCGCAGGCGCTGAAGGCCGCCTACATGTAGCCGAGGAGACCGAATATGAGCGTCGTCATATACACCACGCCCACTTGAGGGTATTGTTTCATGGCGAAAGAGTTTCTTTCGCAGCGTGGCGTGCCCTTCGTGGAGAAGGACGTGAGCCGCGACCCGACGGCCGCGCAGGAGATGGTGCGGCGGTCGGGGCAGCGCGGCGTGCCCGTCATCGTCGTGGACGATCAGGTCATCGTGGGGTTCAATCGGCCGCTGCTGGAGCAGGCGCTGAGCCGTCTGCGGCTGGAACTGGGCGTAACCGTGGCCGACGCCGCCAAACTTCGGCGGAAGTACGGCCTGTCGGTGGGCGAGGGCGCGCTCGTCGGCTCGGTGAAGCCTGGGTCGCTGGCGGCGCAAGCGGGCCTACAGGCGGGGGATGTCATCGTGGAGATCGCGGGGATGCCCATCCGCACCGCCCAGGACGTAACCGACGCGCTGGCCCGATTGCAGTCGGCGCGGCAGATAGAACTCGCCTGGGTGCGGGGCACACAGACCCTGCGCGGCGTGGCGCGGCGGTAACGGGGGCACGGCGGATTGGGTTCAAATGTCTGCGGAGCGCCGAAGCGATCCCGGCGGTCATGCATACCTCACCCCCGGCCTTCGGCCTCCGGGTGAGGTCAGCCAAGCTGCCCACTTCGCTCGCAATGACGCACGAGGAGAAGATGCAAGTAGTTCACCAACGGAGGGTGAATCCGCGCAGCGGCCCTTGCGATGGTGAACAAGGCGCGCTATACTCCATCCGCAATACTCACTTGAGGAGAGAGAAACATGGAAGACAAGACCATTTTGGAGGCCCTGAAACTGGCGGCACACAAGGAGCAGGATGCCCGCAAGTTCTACCTGCAGTCGGCGGAGCGCGTGAAAGATGCCTGCGGGCGCGAGATGTTCCTCACGCTGGCCGACGAGGAGCAGCATCACCTGACCATGGTGCAGCGCCAATACGAATCCCTCGTCGGGGGCGGCGGCTGGGTGGAATTCGCGGAGGCGGCCGCGGCGGCCGAGTTTGAGCCGCTCAAGGCGCGCAAGAACCTCAAGCAAACCGTCGGCGAGACCACATCCGAGATGGACGCCTTGCTCCTGGCCATCCAACTGGAGAACGACAGTTACGACCTGTACGTCCAGCAAGCCGAGCGCGTCGCCAGCCCCGCTGGCAAGCAGATGTACCGCTACCTGGCCAAGGCCGAGCGCCGCCACTTTGACATCCTGATGATGAACTACGAATACATGCTGACGACAGGCGGATTCCTGGGCCTGTCGGCCAAATCCTGCGATTGAGGGTAGCATGACAGAGCCGCTGCAACAGGCGCTTCTGGCGCTGAAAATGGCCATGCAGACCGAACGCGATGGCCGCGAGTTCTACCTGAAGGCCGCGGCAGCCACGGCGCACGAAGGCGGGCGGACACTCTTCTCGCGCCTCGCCGACGACGAACTGGCCCACCTGGCCATGCTTCAGGCCAGGGAGCAGGCCCTGCTCCAAGATGGCCGCTGGCTCCCGCTGACCGAAACCCTGACGGCGTCTGTCCCGTCCACGCCCATCTTCGCGAAGCCGCTGGGCGCAAACGAACTGAACGCCTACACGTCGGACCTGTCGGCGCTGCGCATCGCCTACCTGCGCGAGCGCGACGCCGTGGAGTTCTACACGCGCGCGGCCGAGCAAACCGACGACCCAGAGGGCAAGAAGATGTACGCCGCCCTGGCCGAAATGGAGCAGGCGCACCAGGACGCGCTGGAAACCGAATACAAGTTGCTGTCCGACCAATTCAAAGCCACGATGGGATTTGCACCTTTCTAGACAAGGAGGATACACATGAGTCCAATTGACGAGAAGTTGCTAGAGCCGTTGCGCCAGGGCATGATCAACGAGATTCGCGGGCGCGCCTTCTACCTGGAGGCCGCGAAACGCAGCGCCCACCCCGCGGGCGCCAAGATGTTCACATCCCTGGCCCACGACGAAGAGGGCCATCTGCAGGTGCTTCAGCAGCAGTACCAGGCCATCACCAAGAAGGGCCAGTGGCTCACCCTGGAAGACGCGCGGCACGCCACCGAACCCGCGCCCGAGTTGAACCTGTTCCCCGAAGGCCCTGGGAAGGACTTGCCCGACGACGCCGACGACCTCAAGGCGCTGGAACTGGCCATGGGGTTTGAGAAGCGGGGCTACGAACTGTACAAGAGGGCGGCCGAATCGTCCCAGGACCTGACCGCGAAGGCCATGTACGAGTTCCTGGTGCAGGAGGAAAGTCGCCACTACGACCTGCTGCAGAACTCCTACCACTACCTGAAGGACAAGGGGCTGTGGTTCTTCCAGGATGAGGAAAAGCCCATCTTTGAGGGCTAGAGTCCGACTTCAGCAGACGCCTACAATATCAAGCAGAAAGGAGAGGATACTATGAAGGACATGACCGAAGGAAACCTGAAGGCCGCCTTTGCGGGCGAGAGCCAGGCCCACATGAAGTACCTCGCCTTCGCCGCCCAGGCCGAGAAGGAGGGCTTCGCCAACGTCGCGCGGCTGTTCAAGGCCATCGCCTACGCCGAGCAGGTGCACGCCACCAACCACCTGCGCACGTTTGGCGGGCTGGGCGCCACCAAGGACAATCTGGTGGCCGCCATTGGCGGGGAGACCTTTGAGGTCAACGAGATGTATCCCGCCTACCTGGCCGTCGCCAGGGAGCAGGGCGAAAAGCCCGCCGAGCGGAGCATGCACTGGGCGCTGGAGGCCGAGAAGATTCACCAGGCGATGTACGGCGAAGCCAAGGCGGCGGTGGACAAGGGCGTGGACATCCAAATCGGCGAGATTTGGATCTGCAGCGTGTGCGGCTACACGGTGGAAGGCGAACCGCCCGACAAGTGCCCCATCTGCGGCGCCCGCCGGGATCAGTTCAAGAGTTTCTAGCAACCAAGGAGACAAACGCGATGGAAAAATGGGAATGCATGGTCTGCGGTTACGTGTACGACCCGGCGGTGGGCGACCCCGACTCGGACATCCCGCCCGGAACGGCCTTTGAGGATTTGCCCGACGACTGGGTGTGCCCCCAGTGCGGCGCAACCAAAGACATGTTTGAGAAGGTCGTGGAATAGGCGAGTCCGCCGAGACAACAGTGTGCTGTACGGGCGAGGCGTGCCTCGCCCGTACAGAGCATACGTCGCCCGTAGAGGGCAATACTGTGCCGCCCGAATCCCTCCTCGCAGGAGTGAAGACGGGCGTCTTCTCTAGCCCCACACCCGCTGCGGCGGGCGGTGGGCCAGGCCCATGGCCGCCGCCACCCATTCCCGCACGGAGTGGAACACGGGTACGCCCTGGGCCTCTATCGCCTGCGACATCCTGGCCGTGAAAGGCCCGCCCGTCGCCCCCACGAGAATCGGCTTCTTCGCCTTGCGGTTCAACTCCCCCAGCGCGTCGGCGATATCCTCGCCCACGGGCGTGTCCTGGAACACGAACCAGGGCATCACGACATCCACATTCGGATCGTCCAGCAGCGCCTGGATGCCCACCGCGTAGTCCGTGGTGGTGGCCGAGCCGGTAACGTCCACCGGGTTCTGCGCCAGGTAGAACGGGGGATACGCCGCCCTCAGCGCCGCGACCGTCTCCGGGGCCAGGTCGGGCAGCGCCAGGCCGTACTCGGGCAACAGGTCAATCCCCTGCACCATCGTCCCCGCGCCGTTGCTGATCATGGCGACGCGGTTGCCCCCGGCCCTGGGCTGCATGGCCAGCGCCTTGGACACCGCGAACAGTTCCTCGTAACTGTCCACGGCGATGACGCCGGCCTGCCGGAACGCGCCCCGCCAGACGGCGTAGGTGCCGCCGAAGAACCCCGTGTGCGAGATAGACGCGCGGGCCGAACGCAGCGTGCGCCCGGGCTTGAACACCACCACCGGCTTCACCTGCGCCACGCGGCTGGCCGTGGCCAGGAACTTGCGCCCGCGCTTCAGCCCCTCAATGTAGCACGCCACCACCCGCGTGTGTGGGTCGTCGGCCAGATACGCCAGCAGGTCGGCCTCGTCCACGTCAATGCGGTTGCCGTAGGAGACGAACTTGCTCACGCCGACGTTGTGCAAATCCTCCATGAGGGCCGCGCCCACCGTGCCCGACTGCGTCAGGATAGACACCGGCCCCAGCGGCGGCCGCACCATCCGCTCGTGCACCTGGAAGAACGTGTCCAGGCGCGTCTCGCCGTCAAAGACCCCGATGCAGTTGCAGCCGACGATGCGCACGCCGACCTCGCGGGCCAGGCGGGCGATCTCGGCCTCCAGCGCCTCGTTGTCGCCGCCCAGTTCCTTGCCCCCGCCGGAGATGATGACCATGGCGTGGACGCCCTTGGCCGCGCACTCGCGCAGCAGGTCCGGCACCATGCCCAGCGCCACGGTAACCACGACCAAATCCACCGGCTCCGGAATGGCCGACAGGCTGGGATACGCCTTGAGGCCCATGAGTTCGTCGCGGGTCGGGTTCACGGGGAAGACCTTGCCCCTGTAGTCGTGCCGCGCCAGACTGTCCAGCACAGCGTTGCCCACCTTCCCCGGCGTGGCCGACGCGCCGATGAGCGCCACCGATTTCGCCTTGAAGAACAGGTCCAGGTAGGACGTGTCAGGCGGCTCCGCTGCCGGGGGTTGCCCGCCGTCGCGCAGGAGGATTTTGGCGTCCAGCACGCGGTGCTCATCGCCCCACACGACAATGGGGTTGAAGTCCACCGAGTCCAGGCGCTCGGCCAGGTCCATCCCCATCCGCGCCGCGTTCATCAGCAGATTTACCAGCATCGCCCTGGACACGGGCGGCTGGCCGCGGTAGCCGTCCAGAATGGCCCGGCCGCGGATTTCGCCGATCATCTCCTCGGCGTCGGCCCGCGTGATGGGCAGCACGCGGAAACTCACGTCCTGGAAGATCTCCGTGAACACCCCGCCCAGGCCGAACAGGATGGTGGGGCCGAACTGCGCATCGTTGTTCAGGCCGATGATGACCTCCGCGCCCCCGCGAACCATCTCCTCCACGGCAACGCCGTCAATGCGCGCGTGGGGCGCTTTCGCGCGGACGGCGCTCACGATGCGGTCAAAGGCGGCGCGCACCTCCGCCTCGGAGTTCAGGCCCAGGGCCACGCCGCCCACGTCGGTCTTGTGGAGGATGTCGGGCGAGGCGATCTTTATCACCACCGGGAAGCCGATGGCGGCGGCCTTGGCGGCGGCGTCATCGGCGGTGGTGGCCAATTCGCTGCGGGGCGCAAGAAAGCCGTACTGTCGGTACACGGATGGCCCTCCTTGTCGGTGATGGCAAGGCGTTTCGGGGAGCACAAGCCCCGCGCGAATTATAGCACGGCGCGGGCAGGACTCCAAGCGCGGGTCGCGGGGGATTCGGCTCCGTCTTGTGTTGGCGACCAAGGCGCGACGTGCCTTCGGAAGTGCGTCGCGCCTATGCCCCTAGCGCGACCAACAAACTTTGGAACCCAGCCACGCCTGGCGGGTGGAAGCGCGAAACGCTTGACTTCCCGCGCCAGGGTAGTATAATAGGCATACAAGACCTATCCCGCGCATGGAGACGAAAGGATGACGGAACAGCAACTGCTTGAGCGTATTGCGCTCAATCCCAAAGTCATGGTTGGCAAGCCAGTCATCAAGGGAACCCGCCTGACCGTGGAGTATATACTGAATTTGCTGGCGCATGGCGCGACCGTTACAGAGATTCTTGAGGAATACCAAGGGTTGACGCCCGAAGACATTCAAGCGTGCTTGCTGTTTGCCACGAAGTGCCTGGCAAACACCTCATTTATGCCGTTGGTGGTGGAGCCAATGTAGATGCGTTTCCTCGTGGACGAGTGCACGGGGCCAGCGGCAGCACGCTGGTTGCGCGCACAGAAGCATGAAGTTTTCTCGGTGTACGAAGAAGCACGCGGCATGGACGACGATGAGGTCATTGCGAAAGCGTTTGCCGAGGATCGGATCTTGATTACAAATGACAAAGATTTTGGAGAGAAGATTCACCGAGAACGACGTCCACACAAGGGTGTTGTGCTTCTACGCCTTGAAGATGAACGAGCGGCGAACAAGATCGCTGCTCTCCGACGATTGCTTGAAAGTTATGCAGGGCAGTTAGCAAACCAATTTGTAGTGGTGACGGAAAAGCAGGTCCGTTTTGCGCGAGCAGCCGAGTGAGCGCCTGGCTAACAAGCGGCTTGAGCCTGGGCCACCCCGCCTGCGTCCCGCCCCCTACGCCTCCACCACGCGCAGCACGCCCGCGTCCTCCTGCAGCCTCCCCCACGGCACGCGAGGGTCGTGCTCAAAGATGAGGAGCGCGTTGGACCTGAGCGCCCACTGCCGCACCGAACGCTTCACGTCCACCGTCTGCAGCGGCTGCACGTCAAAGGCCGTCGTCCACGCCAGGCGCTCCAGATGCACCGCCCAGGGCGCCATGTCGCTCAAGAAGATCGCTGCCTCGCCCGCCGACTCAATTGCCACCGACTGATGGCCGAACGTGTGGCCCGGCGTGGGCAGACAGCGAATCCCCTCCACGATGTGCTCCTCGCCGCGGATGAGGCGTAACTGGTGGCGCTCCTCCAGCGGCAGCAGGTTCTCGGCCAGGTACACGGCGCGGGTGCGCTCGTTCGGGTGCGTCGCGTCGTGCCACTCCTGCTCCTGCACCACGTAGGTGGCCTTGGGGAACGTGGGGACGAGTTTCCCGTCCTTGTACATCGTGTTGCCGCCGCAGTGGTCGGGGTGCAGGTGCGTGTTGATGACGATGTGGATATCTTCGGGGCCGAACCCCAACTCGGCCAGGTTCGCCAGCAGGCGGCTCTCGGGAATCCGATAGATTTCGCGCTCCTTGGGCGACATCTTGGGGCCAAACCCCGTGTTGACCAGGATCACCTCGTCGCAGGTTTCAATGAGCAGGCAGTTGAGTTCCATCGGCACGCGGTTCTGGGGGTCGCATTCGGCCACACGCTGCCAGATGGTCTTGGGCACGACGCCGAAGATGGCCCCGCCGTCCATCCAGCAGATGCCGTCCGACACCAGATGCAGCACCACATTGCCGAGCCTACGTGTGCGTTCCTGAGACATGTCGCGCTCCTGAATCCGTCTGTAAGGTACGCCAAACCCCGCCCGACGCTAAAGCATCGGGCTCAACGTGCAAAGCCCTGCGGGCTGGCGCTGCTACACCCGCAGCGCGGGGGGTTAGCCTCGCGCGGCCACACCCTCATCCGCGAATAACACGAATCCACACGAATATCTCTACCCCTTTATTCGCGTTGATTCGCGTTCATTCGCGGTTCCGTCGGCACAGGGGGTGATGGGGTCAGCCACACCCTCATCCACGAATCACACGAATCCCCGCGAATATCTGTACACGTTATATTCGCGTCCATTCGCGTTCATTCGCGGTTCCGTCATGGGGTCAGCCCAGCGGGCTAGCGCGCCCCGACCGCCTCGGCCACGTACTGCATCCCGCGCTCCAGCGCCCGCTTGTTCGGCTCTATGATGTGCTTGCGGTGCGCGGGGATTTCCTCTTCCATCGCGCGCTTGACCGAATCGGGCGAGACGATGGGCTTGGTCGCCAGGAGCGCGCCCAGCAGCACCACGTTGGCCATCCGCACATTGCCCAGTTCGTAGGCCAGGTCGTTCGCCGGCACGCCCACCACCGTGATGTCCGTCCGCTGCGCGGGCCGCCGCACAAGCGACGTGTTGACGATCAGAATACCGCCCGGCGCCACCAGCGGCTCGTATTTGTCCATGGACGCGGGATTCAGCACAATGGCAATCGTCGGGTTGCGCACGATAGGCGACCCGATAGGCTCGTCCGAAAGGATCACGGTGCAGTGGGCGGTGCCGCCGCGCATCTCCGGCCCGTAGGACGGAATCCAACTGACCTGCCGCCCCTCAAACAGGCCCGCGTAGGTGAGGAGTTGCCCGGCGAACAGCGCGCCCTGCCCGCCGAATCCGGATATGATCACTTCTTCGTGCATGGGATTCTCCTCTCGCTCTCGCCTACTTCTTCGCCATGAGTTCTTTGACGCTGTCCTTCACCTTGTAGTCGCCCAGTGGGTAATAGGCCAGCATGTTCTCCTGGAGCCACTTGAGCGACTCCAGCGGCGTCATCCCCCAGTTCGTCGGGCAGTTGGAGACCACCTCCACCAGCGAGTAGCCCAGCCCGGCCATCTGCACCTGGAACGCCGTCTTGATGGCGGCCTTCAGTTTGCGGATTTCGCTGGGGTTGTAGGCCGACCGCCGCACGATGTAGGCCGCGCCCTCCAGCGTGGACACCAGTTCGCACACGCGCACCGGGAAGCCGGCGAGTTTCGTGTCGCGGCCGCGCGGCGTGGAGGTCGTTACCTGCCCCGGCAGCGTGGTGGGGGCCATCTGCCCGCCGGTCATGCCGTAGATGGCGTTGTTGATGAAGATGGTCGTGATGTTCTCGCCCCGCGTGGCAGCGTGGATCAACTCGTTGGTGCCGATGGCCGCCAAGTCGCCGTCGCCCTGATAGGTGAAGACCACGAGTTCGGGATGCACGCGCTTCATCCCCGTCGCCATGGCCGGCGCGCGCCCGTGGGCCGCCTCCGCGAAGTCCGTCGCGATGTAGTTGTACGCCAGCACCGAGCACCCCACCGGCGCGATTCCCACCGTGATCTCCTGAATGCCGAGGTCGTCAATCACCTCGGCGATGACGCGGTGAACCACGCCGTGCAGGCATCCCGGGCAGTAGTGGGTTACCACATCGCACAGGGCCTTGGGCCGCTGGAATACGATCTTCTCTTCCTTCACTTCAGCCATGTTCACCCTCTCCTTCCTTACGCCTCGGCCATGACTCTGTTCATCGCATCCACGATGTCCTCGGGCATGGGAACGACGCCGCCCATCTTGCCGAAGAAGTGGATGGGACGCCGATCCATCACGGCCAGCCGCACATCCTCCAGCATCTGGCCGGCGCTCAACTCCACCACCAGCACGCGCTTCGCCCTGTCCGCCGCCTTCCTGAGCGCGTCATACGGATACGGGTTCACGGTGATGGGGCGGAATAGGCCGGCTTTCAGTCCCTGCCGCCGCGCCTTGGCGATGGCGGTCTTGACGATGCGCGCCGCCGTCCCGTAGGCCACCATGAGCAGGTCGGCGTCGTCGGTCATGTACTCCTCGTGGCGCTGCTCGTTCTCGCGGATGCGCTTGTAAATCTCCTGCAGGCGCAGGTTGACCTTCTCCAGCGTCGGCGGATCCAGTTGCAGCGAGGTGATGATGTTGCGGGGCCTGCCCTTGGCGCCGGTCAGCGCCCAGGGGCGTTCGGGCCTCTGCGGCGGCTTCAGTTCGGGCAACTCCACCGGCTCCATCATCTGGCCGATCATGCCGTCGGCGATGACGTACACGGGCTGCCGATACTTGTCGGCCAGGTCAAAGGCCAGGATGACCAGGTCCACCGTCTCCTGCACGGTGGACGGGGCCAGGACGATGGGGCTGTAGTCGCCGTGTCCGCCGCCCTTGGTCATCTGCAGGTAGTCGGCCTGCGACGGCTGGATGTTCCCCAGGCCCGGCCCGCCGCGCATCACGTTCACCACGACGGCGGGGACCTCCGAGCAGGCGATGTAGGACAATCCCTCCTGCATGAGGCTGAAGCCCGGGCTGGATGTCGTCGTCATGGCGCGCGCGCCCGTGCAGGCCGCGCCATAGAGCATGTTCACCGCAGCCAGTTCGCTCTCGGCCTGGACAAAGGCGCGGCCCAGTTCCGGCATCCGCGCCGACATGTACTCCAGAACTTCCGTCTGCGGGGTGATCGGGTAGCCGAAATACGCTTCGCAACCGGCACGGATGGCGGCTTCGGCGATGGCCTCGTTGCCTTTCATCAGCACTTTCGCCATGATGACCTCCTTTTGTCGTCTAGCGGTACACGGTGATGGCTACGTCGGGGCACATGTTGGCGCAGAAGGCGCAGCCGATGCACTTCTTCTCGGGATCCACAAACTTGGACGGGCGATACCCCTTGGAGTTGAACTCGTTGGACATCTGGACGAGGTCGCCTTTGGGGCATACCTGGGTGCACAGACCGCACCCCTTGCATCGTTCCACATCAATCACGATTCGCGGCATTTTTGACCTCCAACCTCTGCGTTACTTGGGCGGCATGGCGAGATACACGCCCAGGGCAATGGACATGAGTTTCGTCTCGGGCGGGTCGGCGCGAGACGGCATGATGAGCGGGCTTCGGCTGCCCACGACCACGCCCGCCATCTTGCCCCTGGCGAAGTACGTGATGGCCTTGGCCAGGATGTTCCCCGCGTCCACGTCGGGGACGATGAGGATGTCGGCGTGGCCAGCCACCTCGCTCTGGATGCCCTTGACGCGCGCGGCGTGGGGCGAGATGGCGTTGTCCAGCGCCAGCGGGCCGTCCACGATGCCCCCCTTGATCTGCCCGCGCTGCGCCATCTTGGACAGGTTGCTGGCGTCCATGCTCACGGGAATCTTCGGGTTCACCATCTCGGTGGCGGCCAGAATAGCGACCTTGGGCGTCTCTATGCCCAGGGCGCGCGCCACGTCAATGGCGTTCTGGACGATGGACACCTTCTCCTCCAGCGTGGGCGACACGACGACGCCGATGTCGCTGATCAGAATCAGGCGGTCGGCGCCGGGGATCTCAAAAATGCTCACATCGGTAAACAGTTTGCCGGTGCGGAGTTGCATCTCCGGCTCCAGCGCCACGCGCACCAGGTGGCCGGGCAGCGCGCGCCCGTTCATCGCCATATCCGCCAGGCCATCCTTGATGGCGGCGACTGCCGCGCGCACCGACTCCTTGTGGTTGGGCACATGCACCACCGTCAGCCCGCCGATATCCACGCCCGCGCTCTCGGCCGCCTGGCGGATGGCGGCCTCATCGCCGAACAGAACCGCCGTGGCCAGGCCCAGGTCGCGGGCCTTGGCCACCGCCGCCAGCGTGTTGGCCTCGTCGGCGGCGGCGACGGCCACGCGGGCAGGGCCGCGCTGAATGGCGGCCTCCAGTAACTGCGCAAAGTTGCGAATCTGCATCGCTCCCTCCATCGTTCGCTTGTCTGCATCCCCGTAAAGGCGGACGGCTAGGCCGTCCAACGCAAGTCAAAGAACCGCCGAATCTCCAGAATCGGCACGTCGGGAACCTCGCGGCGCACGGGCTCCGCGAGGCGCTCCTCCACTCCCAGCATGGCCACGGGCAGCCCCAGGGCATCGGACGCGGCCACCACCTGCCGATGCCCCGCCAGCACCAGTTCGGGCTGCGTCTCGTCCATCATGTTCGGATTGCTCACCAGCGCCGACACGCGCAACCGCGAAGTGCGCTCCACCTCGCGGATGGCCGTCCGGATGCCCGCGGTCGTATCCGTGAACGGCCGATACGGATTCACCACGAAGTACACAACATGCTCCTGCTGCTGGATGTACGGGCTGTACTGGCCCAGCGCACGCGCGCCCTGCGGGTCGCCGCCCACGTCCAGCACGACCAGAACCCCGCGCCGCTCAATAGCGCCCAGAATCTCCGGCGATATGGCCGGCAGGTCCAGGTACTGCCCCACCTGGGCAGGGGCTACCACATAGACCCCCATGGGGCGCAGCGTGTCGCTCAACTCGCGCGTGCGGAAGTAAGGGGTTACGATGTCCAGGTCCACCAGTGTGGGGTGCGAATTGAACGAAGGCGGCTTCTGCGCCCACCCCGTCGCCGATGGATAGCGCCCGCGGGCGAGTTGCACGGCGAAGTTGACCGCGCACTCGGTCTTGCCGCTGCCGAATCGGCCGGCGAAAATGAACAGGCGCGGAAGCATTCCCACTTCCTCCGTTCACTCGGCCAGCAACACGCCCAGCGCCATGGAAACCAGTTTCGTCTCGTGGGTGTCGGAGCGAGAGGCGACGATCATGGGGCTTCGCGCGCCCACGACAACCCCCGCCATCTTCCCGTTGGCGAAGTAGGTGATGGCTTTGGCGAGCACGTTGCCCGCCTCAATGTCAGGAGGGATGAGGATGTCGGCATAGCCCGCCACCTGGCTCTGGATGCCCTTCACGGCGACGGACTCGGGCGAGATGGCGTTGTCCAGGGCCAGCGGCCCGTCCACCAGGCCGCCGGTAATCTGCCCGCGGTCGGCCATCTTGGCCAGGTTGGCCGCGTCCAGCGTGGCCGGAATCTTGGGGTTCACCATCTCCGTGGCGGCCAGAATGGCGACCTTGGGCTGTTCCACCCCCAGCGCGCGCGCCACCTGGATGGCGTTGCGCACGATCTCCACCTTCTGCTCCATGTCGGGCGCGACCACCACGCCGGCGTCGCTGACGAAGATGAGCCTGTCTATGCCGGGGATTTCAAACGCGCCGACGTGGGTGAGCAGATTGCCGCGGCGCAGGCCGTATTCCTTGTTCAGCGCGGCGCGGAGGAAGTCGCCCGTCTCCACCTTGCCCTTCATGGCGATTTGGGCGTGGCCCTGGCTCACCAGTTCCATGACCTTGTTGGCGCATGTCTTCGGGTCTGACTCGTGGATGATCATCATGCGCGTGAGGTCAATGCCCTCTTCGGCGGCGATGCGCTCAATGGTCGGGCGGTCGCCGACGAGGACGCACTCGGCCAGGCCGAGGCGCTCGGCATCCGCGGCTGCCAGCAGCACCTCGCGCTCATGGGCCGCGGCGATGGCAACCACCTTGGGGCCCCGCTTGCGGGCCTCCTCCATCAACTGTGCGAAGTTCCGAATCTGCATACCCCATCCTCCATTGGATTGAGTTTGCCGCAGCGCCGTTGCTAGCGGCGTTTCTTCCCAGGATTCGGTCGTGCGCCTTTGGGCGGGCGCGCCGTACCTGCCGCAACGCCGGCAAGTTCCGGTTCACCCTGCATTTCGGGCCGCCCGTGGCAGTGCTTGTACTTCTTGCCGCTCCCGCACGGACAGGGGTCGTTGCGCCCCACCTTCTGCCCCACGGGCTTGGCGGGCTGGGGGCGGGCCGGACCGGCAGCCGCCGGCACACCCGGGCGCACCGCCTGTACCGGCCTGCGCGGCGGCTCCTTCACCACGCTCACCCGGAAAATCGTCGTGGCCACGTCGTGGCGCACGGCGTCCATCAGGTCGGCGTACATCAGGCTGGCCTCTTTCTTGTACGCCACCAGCGGGTTCTCCTGGGCGAAGGCGCGCAGGCCAATCCCCTCGCGCAGGTTCTCCAGGTCGGTGAGGTGGCGCACCCAGAGCCGATCCACGGTCTGCAACAGGACGAACCGCTCGGCCTGACGCATCAGGTCCGGGCCCAGTTCGCGCTCCTTCTCATCGTAGGCGCGCTCGGCCAGTTCGTACAGTTGCTCGCGAATCTCGTCGGGCTTCAATTTGGCCCAGGACTTGCCGGTGAGGGTGGCGGGCAGCGGCAGGAACGCCCGAACAGCCGCATTCAGCCCGTCCAGGTCCCAGTCCTCTCGGTAGCGCCCCGCCGTGTAACTCTCCACCAGGCCGTCAATCTCCTCGCGCAACATGCGCATAATCTGCGGGCGCAGGTTGGCCTGGCGCAGAATCTGGCGGCGCTGGCGGTAGATGACCTCGCGCTGATGGTTCACGACATCGTCGTATTCCAGGACGTGCTTGCGGATGTCAAAGTTGTAGCCCTCCACCCGCGTCTGGGCGCTCTCTATCGCCTTGCTCACAACGCCAGCCTCAATGGGGACGTCTTCCTCCACCCCCAGGCGCTCCATGATATTGGAGATGCTCTCGCCCCCGAAGCGGCGCATCAGGTCGTCTTCCAGCGACAGGTAGAACCGCGAGGAGCCTGGGTCGCCCTGGCGGCCGGCGCGGCCCCGCAACTGATTGTCAATGCGCCGCGCCTCGTGGCGCTCGGTGCCCAGGATGTGCAGCCCGCCCAGCGCGATCACCCGCTCGCGGTCCCGGTCGCATTGCGCCTTCACCTCGGCCAGCGTCCGCTGCCAGAGTTCGGGGTCAATCTGCGTCAGGTCGTGCCCGGCCTCGCGCAGTTTCTTCTTGGCCAGCCCTTCCGGGTTGCCGCCGAGGAGAATGTCCACGCCGCGCCCGGCCATGTTCGTGGCGATGGTTACCGTCCCAGGCCGCCCGGCCTGCGTGATGATCTCGGCCTCGCGCTCGTGCTGCTTGGCGTTCAGCACCTGGTGCGGAATCCCCTTGCGCTTGAGCAGGTTGGACAGGTGCTCCGACTTCTCAATGGACGTGGTGCCCACCAGCACCGGCCGCCCCATCTCGTACAGTTCCTCAATCTCCTCTACCACCGCCCGATACTTGGCCTTCTCGTTCTTGAACACCAGGTCGGGGTAGTCCACGCGGATCATCGGCTTGTTGGTGGGGATCACCACCACGTCCAGGCCGTAGATCTTGTTGAACTCCTCGGCCTCGGTGGCGGCGGTACCCGTCATGCCGGCCAGTTTGCGATACAGGCGGAAGTAGTTCTGGAACGTGATGGTCGCCAGGGTCAGGGTCTCTTTTTGGATTTGGACCCCTTCCTTGGCCTCAATGGCCTGGTGCAGGCCCTCGGAATAGCGCCGCCCGTACATCAGCCGCCCCGTGAACTCGTCCACGATGATGACTTCGCCATTCTTGACGATGTAGTCGCGGTCGCGCTGGTACAGGACATGGGCGCGCAGGGCGTTGTCCAGGTACGGCGTCAGGTGCGAGTGCTCGGGCGCGTACAGATTGTCAATCCCCAGCATCTGCTCCACGTGGGCGATGCCTTCTTCCGTCAGCGTTACGATGCGCAGTTTCTCGTCCACGGTGTAGTCCACGTCGCGCTGCAGGTTGGGCACCAGGCGGTTGAACGTAACGTAATGCTTGGACGACTCCTCAGATTGGCCCGAGATAATGAGCGGCGTGCGGGCCTCGTCAATCAGGATGTTGTCCACCTCGTCCACGATGGCATAGTGCAACTCGCGCTGGACGCACTGCGACAAATCCCACACCATGTTGTCGCGCAGGTAGTCAAACCCGAACTCGTTGTTGGTGCCGTAGGTGATGTCGGCGGCGTAGGCTTCTTTCCGGGCGCAGGGGCGCAGGTGCTGATACCGGTCGTCGGACGCCACGTAGTCGGGGTCGTAGAGGAACGAGGCTTCGTGCTGAATCACGCCGACGGACAGCCCCAGCAGGTGGTAGATGGGCCCCATCCACTGGGTGTCGCGCTTGGCCAGGTAGTCGTTTACGGTTACCAGGTGCGCGCCGTGGCCGGCCAGCGCGTTGAGGTACAGGGGCAGCGTGGCGACCAGCGTCTTGCCTTCGCCGGTCTTCATCTCGGCGACCTTGCCCTCGTGGAGGACCACGCCGCCGATGAGTTGCACGTCAAAGTGGCGCATGCCCGTGGTGCGCTTGGAGGCTTCGCGGACGGCGGCGAAAGCATAGGGCAAGAACTCGGCCAGGAGGCGCTCTTCCTCGGCCTGCAGTTCCTTCCCGATGGACTCCACGCGCAAGCGCGCCTGCTCGGCCTCGGCGGCGTCGGTCTCGGCCTCAAAGGCTTCCTGCGCCTCCTGCAGGCGGCTGCGCAAATCGGCCGTCTCTTCCTCAATGCGCCGCCGAAACTCCGCCGTCAGCGCGCGCAGTTCCGCATCCGATTTGGCCTCAAACTCCGGTTCCAGCGCGTTGATCCGTTCCACGATGGGCCGGATGCGCTTCAGTTCCTTTTCGTTCTGATCCCCGATGATCTTGCTGACTATACCCTTTAGCATGACTCTCCGATTGCGAATCCCCGGGATAACTACCGCTGCATTATACCACAGGTGCAAGGCGGGGGCGAAAGTCGGCGTCCCGGCCGCGAAGCGCCCGCCCTGCGCTCGCCATCCACGAATCACGCGAATTCACACGAATGGAGAATAGCAGCCACGTAGGGCGGCTTTCCATAGCCGGTGGCAGGCGGCAGGCGCGGAAACCCATCCCTACGCTCGCCATCCACGAATCATGCGAATCCACACGAATGGAGAATAGCACCCACGTAGGGCGGCTTTCCATAGCCGCGCCCAGGTGCGACGCACTTCCGAAAGTGCGTCGCACCTTAGATCCGCGTTCCCTATTCGCGTACATTCGCGCTATTCGCGGTTACAGAGACGGAGGGCAGGCGCGGAAACCCATCCCACGCTTCAGGGTGTCCGTGCGTGGCCCGCATGTCCACCTCACCCATCCCCACCCCGGCCCTCCCCTTCCTCTCCGCCGGCGGAGAGGAAGGGGAGGGTGCGGGAGGGGTTAGGTGAGGTCAAGTGTGAAGGCCGGCTTTCCATAGCCGCGCCCAGGTGCGACGCACTTCCGGAAGTGCGTCGCACCTTAGATCCGCATTCCCTATTCGCGTGCATTCGTGTTATTCGCGGTTACAGAAACGGAGGGCAGGTGCGGAAACCCGCCCTACGCTACGCAATCTCCCATTCCCTATTCGCGTGCATTCGTGTTATTCGCGGTTAGCAGCCGCACGCAGGCCGCCCAACGGCGCGCCGAATTCTTCGGTGGCACGCTTTGTGCTATAATCTCGTGCAAACGCAGGCTGGGAGGGACGCCATGGAATTGAAGATCGTACCCATTGAGAACCCCGAGGACATGAACTTCATCCTCGGCCAGTCCCATTTCATCAAGACGGTGGAGGACATCCACGAGGCGCTGGTAACGGCCGTCCCGGGCATCCGCTTCGGCGTGGCCTTCTGCGAGTCGTCGGGGCCGGCCCTGGTGCGCGCCAGCGGCACCGACCCCGAATTGGTGGAACTCGCCAAGAAGAACGCGCTGGCCCTCGCCGCGGGGCACGCCTTCATCATCCTGCTGGGCAACGTGTACCCCATCAACGTGCTGAACCGCATCAAGGACGTGCCCGAGGTGTGCCGCATCTTCTGCGCCACGGCCAACCCGGTGCAGGTCATCATCGCCGAGACGGAACAGGGGCGCGGCATCCTGGGCGTGATTGACGGCGTGAAGACCAAAGGCGTGGAGACCGACGAGGACATCAAGAAGCGCAAGGACTTCCTGCGCATGATCGGCTACAAACTGTGAGGCCAGGCCCCATGCCGAAAGGCCCTCCCAGGCGGACCGCCGCCGTCGCCCTGTGCGTGGCCCTCGCGCTGGGCGCGGTCGGGACCGCCCGTGCCAGCCTCCCGTACCCGACCGTGCACCACACGCTCGCCTGGGGCGAAACGCTGGCCGACGTGGCCGCGCGCTTCGGCGTAACCGTAGAAGCGCTGGCCGCCGCCAACGGCATCGCCGACCTGTACATGCTGGCCCCAGGCCGCGCGCTGGTCCTGCCCTCGCCGGAGCCTGCGATGGAACCGGCCCGCGTGTACGTCGTGCAGCCGGGCGACACCCTGTTCGGCATCGCCACGCGCTTCGGGACTACGGTAGAGGCACTGGCCGCCGCCAACGGCATCGCCGACCCCGCCAACATCCAGGCGGGCCAGTCGCTCACGATTCCGGGCAGCAGCGCCACAGCCGCCACCGTCGGCGCCGGGCCCATTCGGAGCGTGGACGCGCGGCCCGCGCCCGTGGCCCAGGGCCAGGTGCTGGTCATCACCGCGCACCCCGGCGAAGGCGCTCTGCTGGACGGCTGGCTGGACGGGCAGCGCCTGGCCTTCTCCCGCGACGGCGACCTCGCCTTCGCGCTCGTGCCCGTCGGCTTCAGCGCAACGCCGGGCGCGCGGCAACTGGTGGTGTGGGCGCGCACGTCGCCCGCCGACGCGGTCCGCGTCTCGCTCACCGTTCAGGTGCGCGAGGGCACGTTTGAGAGCAGCCTGGTAACCATCCCGCCCGACCGCACGTACCTTCTGGATCCGGCCCTCCTGGAGCAAGACCGCCTGCAATTGGAGCGCGCCTTCGGCATGCGCACGGCGCGCAAACTCTGGACGGGCGAGTTCCTGCAACCCGTTCAGGGCGCGGTTACCACGTCGTTCGGGGCCTATCGCGAGTACAACGACGGGCGGCGCGAGTCGCGGCACGGCGGGATAGACCTCTCGGCCCCGACCGGCACGCCCGTCCTGGCGGCCAACGCCGGCAGGGTAGTCTTCGCCGGCGCGCTCCAGGTGTACGGCAACGGCATCGTGATAGATCACGGCCTGGGCGTTTGCAGCGCCTACTTCCACCTGCACACCATCGCCGTGCAGGCCGGGCAATCGGTGCAGAAGGGGGAAGTCATCGGCACCGTGGGCAACACAGGGCTATCCACCGGCGCCCACCTGCACTGGGAGATGCGCCTCGGCAATGTGCCGGTGAACCCAACACAATGGCTGTCGCAGTCCATTCCGTAGAGCCTCGCGGAAACGCCTGGACGTGCGGAGATTTGCATGAAGCGTTCGTGGCGTGCGCTGCTGGTCAATCCGTGGATCTATGACTTCGCCGCGTACAACCTGTGGAGCGAGCCGACGGGCCTGCTGGAGGTCGGCGCGTACCTGCTGGGCATGGGCTACGAAGTGTCGCTGCTGGACTGCCTGGACCGCCGACACCCCGACCTCCGGGCGTACAGAATCCGCGAGGACCGGTTTGGCTGCGGGCACTTCCTGAAAACGGTGGTCCCGAAGCCCGATTGCGTGGGCCACGTCCCCCGCCGCTTTGGCCGCTACGGCCTGCCGCTGGACACGGTGCGCCGCGAACTCGCCGCCACCCCGCCCCCCGACATCATCCTGGTTACCTCCGGCATGACCTACTGGTATCCGGGCGTGCATTTCGCCATCGCGCTCCTCCGCCAATCGTACCCCGGCGTGCCGGTCGTCCTGGGCGGCATCTACGCCACCCTGTGCGCCGACCACGCGCGTCGGAATTCCGGCGCCGACTACGTCCTCCCAGGCGACTGGAAGGCCACGCTGCCCGCGCTGCTGGCGGGCCTGAACCTGCGCCCATCCGACGCGCCCATGCCGCGCTACCCCGCCCATCACCTTCGGCGCAACCAGGGCTTCGCCGCCGTCACGACATCGCGCGGTTGCCCCTACCGCTGCACCTACTGCGCGTCGCGCCTGCTCAATCCGGCGGGCTACGTCCCCCGTCCGGTGGACGACGTCGTGGGCGAGATCGCCTACATCGTCCAGGACTTGCAAATCCCCGACATCGCCTTCTACGACGACGCGCTGCTGGTACACTCGGCGGAACATCTGGAACGCATCCTGGACGGCGTCATGGCGCGGGGCATCCGCTGTCGGTTCCACACGCCCAACGGCATCCACGCCCGCGGCATGACCGAGGCGCTGGCGCACACGATGAAACAGGCGGGGTTTGAGACGATCCGCATCGGGCTGGAGACCGTATCCGAGGCGACGCTGCAAGCCACGGGCGCCAAGACCAGCGCCGACGAGTTCGCGCAGGCCGTCGGATGCCTGAAGCGGGCGGGGTTCACGGGTAGGCAGGTGGGCGCGTACATCCTGGCGGGGCTTGTCGGACAGACGTTCCGCGAGGTCATGGACACCATCGCCTTCGTCCACTCGCTTGGGGTAACGGCGCACGTGTCGCGGTTCGCGCCGATCCAGGGCACGGTGGAGTGGGAGCGGTGGGTGCGCGCGGGCCTGATCGCGCCAGACGCCGACCCGCTCCTGCAGAATCACGTCCTGCCGTTTCCGCCTGGCGCGCCGCTAACCGAGGCCGAGTACCAGGCAGCGGTGCTGGCGGCACGAGAGGGGAATGCGCGGCTACGCGCCCATTCGGACGTTTCCAAATAGGGGCTGGTGGACGCCTGGGGCGAGGGTACGGATGCGACCGCGCCTCTTTGGGGTATGAGTCCCCTCGGCTGGCCGACCGACGCCTCCCGTCAAGTGTTCGCGGCCATCAAAACCCGCTCCGCCGCTTCTGGCAACTCAATGGGGACGAACATGGATGCGGGATACAGATACCCCTCCGGCTCCGACCTATCTTCATCAATGACGCGAATCATATTGTGCGCTTCCGCCTCAGGGTCGGGCAATCGGCGATAGACCTTGCCCAAGATGAGGCTGGCGGGATTGCTTGCGTTATTGATGCAAAGCACGAACTTACTCATGGAATCAACCTCTTGATCTTGACATCCCTGCGCCTCAACCCTCCATCAAGACCCAAATGGCGCGTTTGACGCGCTGGCGCATGTGCCCTCGGAGTGCCTTGACCTCTTCCAGCGCGGCCGGCGTTATGTAAACGGCATGGCGGCTCACTTCAGTTCCTTCTCCGCGTCTGCCCACTCGCGCCACCCGGCCTGCTGACGATCCCCGCCGGCTGCCTGCAGATCGGCAAGCGCTTTCCTTCTCACCGCAACGAACCGCACCGAGTGGAGGGCCTCAAGTCCCGTCATGGCACTTCCTCCGTCGCTTCTGCCTCAAGTATATCTCTGACCCACAGCAGAGTCAACTGCAGAGCGCCGCGCCGAAGATGCGTTGCAGTTCGTAGGGCGGCTTTCCATAGCCGCCCGAAACAGGGGGCAGGTATGGAAACCTGCCCCACGCGCGCTATTCGCGGTTACAAAGGCGGTTCGTAGGGCGGCTTTCCATAGCCGCCGGAAACAGGGGGCAGGTATGGAAACTTGCCCTACGCGCGCTATTCGCGGTTACAAAGGCGGTTCGTAGGGCGGCTTTCCATAGCCGCCGGAAACAGGGGGCAGGTATGGAAACCTGCCCTACTCAAATGGGCCTCGTGCTGCCGGTCGTCGGTCTGACCAATTTCCACCAAAATGTATACGCTAGCGCGCCAAAACAAGGATGCGTTGCAGGAGATCAATACATCTCCCACGTCATGTCCGCAAAGAACAGGGCGAAGGCCGCCTCGCGATCCCAGAGCAGCGTGCCCCGTTCGCAGTCCTGGGCGATGCCCTCAAACATCCGGACGGGGCAGGCCCGCGTCGGGTCGTCGCTCACGCACCAGCCCAGCCGCTGACGCACGCCTTCCACCTCGCGCCACAGTTTCTGGAACGGGCCGGTCGGCTCCGACATCGGCAGTCCCAACGCGGGGGTCGGCGTGGGCAAGGGTACGGGCGTCGCCTCCCCCGCCGCGTAGGTGTCCCGATACACCTCAAGCCTGGGCTCGCCGGAATAGTACAACACGTAGAGCACCTTCAGGTCCCCCCGCCAGATCATCAGCCCCGACTGGAAGGAGCATTCCTGCCCCGGGAACGGCACCTGCGGCCCCAGCGGACACCCGACCGAATCGCGGACCAGATTCCACACATCGCCCAGCCCCCACTGCGGCGTGGCCTGGCACTGCACGGGCGCGGGCGTGAAGCCGGCTATCGCCGTCATCAGCGGGCTGCGGGTGTAGAGAGGCGTGGGGGTCGGCGGCGGAATGGTGGGCGTCGCCGTGGCGCGGGGCGTGGGCGTGGGCGACGGCGCGGGGGTCGGCTTCGCCCCACACGCGGACGAAACCGCCAGGAGAACCAGCGTAAGCAGCAGTGGCACAGCGGTGGCGGCGCGCATTCGCACGGGTTCACCTCCCCAAAGCAGATTCGTAGGCGCGGAGCGTCTCCTCGGCGGTGCGCGCCCACGAGAACTTGCGCGCCTGGGCCAGCGTCCTCTCCGCGAGGGCAGCGCGCATCGCGTCATCGGTAAGTATGGCGAGCAGCCCCTCGCCCATGCCCGCCCAGTCGTCGGGATTGTACAACAAGCCCGCGTCGCCCACGATTTCGGGCAGCGACGCCGCGTCGCTGGCGATCACGGGCGTTCCGCAGGCCATCGCCTCCAGCGGCGACAGGCCGAAGCCCTCGTAGCGGGATGGGAACAGGAACACATCGGCGCCAGCGTACAGCGCGGGCTTGTCGGCCTCGTCCACCCAGCCGGCGAAAACGGTGCGGTCTTCCACGCCGGCCTCGCGGGCCAGGCGGCGCGGGTCGGGCGTGAACGGCGTGTCGCGCGCGGGCAGGCGGCCCGCCACCACCAGCCGCGCATCGGGCACACGCGCCGCAACGCGGGCGAAAGCCGCGAACACGCCCTGCAGGTTCTTGCGCGCGTCAAACCCGCCCAGATACAGAACATAGCGCGGCGGCAACCCGAGCCGCTGTCGGACGGCCTCCACCGCGGCGGGCGGTTGCGGTCGGTACGCCTCATCGGCGGCCAGGTACACCGTGCGCACCCGTTCGGGACTCACACGCAGGTGCGCCAGAATGTCGCGCCGCGAGGCTTCCGAATCGGTCAGCACCACGGCGGCGCGACGCGCAGAGGCCGCCACCAGCCGCATGTACGCCTGCACCCGCCAGTCGCCGCGGTACGCGGGCAACAAGAGCGGGATGAGATCATGGATGGTAACCACCACAGGGGCCGCGCATCGCAACGGCCCGCCCCAGTAGGGAACGTGCGCCACATCCGCGCCGATGCGCCGAACCGCGCGGGGGAAGCCCGCCTGCTCAAACCACACCTTGTGCAGGTTCTCGCCCAGGACGCGGCGGGCGGGCGACGCCTTTCGCGGCGCGACCGGCACGAACTCGGACTCGGGCGCGAGCGTGCGCAGAGCCTGGAGCAGGCGGACGGTGTATTGCCCGCTGCCCGTCGCGGGCTGGTCTGCGAACCATGCATTCAGCGCGACCTTCACGGTTGCCTCTCATGCACTTCGGGTCGGAATCCAGCGATCACGCGAATGTCTGTCATCTATTCGTGTGGATTCGCGTGGTTCGCGGTTTACTCCGGGTACCCATCCGGATGCCGCCGATGCCATTCCCACCATGGTTGCCTCTCATGCACTTCGGGTAGCAATCCACCGATCACGCGAATGTCTGTCATCTATTTATTCGTGTGGATTCGCGTGATTCGCGGTTTACTCCGGGTACCCGTCCGGATGCCGCCGATGCCATTCCCACGCGCTGCGGACAATGGATTCCAAATCCGGGAAGCGCGGCTTCCAACCGAGTTCGCGGGCGATCTTCTCGGAACTGGCGACCAACTCCGGGGGATCGCCCGGCCTGCGCGGAGCCACCACCGCCGGAATCGGGTGGCCGGTAACGCGCCGCGCCGTCTCAATCACCTCCAGCACGGTGAACCCGCGCCCGTTGCCCAGATTGTACACGCAACTGCCCTCATCCAGCGCGCGCAACGCCAGGATATGCGCTTGGGCCAAATCCACGACGTGGATATAGTCGCGCACGCAGGTGCCGTCGCGGGTGGGATAGTCGGCCCCGTAGATTTGCACATGGGCGCGCTTGCCCAGCGCCACCTGGAGGACGCTGGGAATCAGATGGGTTTCCGGGCGGTGATCCTCGCCCCGCTCATCCGTAGCGCCCGCGGCATTGAAATAGCGCAGCGCGGCGTAGCGCAACCCGCAGGTCGCGTCCAGCCACGCCAGCATCCGCTCCAGGATGTGCTTCGTCTCGCCGTAGGGGCTGCCCGGGACGATCGGCTCATCCTCGCCGATGGGGATTCGTCGCGGCGCCGCGAACAGGTTGGCCGTGGACGACAAGATGATCTTCCGCACGCCATGCGCGATCATCGCGTCCAGCAGCGTCAGCCCCCCGCCCACGTTATTGCGGAAATAGCGCATCGGGTCGGCCACCGACTCGCCCACCAGACTGTTGGCGGCGAAGTGCATCACGGCATCGGGCTTGTGGGTTGCGAAGACGCGATCCAAGAAGGCCCTGTCGCGCAGGTCGCCCTGCTCAAAGGCCGCCTGCCGTGGCACAGCCGAGCGGTGCCCCAGGGCCAGGTTGTCCACGACGATGACCTCTTCGCCAGCGCCGAGCAACTCCGCGGCCACGACGCTGCCGATATAGCCCGCGCCTCCGGTAACCAGAATCCTCATCACGCGCCCTCCGCGTTGACGATAGGTGGGCAAGCCGCCCTACGAATCGTACGGTAGTGTATGCATTTCGGTGGAAAGTTGGTCAGACCGATGAGTTTGTAGGGCAGGTTTCCATGCCTGCCCCTGTTTCCGGCGGCTATGGAAAGCCGCCCTACGTGTTTTGGCATTGTGCCGCCAACCCACTGCGAGCGCAGGGGCTGGTTTTCATACCTGCACCCGACGTCTGCAGCCTGGGTCGCGCAATTTCCACCGAAAAAGACACACTACCCATCGTACGGCTCCGGGTTGTCTGGATCCAAAAGGGGGAGCGGGAACTCGCGCACGCGGCCCGCCAGATAGGCCGCGACCAGGCCCGCGCCCACGCCGGCGGCCTCGGCGTGGTAACGCCCCATGGCGCCCTGCGGGACCGCGCGCCGTATGCGATCCATGTGCTCCGACGAGCGGAGCAGCGCGACGAACTCCTCGGCCGACAACTGGTAGCGCGACGCGAAATGCGCGAACGTGGGCGATGAGTCGGGAGACTCCAACTCGCGGAGGAGCAACTGCCGCCAGCCGTCCAGCGCCTGCTCCGAGATGAACGGGAACGGATTCACGCCAGGGGCCGATTCCAGGACGCGGCGAAAATCGCTGGGCACGGCGGCCCGGTCCTCCTGGTCCACCAGCGAACGCAGCAGGTCGTGCCACAGGAGCCTCTCCCAATCGTGGCGGGCGATCGCGTGCCTGAAGTACGGCCAGTAGATGCGCCGGAGCCAAATCTCGTCGGCCAGGAGGTGGGCCAGGTAGCCCGCCACCATCAGCCGCGCGCGAGTTCCCGCGCCGTCCAGGTCGGCGAGGTGCGGGTGAGCGCCGAGCATGGCGCGGATGCCCGAATCGCCGCGCTGCGGCGGCAGGCGCAGGAAGTGCGTGGCAGCGCGCGGCTCGCCCGTCAGCACGCGCACGTCCGCCAGCGTGCTGCCGAGCAGAAACGCTCCGAGGGCAGGATCGTCGCCCTGGGGCACCAGTTCGGGGTGCGCGTCCAGAATGTGCTTCGCGATGACGAGATGCGTAACCGGTGTCGGCAATTCCGCTCCTTTCGGCCCGTGCGCTATTGTACCGCAGGTGGGCGGTTTGTTCAACTCGCTCCTAGCCGCAGCGGATTTCGGCTTGCCGGCTAATCTGCTGCGATACGCAGAGTCCGATCGCAGCCCTGGGCCGCCCTACTCCTCACCTAACCCCTCCCACACCGACTCGGATACGCTGCAGATAGACAGCACGGCGGATTTCCCAGGCCGCTCCACACCTCACCTAACCCCTCCCACACCCTCCCCTTTTCTCTCCGCGCGCGGAGAGGAAAGCGGAGGCCGGGGTGGGGATTGGTGAGGTCTGACCCCGCTCCGCAAACCCAACGGTGCCCCATCGTTCTCAGCCAGAATTGACATGCGCGCCCAACCGCAGCATCTCTCGCACCAGCAAGAGCGTGTGCGCCTTGGTCTGGGCGTCGGGGTCATCCACCGGCCCCACGCATGACGGGCAGCCGTCGCTGCACGGGCAGGCGGCAACGAGTTCCTCCGCCGCGCGGAGCAAGTCTCGGTGGAGTTCGTACAGGCGCTCCGCGAACCCCACCCCGCCCGGCACGTCGTCGTACAGGTAGATGGTGGGACGGCGCGTGTCCGGCGCCTGCACCGACGCGCTCACGCCCAAATCCTGGGGCGCGGCCATCAGGAACAGCGGGGCCAGGTGCACCAGGACGTGGGCCAGCCCGTGCAGCCCACCCTCGGCGGCCTTGGATGTCTCAATGCGCGTGTGGCAGATGTGGCACACGGTGATGAGATTGCCCAAATCGTTCGCCTGCCGGTAGCGGTCGTTTTCCCCTGGCACATACCCAAACTCGCGAAACGGGATGAGGTGGTGAACGCCGTGGCGGCGGCCGGGCCTTTCGGGAGCGCCGCACACGCGACACCGGTAGCCGTCCCGCTGGCGCGCCAGTTCACGCTGCGCCTCCCAATTGGGGCCGTAGTCGGTGATCGGCTCCACGTCCCAGGCCCCCGCCGCCCGCAGGTTGTCCAGCACCGCGTCGGGCACGGTGAGCCAGTAGGCCGTGGTGTCCATGCTCTGCTCGGGCAGGCTGACCTCGCCCCAGCCCAGCGTCTCGTGGGTGTACATCTTGACCTTGCGATAGCCCGTAACCCGGCGGACCACCCGCACGTCGCCGAAGCCTCTGCCGGCGACGGGGTCGTCCTGGGCCACGCGCAGCACCGAAACGTCGCTCGTGCCCATCGCGTCGGTGTAGTAGTCCACCGGCTCGGGCCGCACCCTGGCCCGGCCCTCTTCCCACTGGACGCTTTCCACCAGGTACTGCCGCCCCTCGTGCATGTACACAGCGCCTGGATACAGGAACCTCGGCGCCGACGCCCGGTCCACGACGCCGATGGCGTAGGGCTTGCCCTCCTCGTCCACCGATTCCACCGTGAAGGCGTCGGCATCGGCCACCCGCAGCGACAGCGCATCCGCGGGGTATGCTTCGCTCATCCAGTACCACGTGCCGGCGGCATGGCGCAGCACCCCCTCTTGCTCCAGGCGCGCCAGGATGTCGGGCGTGGCCTCTGCCGCCCCCAGGGTCTCGCCCTCGCGGAACGGGAGTTCAAACGCGGCGCAGCGGACGTGGCTTTCCAGAATGCGCGGGTTGTCGGGGTGGATGAGCGCGTGTTCGGGCGAGCGGCCGAAGAAATAGTCCGGATGCCGCACGATGTACTGATCCAGCGGGTCGGCGCTGGCCACCAGGACGGCCACCGATGCGCCCTTGCGTCGCCCGGCGCGACCCGCCTGCTGCCAGGTGCTGGCGATGGTGCCGGGGTAGCCCGCCATGACGCAGGCTTCCAGGTGGCCGATGTCTATGCCCAGTTCCAGCGCGTTGGTGGACACGACCGCGCGCGCCGCCCCTTCGCGCAGGGCCTTCTCAATCTCGCGCCGCTCCCGCGGAAGGTAGCCGCCGCGATAGCCGTGCACGGCGTCGGGGTTGCGCTTCCGCTTGCGGACGGCGTCGCGAAGGTACGTCAGCAGCACTTCGGCGGACTGGCGGGAGCGGGCGAACACGATGGTCTGCACGTCCATCTCCACGGCGCGCGCCGCCAGGGCCACCGCCTCCAGGAGCGCGGCGCGGCGCAGGCCCGTCTCGGCGTCCAGCAACGGCGGGTTGTAGAACACCAGGTGCTTTTCGCCCTTGGGCGAGCCGTCCTCGTCAATCAGGACGATGTCCTCCTCCACCAGACGGCGCGAGAGTTCCAACGGGTTGCCGATGGTCGCCGAGGAACAGATAAATTGAGGCGACGCGCCGTAGAACGCGCACACCCGCTTCAGCCGCCGCAGGACGTTGGCCACGTGGCTGCCAAACACCCCGCGGTAGGTGTGAACCTCATCCAGGACGACGAAGCGCAGGTTCTGGAAGAAGCCCATCCAGTTGGTGTGGTGAGGCAGGATACCCCGATGGAGCATGTCGGGGTTGGTGATGACGATGCGCGCCGTCCGGCGGATGGCCGCCCGCGCGCCCGTGGGGGTATCGCCGTCGTACACGGCCGGCGCGATGCGCGAAGCCGACATGCGAGAGGCCAGGTCTTCCAGTTCGGCCAGTTGGTCTTGCGACAGCGCCTTGGTGGGGAAGAGATACAAGGCCCGCGCGCGGGCATCCCGAAGCAGCGCATCCAGCACTGGCAGGTTGTAGCACAGGGTCTTGCCCGACGCCGTCGGCGTAACCACGGCCAGGTGGCGGCCCTGCCGCGCCGCCTGCCAGGCGAGCGCCTGGTGCGCGTACAGGCTGCGAATCCCCTTCGCCTCCAGCGCGGCGGCCAAGTCTGGATGGCAGTCCGCCGGAAGCGGAGCCAGGCGCGCCGCCTGCGGCTCCTGCCGCCTCCACGCCGTAACGTTCCGCGCGAAATGCGGCGCGCGTTCCAGTTCCTCCAGCAGCGCCGACACGCTCATGCGCCCCCTCACTTTCGGGGCTTCATCTTGTCCACAACCAGGTGGAGCAGGAACGTCCTTTCGTTGCCATCGTCAAACTCAACCTTGACGACGCCGCCCGAAGGCTCCTCGCGCAGGGCCACCACGCGCCCCGCCCCAAACCGTTCATGCTCCACGCGCATCCCCACCGCAAACGGGTTCTCTACGCGGGTCGGCGGCTCGCTTGCCGCGGGCTTGGCCGCCTGCACGTACTGGCGGTCCTCCCACAGTTGGGCGAACGTCGCCATATCCTCGTGCGAACGCACGCGGGGGGCCAGCCGGTCGCACGCCTGCCGCGCCCGCGCCAGGCGCAGGCTCAGGTCGGCCTTGACCCGCTGGGGACGGTCGCCCTGGGCCAATTGCCGCGCCGTGCGGCTGAGGGCGGTGCGTATCTCCTCCAGCACCTTCCTGGGTTCGCTCTCGTAGAGGTCAATCGTAATCAGGTGGACGCCCGCCTCCTGGCACAGCGCCTCGCGGATGGCTTCGCGGTGCGCCTCTTCGGCCAGTTCCTGCTCGGACACGGGCGCCTTGCGCTTGCCCGTGCTGCCCACGAATCGGAATGCGATGCCCGCGTCCGGGTAGTAGCGGTCCAGTTTCAGTCGGCGTCCCGTCTTCGGGTTCACCAGCCACTCTGGCGTGGCGTTGTCCTGCGCCTGGAAGTCCGCAAAGATGCGCTCCAGAACCTCGCGCCAGGCGTTTGACATGTTGGGGAACAAACCCGCACCTCCTGTGCAAGGCTCGCCGCCGGATGATCAGGCTGCGCGGCGTCGGATGAGAGAATAGCACATTTGTTTCACGGCGTCAAGGGCGCGATTTGACCTCGCGCCGAAAGCGGATAACATGAACCCGCAGCGGCCCGATTGCCGCTGCCTCCTCCGGCCCTTCGCGGCCGGTTTGGCAAGGGGCGAGACGTGCGAGCGCCGACCCGACGGGTACGGCTCCGCACCCATCGCCCCTGTTATGTGCCCAGGACCTCGGCGGCCACGCGATGGGCCACCGCCCGGAAGCGGCCCCAGTCGTTCCAGTCTCCGGACAAGCCCTCCAACTGCTCGGCGATGCGCCGCAGGCCCGCGATGTCGTCCTGTCGGAATGCGGCGATGCGCTCATTCGCGTCTTGAAGGCGCGGCTCTCGCCCATCGGCCCGCAGCAGGAACAGATAGGTCGCGAAGCGAACCTCGCGCGCGTCGCCCGTGAAGCGGTACTCCAAAACGGCCAGCAGGCGCTGCACCTCGGCTTCCAGTCCCGTCTCCTCCCACACCTCGCGGCGCAGCGCGTCCAGCACGCGCTCATCGTGGCCGATGCCGCCGGTCGGGATGCGAAAGATGCCCGCCGGGTAGAAGGACTTCGTATGCGTGAGCACCTTGCCCGCCGGGTTCACGATGACCATGCCCACCTCGCCCCGTCGTCCCCGCGCAAGCCGTTGCGTCCACTCGTCCAAGCTCGCGGCCGACATGGGAATCTCGTAGGCCATGCGAACGCACGGGCCAAAGGCCCGCGCCAGTTGCGCGTATTCGGCTTCGTCCACACATGCGAATGGGATCATCTTCACCTCCAGCCAGAGCCGCCACCGGGCGCAAACAAAAGCCCCTCCATCGCGGAGAGGCTTTTGGGTCTGCGCGAAGGGGCTACTACGAAACGCGCCAACACGCCACGAAGTGCTCGCCGCCCACGTCGCGGAATTCGGGCTCCTGCTCCTTGCAGATGTCCATCCGCATGGGGCAGCGGGTAACGAAGTTGCACCCCTTGGGCGGGTTGGCGGGGCTGGGCACGTCGCCCTCCAGGATGATGCGCTTGCGCTTTTCCTCCACCACTGGGTCGGGGATGGGCACCGCCGACAGCAGCGCCTTGGTGTACGGATGCAGCGGGTTCTTGTACAGTTCCAGACTCGTCGTCATCTCCATGAGTTTGCCCAGGTACATGACGGCCACGCGGTTGCTGATGTGTCGCACCACGCTCAAGTCGTGGGCGATGAACAGGTAGGTCAGGCCGAACTTGTCCTGCAACTCTTCCAGCAGGTTGATAATCTGCGCCTGGATGGACACGTCCAGCGCCGAAATGGGCTCGTCGCAGACGATAAAGGACGGCTGGACGGCGAGGGCGCGCGCGATGCCGATGCGCTGGCGCTGCCCGCCCGAGAACTCGTGAGGATAGCGGTTGATGAAGTAGGGGTTCAGGCCCACGACCTGCAAGAGTTCCTGCACGCGCTCTTTCAGCGCCTTGCCGTGAAGGATGTTGTGCACCTCCAGCGGCTCGCCGATGATGTTGCCCACCGTCATGCGCGGGTTGAGCGACGCATACGGGTCCTGGAAGATCATCTGCATCTTGCGGCGCATCTGGCGGAGTTTCTCGCCCTTCATCTTGGTCAGGTCTTGGCCTTCAAACCACACGTGCCCGGCCGTGGGGCGATAGAGTTGCAGGACGGCTCGGCCCGTCGTGGACTTGCCGCAGCCGCTTTCGCCCACCAGCCCCAGGGTTTCGCCCCGGCGGATGAAGAAGTCTATCCCATCCACCGCCTTGATGTCGCCGATGTGGCGCTGGATCACGATGCCCTGCGTGATCGGGAAATACATCTTGAGGCCTTCAACCTTCACGAGCACTTCTGCTTCAGCCATCTTACGCCACTCCTCTCTTGGTATCCACCCAGCAGGCCACGTAGTGGTTCAGGGCCACCGGCTGAAGGGTTGGGTTCTCTACCATGCACTGCTCAATGGCGAACCGGCACCGAGGCGCGAACGGGCAGCCGGGGTCCGGCTCAATCAGGTCCGGTGGGAAGCCTTCAATGGGCGTGAGTTTCTTCTTGCGTTCGGCATCCAGGCGGGGGATAGAACCGAGCAGGCCCAGCGTGTACGGGTGGCGCGGGTCGCCGTAGATTTCCTTCACGGGGGCCGACTCTATGATGTAGCCCGCGTACATGACCGCGACGCGGTCCGCGAGGCCGGCGATGATGCCCAGGTCGTGGGTGATCCAGATGATGGCCATGCCGATCTTCTGCTTCAGGTCGCGCACCAGGTCCAGAATCTGCGCCTGAATGGTAACGTCCAGCGCGGTCGTCGGCTCGTCGGCGATGAGGAGTTGGGGGTTGCACGACAGGCCCATGGCGATCATCACGCGCTGGCGCATGCCGCCCGAGAACTGGTGCGGGTAATCGTCAATGCGGTCCTTAGCCTGGGGGATGTTCACCATCTCCAGGAGTTCAATGGCGCGCTTGCGGGCCTGCTGGTGATCCAGCCCCAGGTGCAGTTCCATCCCCTCGGTCATCTGGCGGGCGATGGTCAGCACAGGGTTCAGGGAGGTCATGGGGTCCTGAAACACCATGGAGATCTTGTTGCCGCGCACCTGCCGCATCTCGTCTTCGCTCAGTTTGAGCAGGTCGCGCCCCTCAAAGATCACCTGCCCCCCGACGATCTTCCCCGGCGGCTGGGGAATCAGGCGCATGACCGACAGCACGCTCACGCTCTTGCCGCACCCGCTCTCGCCCACGATGCCCAGCGTCTCGCCCTCGTCCACCGTGTACGAAATCCCGTTCACCGCGTGGACGATGCCATCCTGAGTGAAGAACTGGGTCTTGAGTCCCTTCACTTCCAGAATAGTTCCCATTAGTACTCCTCCACAGGGATAATAGCAGCCGCTCTTGGGGCACCTGCGACAACGCCTTGCATTGTACACAGGAACCGCAAGATTAGCAAGTTGCGCCCTCGTTTTGCCCGCTATTGCGTCGCCGCAACAACGGAAACCAGATGATAGTTCCCCTGCGCCGTAACCTTCAGCCCCCGCAGGTAGGGCTTCACCAGCGTGTAGTCCAGCCCGTGGAACAGCGGAATCCACGGCGCGTCGTCCACGATGCGCTGCTCCGCCTGCTGGTACAGCGCCAGGCGCGTCGCCGTGTCGCTCTCGGTCATGGCCTGTTCCAGCAGGCGGTCCACGTCCGGATTGCTGTAGCCGGTGTTGTTCAGTTCGCTCTTGGAGTGAAACTGCGTCTCCAGGAAGTTCTCAGGGTCCGGATAGTCGGCGCTCCACGCCAGCGTGAACATCTGGAGTTTGTGCGCGTTGAGTTCCTGCAGGTACGTGGGCCAATCCACCTGCTCTATGTCCAGATGCACCCCCAGGACTTCCTCGTACATGCCCGCCAGCAGTTTGGCGAACGAGTTGGTGGACCCCTCGCCCGTTACGGTGAGCGTGATGGGCGGCAGGTTGTCCGCCGACCCGTAGCGCGACGCCTTCAGCGCCTGGCGGGCCTGCTCCGGGTCAAAGGGAATCGCCTGCAGGTGCTCGTTGTAGCCGGGCATTCCGGGCGGCAGGACGCCCAGGGCCGGCACGCGCGTGCGCTTGAAGAACACGTCGGCCATGCCCTGCTTGTTCGTGGCGAGAGCAAACGCGCGGCGCACCATCGGGTCGTCAAACGGCGGCTGGCGGACGTTGAACCCCACGTACTGGGTGTACAGGAGAGGCGTCTCCTGCACCTCCAGATGGAGCGGGTTGGCCGGGTCCAGCACGCGCTCAATGTCGGCCACGCCCACGGGAGCGGCGTCCAACTCGCCCTGCTCGTACATCGTTACCGGCGCGCCTCCGCCGAACAGGAACGTAACGGTGCGCACGTCGCCCAACGGCTGGTAGTAGCGGTCGTTGCGCTCCAGCACCACTTGCTGGCTGTCCCACGAGCGGAATCGGAATGGCCCCGTCCCGACGGGGTTGCGCCACCACGAGGGGCCCGACTGAACCTCCTCTTTGGCCACGAAGAAGCCCGTGGGGTAGGTCAACTTGGCCAGGAACGAAGCCCTGGCGGCGCGTATGGTGATGCGAACCGTCGCGTCGTCCACGACCTGCACGCCGCGGACCTCGGTGGCGCGCCCGTCCAGTTTCTCCTCGGCGCCCACGATGTCGCCCAGGTACGTCCGCGCCACGGGCGAGCGCGTGGCCGGGTCGCAGGCCCGCTCAACGGAATACTTGAAATCCTGCGCGGTGGCCTTTCGGCCGTTGTGAAAGTACACGTTGGGCCGCAGGTAGAACGTGTACACGGTCCCGTCGGCGCTGACTTCCCAGCGCTCGGCAATGTCCGGCACGACGTTCAGGTCTTCGTCCAGCCCCACCAGGCCGGAGAAAATCTTGTCCACGTACTCGGCCGAGGCGCTGTCCTCTACCATGGCCGGGTCCAGCGTAGTCGGGCGATCCGCCATGAGGCGCAGGTCCAGCGTCGCCCGGCCCGGGGGCCGTGGGCCAGGGGTGGCCGCCGACGGCGTCGTCCTGCCCAGGGTGATGCGGCCCGAAGAAATCAGCCACACCACCCCGCCCGTCGCGCACGCCAGGCCCAGGCAGCCGACCACGATGACGGCCACAAGAATCCAGAGCCACAGCCGCTTCGGAGCAGTTCTTTGGGGGCGAGGCTGTAGAAGGTCAGACATAGCGGCTCACCGCCCCCCGCGCGGAAGGCAAAGACCGCTGGCCCGTGAACCTAGCCCTCCACAGGCCCTGCGGTCTTCTCGGATACATACCCGTCTGCAATGTCGCCCCACGCTCAACGCGCCCTTCGTCCGAGATTGCGACTAGGTTGTGCCTCGCATGCGCGGATCCAGCGCGTCCCGCAGGCCGTCGCCCAGGAAGTTGAACGCGAACATGGTGATGGACAGCGCCAGCGCCGGGAACAAAATCATGTGCGGATAGGAGCGGATGGAGCGCGACCCCTCCGAGATCATGGAGCCCCACGACGGCGTCGGCGCGTCAACCCCCAGGCCGATGAAACTGAGGAAGACCTCGTAGTTGATGTAGCCCGGGATGGCGAGGGTCTCGGACACGATGCACGGGCCCAGGATGTTGGGCAGGATGTGGCGGACGATGATGCGCAGGTCGCCCGCGCCCACGGTGTGGGCCGCCTCAATGAATTCCTTCTCCTTGAGCGAGAGGATTTGCCCGCGCGCCAGTCGCGCCATGCCCATCCACGCGGTCAGGCCGATGCCCATAAAGATGAACAACATGCCCCCGCCTTGGAGTCCCAGGAATCGGTCCACAACCTGGTTGATCTGGTTGAAGGTGTAAGCCAGGCTTCCGGGTTGCTGCGCCTGAGCAAACGTGGACTTGAAGAACGCCATGAGCAAGATGATGAGCAGCATCGTGGGGAAAGCGTACATGATGTCCACGATGCGCATCATGATGTTGTCCACTTTACCGCCGTAGTAGCCGGAGATGCAGCCGTACGCCAGCCCGATGACCAGCGCCGTGAGCGCGCCCATGAAGCCCACGGGCAGCGACACGCGGGTTCCGTAAACGAGGCGGCTGAAGAGGTCGCGCCCCAATTCATCCGAACCCAGAAGGAAATTGTTGTTGATCTTGGCATAAGCCTGAATATTCTTGATGGGGATGAACGGCACCAGCCATGAAGGCACCGTGTACGCATTGTACGAGTCCCCTTCGGCGTAGTGCATCGGCGCAATCTTCGGCGCGAAAATGGCGACGAGAATCAGGCCGATGACAATGATGCCGCCCACGAGCGCGGCGCGGTTGCGGATCAGGCGGCGAAACGCGTCGGCCCACAGGTTGGTCTCGCGTTGCTCGCGTACCGCCAATCGGCTGGCGGCTCGCTCTTGAACAGTCATGCGATCTCCTCCTCGCACTCCCAGCCCCGATTCTCGCGGTTGCCATCTGCACCTGGCGTCGGGCTGGGAAGGGGTTTCAAGTTACGTATAGCGGATACGCGGATCCAGGAACGCGTAGGTGATATCCACGGCAAGGTTCGCGATGACCAGGAACACGGCGTACAGCAGGGTAGTCCCCATCACCACGGCGTAATCGCGGTTGGTTACGCTGGTGATGAAGTACTTGCCCATCCCTGGAATCGCGAAAATCTGCTCCACCACGAAGGTGCCGGTTACCAGCGCGGCAAACATGGGGCCCAGCACCGTGGCCACGGGGATGAACGCGTTCTTCAGGGCGTGGCGGATCATGATGACGCGTTCGGTCAGCCCCTTGGCGCGGGCCGTGCGGATGTAGTCCTCGCGGATCACCTGCAACATGCTGGCCCGCGTGAGCCGCCCGATGATGGCCGACGAGCCCAGCCCCAGCGCGATGGACGGCATGATCATCTGCGAGGGCTTGCCCCACCCCGCAACCGGCAGCCAGCCGAGAGCCAGCGCAAAAATCCAGATGAGCAGCGGTCCCAGCACGATGTTCGGCACCGAAACGCCGAACACCGCAACTCCCATCCCCAGATAGTCCCAGAATGTATTCTGTTTGAGCGCAGCGATAATGCCAAGCGGAATGCCGATGACGAGCGCGACGAGAAGAGCCAGAACGCCCAACTGGGCAGAGACAGGAAGGTGTGCGGCAAAGATCTCGTTGACCGTGCGGCCGCGCTGAACCAACGACGGCCCAAAGTCAAACTTGGTTATGATCTTAGTCAACCAATTCAGATATTGCACGGGCACCGGCTTGTCCAGGCCGTAGTACTTCTCTAGGTTAGCCAAAATCTCGGGCGGGCGTTTCTTCTCAGTATCAAACGGCCCCCCGGGAACGGCATGAGCCAGGCCGAAAGTTACGATGGAGATGAAGATCAGGACCGGGATCATCCACAAGAGTCTTCGCACAATATATCGTAGCATTCCACCACCCTCTACACGAGTTGCTTTGAAAAAACCTGGCGGCCTTTGCGCCGCCTTCGGTGTATCTCAGACCGCTCCTTCGCGGCCGCGCACTGCAACACCCGGATACAGGCAGGCTACGTAGCCCCCGACGTGGGGGCTACGTAGCCGTAGGTTCGTCCCTAGACTAGTGGGCCTTCACTTTCCACTTGTCAATATGCTCGCCGCCCAACGGAGCGTAGGTGCGCTCTACGTAAGGCTTGGTGCAGACGACGCGGGTGTAGTAGTAGATGGGGATGATCGCCGCCTCGTCAATGGTGAGAATCTTCTCAGCCTTGAAGTAGAGTTCCTTGCGCTTCGCCGGATCCGATGAAGCGGCCGCATCTTCCACCAGTTTGTCAAACTCGGCGTTCTTCCACTTGATGTCGTTGGAGCCGAGCGTGCTGTGGAAGTTTTCCAACACCCAGTTGTTCTCATCCGGGTAGTCGGCGCACCAGCCAAGGCGGTAAATCTGCGGCGTGTCCGGGCCGTGGACCGTCTTCAGGTAGACTTTCCACTCCTGGTTGGCCAGTTTGACCTCAATGCCCAGGTTCTCCTTCCACTGCTGCTGGATGAACTCGGCGATGCGCTTGTGCCCTTCCGAGGTGTTGTACATCAGGGTGATCTCGGGCAGGCCCTTGCCATCGGGATACCCGGCCTCGGCCAGCAACTGCTTCGCCTTGGCGGGGTCAAACGGGATCGCCGGGAAGTTCGGATCTTCCGCCGGGGAGCCGAAGATGCCCGGGCAGGCGAAGGTCTTGGCAGGCTTCTGGCCGCCCTTCAGCACGGTGTCAATCAGTTTCTGGCGGTCAAAGCCCATGGACAACGCCTGGCGAACCAGTTTGTTGTCAACCGGCGGCTTCGTGGTGTTGAACCCGTAGTAGTAGGTGCACAGGTACGGAGCGATGTACAGTTCCTTGCTGAGCACCGGGTCCGCCTTCACGCGGTCCAGGTCAGCGGACGGAACGGCCGAAACGTCCAGTTCGCCGTTCTCGTACATGGCGAAGGCCGTGGACTCTTCCACCACCATGGCCCAGTTGATGGTCTCAATGGAGACGTTCTTGGCGTTGAAGTACTTCGGGTTCTTCACCATGACCATCTTGGACTCGTGCTCCCAGGTCTCCAGCATGTAGGGGCCGTTGGTCCAGATGTTGCCCGGCTCGGTCCACTTGTCGCCGAACTGCTCAATGGGCTCGCGAGGAACGGGGCGGTTGACCCACATGCCCGCGATACCGGCGAAGTAGCCGGCCGGCTTCTCCAGCGTGAACTGGACGGTGTAGGCATCCAGCGCCTTCACGCCGACCTCGTTGGCATCGGTGATCTCACCCGTGTTGAACTTCTGGCCGTTCTTGATGATGTAGTCCACATACGCGTAGTCGGAGGCGGTAACCGGGTCCAGGGTGCGCTTCACGCTGTACTCAACGTCGTAGGCGGTTACGGGGCCCTTCTCCGTTACCTTCTTGGTGGCGGGGTCGTAGTGCACCCAGACCACGTCCTTGCGCATGTAGAACGTCCAGGTCAGGCCGTCGGGGGAGACTTCCCACTTGGTGGCCAACTCGGGGATCGTCTCCAGCGTCTTGTCGTCAAAGTCGGTCAGGCCCAAGAACAGCAACTCATCGCACTGCACCGACGTGGTGTCCGTGGCCAGGTCGGGGTCCAGCGTGGGCGGCTCGGTGCCAAGGTTCATGTTGATGGACTTGGCCAACTTCTCGCCCCCGCCGCCGCAGGCCGCCAGCACCATCGCGACGACAACGAGCAACGAAACCAGCACGAACTTCTTGTTCATCTTCCCATTTCCTCCTTAGAGTCTTTACGGATTTTGAACTACCCAAGGGCTTTCTCGCGCGTCAGGTTTCGGCAACCACCCCCTTTCCTGTTTCAGAAAGTCCACGACGGTGGGGACGTGATGCACGGAACAACTCGGTACAGCGAGTCTATGCTATTATAGCATATCCTTGCATTTCGTCAAGCCTATTGGGGCCAGCGCCAGTCCCCAGGTGCAGGTTGTTGCTGATCCAGTTGCATCAGCCGTTTGGCGTTGAGCACATCCTTTGGATACCGGCCCGGCGCTTTGCTGTAGGCAACCGCGACAACCGTCGGCACGGCCGTGCGATTCCATACGGTCGTGGGGAACCCGCGGCTAAGCCCCAGGCCAAACCCCAGCACCAGGACCGCGAGCACCGCCCCCTGGAGCAGGTTGGCCAGGCGGGTTTGCCACACGATCCCGCGGGCCTGCCGGTCTGGCTCAGGCTGCGGATGCTCAATCCGCGCGCGCACGCGCTGCCACACCTGCGGCGAGGGCTCCAGCCCCTCGGTCTCCGCGCGCAGGGCATCGCGGATCGCCCAGTCCAACTCCTCGTCCGAAACCCTACGTGCTCGTCCCCACATCATCAGAACTCGTACACGACCTCTGGCTCTGCTTGCCGCAACTGTTCCAGCACGCGCCTCAATTTCGCGCGCCCGTAGTGAAGCCTGGACTTCACCGTGCCCACCGGGCAATCCAGGACGTAGGCGATTTCCTCCAGGGAGAAACCGCCGAGATAGAACAGCACCAACGCCACCCGCTGGTCAAACCCCAGGGTATCCAGCGCCTTCGCCAGCACGTCGCTCACTTCGGCGCGGTGAAGCGCCACCTGGGGCGACTCGGTTCGGGCCGAATGCTCCCCCGCCGCCAGGAAGTCCAGCGGCAGAATCCGATAACGCTGCGCCTGCCGCCACCAGTTGTAACTCAGGTTCACGGCGATCCGATGCAGCCAGGGCCCCAGCGACTCGCATTCCACCACGCGCCCGATGCTCCGGTACGCGCGCACGAAGCATTCCTGCGTAACCTCTTCGGCGGCGTAGCGGTCGCGAAGGATGGCGTAGGCCGTGCGGAACACCATGGTGCTGTACTTCTTGTACAGCGCCTCAAAGGCCCCGATGTCGCCCGACTGCGCTTGCGAGACGAGGGCAGCGTCCGCACTCTCTGCCACAACAAACACTCCCTCTATTTGCAAATACAACGGCGTTGTCCCAAAGGTTCAATTCCCGCGAAATTCACCCAAACGCCGTCTCGGTTCGGCCCGTTGTTGGCGGCTCCGTACAGCGGAGGCCATTCCTCGCCAGTACGAGCGGGCGCCCCCCGCGCTCTACACGCCCATGGCGCGCTGGGCCGCCTCTACCCCGCGCCCCAGTTCCACCGGATAGCCCAACGCCCCAAGGCCGCGCTCTATCGCGCCGACCGTCGCCAGGATGTCGGACGGCCCCGCCGGCCCCATGTGGCCCACGCGGAAGTAGCGCGTCTTGATGTCGGGGTGCAGGCCGCCCGCCACCACCACGCCCTCCGCCGCGATCTTGCCCAACAACTCGGCGCCCACGCCATCGGGATAGTACACCGCCGTCAGCGTCGTGGCGGCAATCTCCGGGCGCGCCGGCACCTGCCGCAGCCCCAGGGCCGCCATCGCCGCCTTGAACCCATCGCTCAGCCGCCGGTGGCGCAGGAACCGCGCATCCATCCCCTCGGCCAGAATCTGCGCCAGGCTGACCCTGAGCGCGTACACGAGGTTGACCGCCGGCGTGCCGAAGTAGGCGGCTTTGCGCTGGCGGTAGGCTTCCATGATGGGCAGCCACTTGCCCCAGTCGGCGTAGTAACTGCGCACCAGCGTCTTGCGGCGCCGGAAAGCCTCAATCGCCCGCTCGCTGGCCACCAGCAGGGCCAGCCCGGGCGGCACCGATATCGCCTTCTGCGACGCGGTGAGGTACACGTCCACGCCCCACTCTTCCTGGCGGCACTCCATGCCCGCCGTCGCGCACACGCCATCCACAACCGACAGCGCGCCGTGCTTCTGGGCTAGGGCGGCCAGCGCCTTGACGTCGGTCGCGACGCCGGTGGACGTGTCCACGTGGGTTACGGTCATGACTTTGTACGGGGCCGACGCCAGTTTGGCCTCCACCTGCGCCAGGTCGGGCACCTCGCCCAGCGGCGCCACGATTTCGTCCACCTCGGCCCCCTGGCGGCGGGCGATGTCGCTGAACCGCTCGCCGAACACGCCCGTGCGCAGCACCAGCACCCTGTCGCCCGGCTCCACCAGGTTGGCCAGCCCCAGTTCCATCGCCAGCGTGCCCGAGCCTGCCACAACGAACGGATACCCGTGAGGCGCTAGGAAGACCTGCAGCATATCGTCCAGCGCCTGGCCAAACAGATCAATGAACTCCGCACTGACGTGGCTATCCGTGGGGATGGACATGGCGCGCAACACAGCGGGGTCAAACGAAATGGGGCCAGGGATCATCAGAAGTTGGCGTTCGTTCATTCTTCCTCCCGACCAGGCAAACCGGCGCGCTCCTGCGCGAGAAGCCTATACGCAATCCCACCGCTCGTATTGTACACGCACTTGCGCGGCTATGTCAACTCAAGCCCCAAACGCTAGTGTTGGGAGGTAC
>DAOTVT010000067.1:0-8518 GCA_034436295.1 Anaerolineae bacterium | reverse complement strand
CGTGATCCTGGCCGCCCACAGCGCGTATGACTTCGCCTGGATTGTGGCGGAGGCTCCGCTGGTCGTGGATGCCGTCAACGCGACGCGGGGCGCTGGGGCGAGCGCGGGCAAGGTGTGGCGCATCGGCGCACCGGGCATTGGGAGGGCGCATGGGTAAGAAGGCGAAAAAGGGTCGCGGCAAGCCCAGGCAGCCGAGGAATGTTCGCCGTCAGGCACCGAAACCCGCTCGCTGGGCGCGAATCTCCGACTGGGCCCGCAGGAACCGCGTGCTGGTCGGCGGGCTGGGTGTCCTGCTGGCCGTCGTGCTGATCGCCGTAACCTGGGCGGCGATGGAAAGGACAAATGCGAATATGGCAAAGCCAAAGCAGTGGAGTTCCCCGCCCCCGATGACCATTGACCCCGCGAAGCAGTACTTCGCCATCCTGAAGACCGAGAAGGGCGACATCCGCATCCAACTGTTTGCCGACAAGGCGCCGAAGACGGTGAACAACTTCGTGTTCCTGGCGCGGCAGGGATTCTACGACAACACCACGTTCCACCGCGTCATCCCTGGATTCATGGCGCAGGGCGGCGATCCCACCGGCACCGGCTCGGGCGGGCCTGGATACCAGTTCGCTGACGAGTTCCACCCCGACCTCAAGCACGATTCCGAGGGCATCCTCTCCATGGCCAACGCCGGCCCCAACACCAACGGCAGCCAGTTCTTCATCACCTACGCGCCCCAGCCCCACCTGGACGGGCACCATGCCGTGTTTGGCAAGGTGGTGTCGGGCATGGATGTGCTCAAGGCGCTGACGCCGCGCGACCCGCGCACCAACCCGACGTTCAGCGGAGACCGCATCCTCACGGTGGTGATAGAGGAGAAGTAGGGGATGGCGGAAGCACGGGCCGAAACCGCGGCACAGGAGCGCGCGCAACGCGCTCGCATGACGGTCATCCGCATCTTCGTGCTGCTCATCGTCCTGGGGGTTACGGGCCTCATCGTGTACTTCCGCGACCGGCTGCAACAGTTCGCCGCGTATGGCTATCCGGGCGTGTTTCTGGTGAGCCTGGCGGGCAACGCGACGGTGATCCTGCCGGCGCCGAGTTTGGCCGTGGTGTTCGCCATGGGCGCGGTGCTGAAGCCGGTGCTCGTGGGCCTGGCGGCGGGGGTCGGCGAGGCGCTCGGCGAGTTGACCGGCTACCTGGCCGGGTTCAGCGGGCGCGCCCTGATTGAAAACCGCGCCCGCTACGAGCAGATCACGGCATGGATGCGGCGGAACGGCGCGCTGACCATCCTCACGCTTTCCTTCATCCCCAACCCCTTCTTTGACCTGGCCGGCATGGCCGCCGGGGCGCTCAAGTACCCGGTCTGGAAGTTTCTGCTCTTCTGCTGGGCGGGCAAGACGATGAAGACCACGTTGATCGCGCTGGCAGGCGCACAGTCGGTTACGTTCATAGAGCGATTCCTCCACTAGAGGCCGGCACCGCCTCTTGTGGAAAAATACAACAGCAAGGAGGCAACTATGAAGGAACTGACCATCAGCGTCATCAAGGCCGACATCGGGGGGTACGTAGGGCATTCTGCGAGCCATCCGGCCCTGATCCAGAGGGCGCAGGAGGCCCTGCAAGAAGCCAAGTCGCGGGGCACGCTTGTGGACTTCCACGTGTCCTACTGCGGCGACGATTTGAACCTCATCATGACGCACAGGCTCGGCAACGATAGCGAGACCATCCATCAGTTGGCCTGGAACACGTTTGAGGCGTGCACCGAAGTGGCGCGCTCGCTGCATCTGTACGGCGCGGGGCAGGATTTGCTGGCCGACGCGTTCTCGGGCAACGTGCGCGGGATGGGGCCTGGCGTGGCCGAGATGACTTTCGTGGAGCGGCCCTCGGAGCCAATTGTCATCTTCATGGCCGACAAGACCGCCGCCGGGGCCTGGAACATGCCGCTGTATCGGATGTTTGTGGACCCGTTCAACACGGCGGGGCTGGTCATCTCGCCTTCGCTCCATGATGGGTTCAACATTGAGGTTTACGACGTGAAAAGCGCCAAGGCCATCGTGTTCAGTTGCCCGGCCGAGGTCTATGACCTGCTGGCCCTCATCGGAGCCACGGCCCGATATGTGGTGAAGGCGGTGTACACCAAGAAGGGCGAGATCGCGGCGGCATCGTCCACCGAGCGGCTCAGCCTCATCGCGGGCAAGTACGTGGGCAAGGACGACCCGGTGTGCATCGTGCGCAGCCAGAATCAGTTCCCGGCCATCGGCGAGATTCTGGAACCCTTCACCATGCCGCATGTGGTGGAGGGGTGCATGCGGGGGAGTTTCTTCGCGCCGCTGATGCCGGTGCCGCTGCGTTACGCGCAGACCAGCCGCTTTGACGGCCCGCCGCGGGTCGCGGCTTTGGGGTTCCAGATCGCCGACGGGCAACTGGTGGGGCCGCGCGACCTGTTTGACGACCCGGGATTTGACCAGGCGCGACAGCAGTGCAATGCCCTCATGGATCATCTGCGGCGGCATGGCCCGTTTGAGCCGCACCGCCTGCCCATGGACGAGATGGAGTACACGACCCTGCCCCAGGTCCTGGAGAAATTGCAGGACAGGTGGGTGGACGTGAAGTAGGGGCGACCGTAGGGGCGACGCATGCGTCGCCCCTACCTACAACACCATCAATTCCCGCGGGAATGAGGTCAGCACTTCGGCCCCGTCGGCGGTGATGGCGACATCGTCCTCAATGCGCACGCCGCCCCGTCCGGGAAGGTAGATGCCCGGCTCCACCGTGAACGTCATCCCCGGCTCCAGGGGGAGCGCATTGCCTTCCACGATGTAGGGCGGCTCGTGCACCTCCAGCCCGATGCCGTGGCCGGTGCGGTGCGTGAAGGCATCGCCGTAGCCGGCGGCGCGAATGACGCCTCGCGCGGCGCGGTCCACCTCCTGCGCGGCCACGCCCGGCCGACAAGCCTCCCGCCCGGCGCGGTTGGCCTCCAGGACGACATCGTACACCCGCCGAAGTTCCGGCTCCACCGCGCCCACGGCGAACGTGCGGGTGATGTCCGAAACGTAGCCCGCGTAGTAGATGCCGCAGTCCAGGATGACCAGGTCGCCGGTCTGGAGCGGGCGCTCGGACGACGTGCCGTGGGGCAGTGCCGTGTTTGGCCCCGCGACCAGGATGGGCGAGAACGCCACGTCTTCGCCACTAGTGTCTAGCAGCATCGCCCGCAGCCGCGCGGCCAGTTCGCGCTCGGTGCGGCCCGGCCGTATCTCCGGCAGGAAGGCGCGCAGCACCCGTTCGGTGCGGGCGATGGCCTCGCGCATCGCGGCGATTTCGGCCGCGTCCTTGCGCAGGCGCGCGCCCGCGAAGATATCGTCGGCGGCTGCGACCTCCACGCCCGCCTCGCGCAACCATTGCAGTTCCATCAGGCGCATGTGGAGCGACTCGGCTCCCACCCGCTCGCCGGTCAAGCCCAGGTGGCGGCAGGCCTGGCCTACAGCCGCGCGCGGGCCTTCCTCGTCGGTGTACGCGAACACGTCGGCGGGCACCGCGGCCCCCTGGCCAACCCGCTCGGCCTCAAACGCCGGCACGACGAAGGCCGGGGATTTCCCCGCGACGAACAGCGCCAGCGCAAGGCGTTCGCTGGGGTGCATCGCCAGGCCGGTGAGGTAGCGCAGGTTGGGGCCGGGGACGACGGCAAGCCCCGCCAGCCCTTGAGCCTGGGCGTCGCTGGCCGCGCGGCGGATTCGTTCAACGAACAGGGGTCTATTGTTCTGCATGCGTTCGCCTCCAGAAAGTCTCGGAGAAAAAGGAGCGCTGGAGCAGTTTGTGCATGTTCGGATCGGCCACGTTCAGCGCGCGCGGCTGGGTGATGTACAGCGCCAGGGACTGCGCGAAGTAGTCGGCCGCGCTCCTGCGGCAGATGGGGTCGGGATTGTGCTCCAGGGCGAACAGGCGCACAATCTGCGTGCCGACTTCCGTCCAGGCGGGCGTGATGCCGACGCCGTCGGAGAGGCGCGGCCCGCCCGCGGCCCCCATGCAGCCCAGCAGGTGGTCGTACAGGTGGGCGATGGCCCGAAGCGCGTCGGTCTCGGCCTCCAGCAGCGCCCGCGCCGACACGAACACCACATTCTCGGCCTTGATCTTGCCAATGGCCGCCGGCCCGGGGACATATTCCGTCTCGGCCGGGCTGATGATGAAGACGCCCGTCGGGCTTTCCGCCAGGAACTGCAACGCGCCCACCGGCATCTGGAGCAGCAGTTGCGCCAGCCGATCCACCGGCTCCCACTGGCTGGAGAACCTGGCCGCCACATCCAGGGTGAGCAGCGACCACAGGCGCGGGTACACGTGAACCTTGCGCACCTTGAGTTCTTTTACCAGGCGCGTCCTGTCCGACTCGCGGCGCATCATCTGCCGGCCTCCTTGCCAACTGCCCCGGACTATGGTAACATAAAGCAAGCCATTGTGGCAAACGAGGAGGTGCGTATGAGGCGAGCGATTCTGTTTTTCGGCGGCGTGATCTGCGGGGCGCTGGTGGGCGCGGCGGCCGGGGTGCTCCTGGCTCCGCAGTCCGGCGCGGAAACGCAGGAGTATCTCCGCAAGCGGCTGGATGAGATCAAGGCCGAGGCCATGGAAGCCTACGAGGCCCGCCGCAAGGAACTGATGGAGGAGTTTGAGCGGGCGAAGAAGGGCGTCCGTCCGGCCGCCGAATAGGTGCGCGCAGAAAGCGCAAAGCACGGGGTCGTGGCCGCTGGGCCGCGCCTCGTGCTTTGCTGGTCTGCGTTGGGCGTGCCGGAGCGCGCTAGTTGTCCGGCATGAAGTGCTTGTCGTACTCGTCCTGGAGCATCGTCCAGTGCTTCTTCTCTTCTCCCGCCAGGTAGGTGAACAGGCTCCTCAGCGCGGGGTCGTCCACCACCTCTAGCGCCTGCGTGTAGAACTCTAGCGCGGCCTTCTCCCGACGGATGGCCATCTGCCACGCGTCGGTCAGTTTGGTGTCGCGTGTGATCTTGGGCATGTCGGCCTCCTACTTCTTCAGCATCTTCTCTAGTTTCCGGTACTGGTCTGCCAGAAAGTCGGCGTGGATCTCTTCCTCGTCGCGCAGTTTGAGCAACATGGCTTTGAGTTCGGGGTCCTCGGCGAGGCTGGCGGCCAGGTTGTACTTCTCCCAAGCCGCTTTTTCGTCCATCTCCATGACCTTGAGGAAGTTGAGCCAATTCATCTTGCGAATCTCCTTTCTGTGATGTTATGAGTTGGAACGCGTTTCGTATGTTTGGATGCGCAAAAGGCGCGCGGCGTTTCGGTACAGAATCTTCTCCTTGGCCTCGTCCGACAGCGGCAAGGCGCGGATGTCCTCAATGTTCTTCTTCAGGCTGGGCAGGCCGGGCCAGTCGGATCCGAAGATCACCTTGTCGGCCAGGCGCTCCAATTCGGGGAAGTAGGTCATCAGTTTCTGCGGGGGCAGGCCGGCGATCTCCATGTACATGTTCGGGTGCAGGCGCGCCAGGAACGCCGCCTGATCGTACCAGAACCCGCGCCCGCTGTGGACGAGAAGGATGGTGAGGTTCGGGAAGTCCACGGCGACCTCGTCCAGGAGCATCGGCTCGCCGAACTTGATTTTGGCCCCCTTGAACACGGACGAGCCGGTGTGGAACATGACGGGAATCTGCCGCTCCTCGGCCAGGGCGTACAACGGGTACAGCGACGGGTCGTTGGGGTAGAAGTGGGCGTAGGTGGGGGCCATCTTCAGCCCGCGCATGCCCAAATCATCCAGGCAGCGGCGCAACTCCTCGCGGGGGCTGGGCACCAGGTGAGGGTTCACGCTGGCGAAGGGGATGAGCCGTTCGTGGCCGCGGCAGAACTCGGCGACGAACTCGTTGGTAACCAGGCCCACGGTCTTGGGATGCATGTCGGGGAGGATCACCGCATGGGATATGCCGCAGTCGTCCATCACGGCCAGCAATCCTTCGGGCGTCATCAGATCGCGGAATTGCTCCAGGGACGCCCTCTTCAGGAGCGACTGCATCCATTCCACGACCCACGGGTGGTAGTCTTCAGGGCGCGCCACATGGACGTGGAAGTCTATGACGGGCCACTCTGCCATTCTCTGCTCCTTGTGCCGAGCGTGTGTAATCCGTCGGCTCCAAGTATAGCAGGTTTTTGGAGATTGAACAATCTGGCGCGGGGAATCTTGCGCGCAGGCCAGGGAGGTGCTACAATGGCCCCGTTCTGCCGAGAGCAATGGCGCTGTGAGGAGGATGGTCATGAAGAAGATGTTCATCGTCGGCCCCGTGGATGTCTTTGAGGATGTGTTGGCCGTGATGGGCGAGCAGGTGGTGGCCCACTACGGCGACGACTTCGTGCGCCTGTACCGCGAGACGCAAGACCTGACCCGCATGGTGCTGGGCGCTTCGGGCGACGTCTTCCTGATGTCCGGGCCTGGGACGGCCGGCCTGGACGCGTGCATGGGCAGCCTGCTCCACACGGGCGAGAAGGTGCTCATTCCCGTCAGCGGCTTCTTCAGCGACCGCCTGACCGCCGTGGCGAGGGGGTCGGGGCTGGAGCCGGTGGTGGAGGACTTTGAGTGGGGGACGCCGGTGGAACCCGAACGGCTGCGCAAGCGCCTGGCGCAGGAACCCGGCATCAAGGCGCTGGCCTTCGTGCATCACGAGACCTCTACGGGCGTCCTCAACCCGCTGGACGAGATCGTCGGCGTGGCCCACGAGTTCGGGCTGCCGGTCATCGTGGACGCCGTGGCGTCGGCGGGCGGCGTTCCGGTGGATGTGGACCGCCTGGGGATTGAATTCCTCGTTACGGTGGCGAACAAGGCACTGGAAGCGCCGCCGGGGCTGTCCATCGTCTCCGTGAGCCAGCGGGCGTGGGAGTGGATGGACAAGGGCGGGCCGCGCCACCATGGCTGGTATCTGGATTTGCGGACGTGGCGCGATTATGCCATCCGTTGGGCGGATTGGCACCCCTTCCCCGTAACCCTGCCCACCAGCGTCGTCCGCGCGCTGAATACGTCGTTGCGGCGCATCCAACGCGAGGGGCTGGAACATCACTTCGCCCGCTTCGCCACGGCCGCCGAGGCCGTTCGCCGCGGCCTGCGCGAGATGGGCTTCTCCATGCTGGTGGAGGGGCGGTATTCGTGTCCGGTGGTGTCGGCGGTGCGGGCGCGTCCCGAGTTCCCCGTCTCCGAGATGGCCGCGTACCTGGAAAAGGAGCGCGGGCTTATGATCGCCGGCGGCATCGGTCCGCTCAAGGGCAAAATCTTCCGCATCGGGCACATGGGCAAGGCCACGACGCAGGAGTACATAGACGCGTTGCTTTCGGCGGTGCGCGACTTCCTGCGCATGAAGGGCCTCGCCTGAACGTAGGGTGCGCTGCGCCCTAGTCGCGCCGTCCGAACTTCGCGGCCAGTCGCTCCACCCAGGACTCCAGCCGTCGCCGGTACACGAGGACGGGCGCGCCGAGCGCCGCCGAGAGCGCGATAAGCCCCAGCCATTGGCCTGCGGTCAGGCTTGCCGACAGGTCGCCGATGAGCGCCGCCGCGAGGAGGCTGGGGAGCCGCCCGATGGCCGCCAGAATCATCAGCAGCGAGATGGGGATGGGCGTCAGGCCCGCCAGGATGCTGATGGAGTCGTCGGGCACGAAGGGGAGCAGGAATAGCAGGAAGAACGCCGCAGGCCCCGCCCGCTGAATCCAGCCGTCAAACCGGCGGAGGTGCGCGGGCGGGACTACCCGCTCCACGAAGGGCCGGCCCAGTTTGCGGGCCAGCGTCATCACCGCCCAGGCCCCCAGCAGGACGCCGATGGCGCTGTAGATCGTGCCCCAGAACACGCCGAACAGGTAGCCCGAGACCAGCCCCACCACCTGGCCGGGCAGCGGCGCGAGAATGACCTGCACGGCTTGCAGCGCGATGAGGGCCAGCGGGGCCGCCCAGCCGAACCCCGCCACCCACCGGCGCAGATTGTCCTGCTGGGAGACCAGACCCAGCAGCGGCTGCCAGAAACGGACGACCAGCCCCACCGCCAGGAGCGCCACAAACCCCCATGCCGCCAGCCGTATGGCGTGCCTTATCCGCTGCGGAACTTTCTGTTCGGCGCCCATGCCTGTAGTGTAAAACGCGGGGCGGCACGCCGTCAACCGCGGCACGGTGCGCCGCCCACGCGCGGTGTGCCGACCTCACCCGACGGGCCATGATCATCCACGAATAACACGAATCTACGCGAAGGGTACTGCGCCCGACGCTGAAGCATCGGGCTGGCGTTGAAGACCCCAAGGGTCTCCGAGACCCTTGGGGTCTGGACCTGCGCGGCCGTGCCGACCTCACCCCCTCGCCCCCCTCTCCACCTGCGGAGCGGAGATGTTGTAGCCGCGTATAAGCGCGAATGAACACGAATATCTGTTTCCATTCGCGTTTATTCGCGCGATTCGCGGTTCCCTATCCCTTCGGCATGCTCGCCAACACAAACGGAACCGAGCCCGCTGGGTTCAGCCCTTTGCCAAACGCCGTCTGCGCGGGTATAATGCGCCGTAGTCTGACAAG